>WHUE01000050.1 GCA_009377375.1 Alphaproteobacteria bacterium | reverse complement strand
GTCCCGGGCATCCGCATCTGCGCCTTCGGCCATGTCGGCGACGGCAACGTGCATTACAACCTGTCGCGGCCGTCCGGCTGGCAGGACGCGCCGTTCTACGCCATGCGCGAGGAGGCCAACCGGATCGTCCACGACATCGCCGTGTCCCTGCGCGGCTCGATCAGCGCCGAGCACGGGATCGGCATCCTCAAGCGCGACGAGTTGGTCCACTACAAGGATCCGGTGGCGCTGGAGCTGATGCGGGCGATCAAGGCGGCCATCGACCCGGCGGGGCTGATGAACCCCGGAAAGGTGCTGTAAGGGCCGCTTGCGGCCCGGCGGCGGAATGCGGGGGTCGGAACGCTCCGGACCGGGCGCGGCATCGCGTTGATTTTTCTGGCCCTTCGCGCGATTTTCACTTGAATTTCACACGGAATCGCGCGAAACAACGCGGCCCGAAAGGCACGGGCTTTTTCCCGGTTTTTGGCAGGAGTTCAATTGGATGGCACAGAGGGCCTCCCTGGCTGAAGATCGTTTCCCAGAAAACGATACCGTTACCGATTTCATCGCGCCCGACAGCGTCGCGGAGAGGAAGGATTACTTCGTCCGACGAGACGGCATCGAGTACGCGGGCGCGCATGTGCTGGCGGATCTCTGGGGCGCAAGCCGGCTGGACGATATCGCGCATATCGAGGCCTCGCTGCGCGAGGTGGTCGAGACCTGCGGCGCGACGCTGCTGCATATCCACCTGCATCATTTCACCGAGAACGGCGGCGTATCCGGCGTCGCGGTGCTGGCCGAATCCCATATCACCGTCCATACGTGGCCGGAGCGGGATTTCGCCGCGTTCGACATCTTCATGTGCGGCGCCTGCGATCCCGCGAAGGCGGTGCCGGTGCTGCGCCGCTACTTCACCCCCGACCACGTGCAGGTCGGCGAACACAAGCGGGGCATGGTCGGTTGATCGCTGGCGACTGGTTCGAGGAAACCCTCTACCCCCAGTTCCGGCAGTCCCTGAAGGTCGACAGGGTCCTGTATGAAGACAGGTCCGAATTCCAGCACATCGTCGTCTTCGAGAACGCGCTGTTCGGTCGCGTCCTGACGCTGGACGGCGTCGTCCAGACCACCGAGAAGGACGAGTTCTGCTATCACGAGATGATCGTTCACGTGCCGATGGTCGCCCACGGCGCGGCGAAGCGTGTGCTGATCATCGGCGGCGGCGACGGCGGCACGCTGCGCGAGGTGCTGAAGCACCCGGTGGAAAAGGCGACGATGGTGGAGCTAGACGACACGGTGGTGACGCTGTGCCGCGAGCACATGCCGAGCCTGAGCGACGGCGCGTTCGACGATCCGCGGGCGGAGCTGATCTTCGCCGACGGCATCGACTACGCGCGGAGTACGGCGGAGCGGTTCGACGTGGTGATCGTCGATTCCACCGACCCGATCGGCCCCGGCGAGGTGCTGTTCACCGAAGCGTTCTACGCCGACTGCGCCCGTATCCTGACGGAGCGCGGCATACTGATCGCGCAGAGCGGCGTCGCCTTCATGCAGAAGGCCGAGGCGGTCTCGACCCATGACCGGATGAAGGGCCTGTTCGCCGACGCCACGCTCTATCTGACCCAGGTGCCGACCTATGCTGCGGGCTACATGACGCTCGGCTGGGGCTGCCACAGCGCCGAGCCGCGCGCCACGCCGCCGGAGGAGATCGCCCGGCGCATCGACGCGCTGAAGCTCGCAACCCGCTACTACAATGCCGCCGTCCATTGCAGCGCCTTCGCCCTGCCCGGCTACATCGCCAGCGCCTGCGGCGCGCGGTAAGACCTCCTTTACCCGCCGCCGTCCGCCGGCGCGCCCAGCATCAGCACCCAGTAGTGACCGTATCGCACCTCGCCGGGGTCGGGGTCGAGAAAGGCGTGGCCGACGCCGGCGTCGCGGAACCGGTCGTTCAGCATGTTCCGACGATGGCCTTCGCTTTGCATCCAGCCGTCCACCGTCGATTCCGGCGTGGCGATCCCGGCGGAGAGATTCTCCGCGATCAGCCGCCAGCGATAGCCGGCCCGCCCGGCGCGGGTCGCGAAGTCGGTGCCGTCGGGCGCGTCATGACTGAAGAAGTCGTCCGATACCATGGCGCGGGCATGGCCCGTCGCTGCCTTGTTGAGCGCGCCGTTCAGCACAATCGCGCCGAGCCCGGCGCGGTGGCGGTGCCAGTTCACCCGTGCCACCATCCGCCCCGCATAGGCCGTCGCCTCGCGCGCCGCGGGATCGGCCCCGCCGGCCTCGTCCGCCCCGGCCAGCGGCGCGCAGGCAACGGCGAGGAACAGGGGCAGGACGCGGCACAGCATCCGGGTGTGGCGGCCGGGTGAACCCATCAGCGCGGAGCGACCACGGTGACGGTGCCGGCAGGGCTGCGATATTTCAGCGCGCCGTCCTCGACGAACAGTTCGCCGACATGCGCGCCGTCGCCCGGGGCAGGTCCCTCGATCGCAGCCGCCGGGGCGATGGCGAGCGACCGGTCCGGGGACAGCGAATAGATCCATCCCGTCCCGGCCGGACCCTCGGCGGCGCCCGCCTCGATCGGCCCGCAGATCGACGTCGCGTCCATCCGCAGGATCAGCGGCCGGCGCTCCTCCGCGTCATCGCGCAGCAGGCCCAGCTCGACCGCGACGGCGCGGTCGGGACCGTAGCGCCGCAGCCGGATATGCGGCGTCAGGCCGGGCCGGCCGCGCGTGTAGGTCACGGCGACCTCGGGCGGCCAGCTCGCCGCCGTGTCGATGACGAAGGCTGCCACGACGTCGCGCCCCTGCTCTGCCGTGCGTCCGGGCTGCACGGAATACAGCCGGCATTCGACCGCCGCGCCGTGCGGCGCGACGAAGACCGGCCGCCATCCGCCGACGCCGTCCTCGGCCCCATCCTCGAAGAGCTCGTCGCGGCGCAGGTTGAACAGCGGGCCCGGCGCGGAGATACGCAACGGCTCGTGATCGCCGAGCGCGCGCGAGACCCCCATCCAGCGGGGATGCAGGGTCGATGCCTGTTCGACCACCAGCCCGCCGAACTGGCTTTCCTGCGAGACGTAGACCAGCGCCCGGTGATGGACCTGGACCCGGTCGGTCGCCTCCCGCTCCCGGATCGCGCGATTCACCCGCACGCGGTTGTGGCCGGAAAGCTCCAGATGGCAGCTGCCGGGAAGATCGCCGCTGGGGAAATTCTCCGCCGAGCAGAATTCGTCGTAGGTATAGCCCACGATGATCTGGCCGTTGGTCTCGCCCCGCTCCCAGTTCTCCACCAGCGACAGCCCGGGAAACCCGCCCAGGGTGGCGAAACCTTCCAGATGGTTGCCGTGAAGCGTCAGGTCGCTGATGCCGAAGGAAAGCTCAGTCACCGCCGCGCCGGCGGGCCAGGACCGCGCCGGCCGCTCCGACAGCCGCAACCCGCCACCGTCTGCGCCGCGCCGGTCCACATGCATGTCCTCCAGAACGAAGCCGCGCACCTCGATCACCTCGTAGTCGGTCGGATCCGTCCGGTCGTATATGGCATAGAGATGATTGGTTCGCCGAGGATTGGTCCTCAGCGCCCCGGCGATCGAGTAGCGCCGGGGAAACCAGCGCGCATCCTCGACGCGGATCACCCGGTCGGTCGGGCCGACCGACGCGGCGAGCCGCGTCTTTTCCATAGCGCCGCCGAAGATGACGCTCGGATTGGGCGCGGGCGACACCGTGGGGAAGCCCTCGAAATAGACGTGGTCCACCTGCGCGTTTTCGCAGCCCCGGATCTTCAGCCCCGCCAGCGCCGGCAGCGTCTTGCAGCTGCCGCCGATCCAGCGCACGTTCTGGCAGGCTTCGATATGGACCCCGGCGCGCTTTGCCTGCGCGATCGGCCCCATCTTCGCGAACCCGCCCTTGCCGTCGCTGTGCGCGCTCCAGTGCCGCAGCCGTTCGCCCGGCTTCAGCGGATCGAGCGTCATGCCGATGTCGAGCGGCAGGAAGTTGAACAGGTAACTCTCGTTCACCGCATCGTGCATCATCAGCGCCTGGCGGCAGCGAACGACGATGACGTCGCGAAGGACGGTGCGCTCCGCCCGGCTGATATGGATGGCGCAGCCGGAGGTGCCTTCCAGCCACAGGTCGCTGAGCACGTGGTGGTTCCAGCTGTAGAGCTCGACCAGATTGCCTTCCGTGTCGGCGCCGCGCCCGGCCAGCGTCATCGCCTCCAGGCGCAGCTCGTAGCGGGGCGTGTCGGGCGCGTCGTTGCTGGCGAAGACGCGGATCAGCGATCTCTCCGGGTGGTTCTGCACCAGCTTCGTGGCGCGCCGCCCCGCGCCGGCGATGACGATCTGTATCGTCTTGTGCAGCGCGTTCCCGGCGAACGGGTCGGTCAGCGTCGCCGGATCGATTTCCAGCGTATCGTTGACGAAGATGTACCCGGCGGGCAGCGCCACCGTGCCGCCGCCCCGGTCGCTGGCCGCGCGCAACGCCGCCATCAGCGCGGCGTGGTTGGCGGTCTGCACCGCCTCGGGCGGCGCCGGCAGCGGCCGGGTCTGCGCCACCAACCCGTACCCCTCGGCAAGGATCGTCGGCCCGGCGCGGCGGCGGAGATACTGCCTCAGCCGCGTCTTGCTGACCGGCGTGTCGTCGGCGAGGATTTGTTCCAGATCGTCGGCCATCGCGGTCAGACTATATACCGCGCCCGAGGCGGATGACACGCGCGCCCGGCGGCCCGCACGCAGAGTTGAAGGGGCCGGGCGTTCAGGCGGCGAATCCGGTGCCGTCGTCGAAGAAGGACGCACCGGGGCGGTCCGGCGCGGGCGGCGCGCTGCGCGCACAGCCGACGAGAGCCAGCGCGGCGGCGCCCCCCGCCAGCGGCCCGGCGCAACCAAGGAAGGCGCGGCGGGTGAGCGCGGGCAACCAGGCAGCCGGCCCCGCCGTGGACGGGGCGGCGGGAAGTTTCCGATCGGGGCAGCCGCTGTGCATCGCGGTTCCAGTCTAGCGGGTTTTGCGTTTAAGTGCATGCGCCGCCGCGGAGGCGACGCCGGAACGGGGAGATCGAGCTTGCGGGAACACAGGATCGCGGCGGTGCCGGGAGACGGGATCGGACAGGAGGTCGTCCGGGCGGGACTCGAGGTACTGGAGGCCGTGGCGGCGTGGGACGGCGGATTCCGGCTGAGGGTGGAGACCTTCCCCTGGGGCACGGATTACTACCTCGACCACGGCCGCATGATGCCGGTGGATGCGCTGGCCCGGCTCAAGCCGTTCGACGCCATCTATTTCGGCTCGGCGGGCGATCCGCGCGTGGCCGACCATATCTCGCTCTGGGGGCTGCGCCTCGCCATCTGCCAGCCCTTCGACCAGTACGCGAACGTGCGCCCCTCCCGGCTGCTGACGGGCATCGTCGGGCCGCTGCGCGACGTCGGGCCCGGCGATCTCGACTGGGTCATCGTGCGTGAGAACACCGAGGGCGAATATGCCGGCGCCGGCGGCCGCGTGCATCGCGGCCACCCGGAAGAGGTCGGGCTCGACGTTTCCGTGTTCACCCGCGCCGGGGTCGAGCGCATCCAGCGCTTCGCGCTGGCGCTGGCGCAAACCCGCCCGGCGAAGCACCTGACCCTGGTCACCAAGTCCAACGCCCAGCGCCACGGCATGGTGATGTGGGACGACGTGTTCGAGATCGTGAGGCTCGACTATCCGGATGTGGAGACCGACCGGATGCTGGTCGACGCGATGACCACGCGCATGGTGCTCGACCCGCGCTCCATCGACGTGGTGGTGGCGACCAACCTGCATGCCGACGTGCTCAGCGACCTCGCCGCCGCGCTGTCGGGCAGCATGGGCATCGCGCCGACCGCGAACCTGAACCCGGAGCGCAAATACCCGTCGATGTTCGAGCCCATCCACGGCTCCGCCTTCGACATCATGGGCCAGGGCATCGCCAATCCCATCGGCGCGCTGTGGTCCGCGAAGATGATGCTGGAGCATATCGGCGAGCCATCCGCCGCCGCCGCGCTGATGGCCGCCATCGAGGCCTACACCGCCTGCGACGCCAACAAGCCCCGCGACCTCGGCGGCACCGCGACGACCGCGGAGGTGACGGAGACGATCATCGGGACGATCGAGGGGCGGAACGTCTAGGCCGTTCCGTCCGCTTCCGCCGCTTCCGCCGCCAACTCCTTCAGCCGCTTGCGGTCGATCTTGTTGGTGCCCGCGAGCGGCAACTCTTCGATGAAGAACACGCGGCGGGGATGGGCGTAAGCGGGCGCGTTGGCGAGTGCGTGGGACTTCACCTCGGCCTCGGTCAGCGCACTCCCCTGGCGCTTGACGATGAAGGCGTGCGGCACGTGGGCCTTGAGCGCGTTGGGCGCGGGGACGACCACGGCCTGCATCACGTCGGGGTGGCGCTCCAGCATGGTCTCGACGTCGCCGGGATAGATGTTCTCGCCCCCCGTCACGAACATGTCGTCGCCGCGGCCGACGAAGTAGAACCAGCCATCGGCGTCGCGCCGCAGGATGTCGCCGGTGTCGAGCCAGCCGTCCTCCGACAGCACCCGCGCGGTTTCCTCCGGCAGGTTGTGATAGCCGAGCATGACGCCGGGGTTGCGGGTGTGCAGCGTGCCCTCGTTTTCGTCGGGCCCGCCTGTGAGCCGCACCTCCACGCCCTCCAGCGGGTAGCCGACGGTGGTGCGCGGGCGGGGCAGCCCCTTCGGATGCTTCCACGACAGCAGGACCGGCCCGCCCTCGGTGATGCCGTAGTTGAGGTTGATCCGCGCCTGCGGGAACCGCGCCTGGAGCGTGTCCAGCAGCACCTCGGAGGCGGGCGCGGAGCCCATGCTCATCGCGCGCACGCTGGACAGGTCCGTCGCGTCCAGCAGCGCCTCCTGCTGGAGCATCAGCGCATACATGGTAGGCACGCCGGTCAGCATGGTGAGGCGGTAGCGGCCGATGGCGTCGATATACTGCCGCGCATCGAACCGGGCGAGCAGCACGACGCGCCCGCCCGCCGCCAGCGCGGACTTCACCGCCAGCAGCGCGTTCTTGTGATAGAGCGGCGCCGAGATCACGCCGCAATCCTCGGCGGTCAGGTCGCGGCTTTCCACCAGCGCGTCGATCATCCAGCACTGGCCGTGATGGCCGAGCAGCACGCCCTTGGGCCGCCCGGTGGAGCCGGAGGTATAGGGCTGCTCCGCCACGTCGCGCGGGCCGGGCACGAAGGAGTCCAGCGGGCCCGGATCGCGAAAGGCGGCATAGCCGTCGGCGCCGTCGCCGTCGAAGACCACGCAGCGCGTGTCCGGGGCGCAGAGCCGGCGCAGGTCGGGATCGCAGAACACGATCCTCGCCCCGGAATCCGCGACGATGTACTGCACCTGTGGCGCCGGCAGCTTGACGTTGATCATCACCGGCACGAGCCCCGCGCGCATGGCGCCGAACAGCGTCTCGAGAAACTCCACCCGGTTGAGCGCGAGGATGCCGATCCGGTCGCCCGGCTTCAGCCCCGCGCGCAGCATCCCCCGCCCCGCAGCGTCGCACCCGGCGTTGAGGTCGGCGAAGCCGATCTCGCGCGGGCCGGCGGCGTCGTACAAATCCACGACGGCGACCCGGTCGGCCGCCCGGTGCTGCGCGAACACGTCGCCGAGATTGCGGCTGGGCGGCGTCATTGCGGCGTCGTTCCCGAAACCGCGCGGCGGGGCGAGCACCCCCCACCCCACCCCTCCCCCGCAAGGGGGGAGGGAGCAGGTCGGGACCGGCGGGTCGGCGACCCGCCCTCGCATGCGCGCGCGCTCATGGCGTGATGATGATCTTCCCGATGACCTTGCGGTCCTTGAGCAGCCCGACGCCTTCCGCCGTCTTCTCCAGCGGCAGGACGGTGTCGATCACGGGCGAGAGCTTGCCGTCGGCGATCAGCTTCATCAGCTTTTCCAGGTCGTCCTGCGCGAAGGAGTTGGAGCCGAGGATCTTGAGCTCGAAGGTCCAGATGAAGCGCAGGTCGGTCTTCGGATCGTAGCCCGCCGTCGCGCCGCAGGTCAGGATCTTGCCGCCGCGCTGGGTGGCGCGGAAGGACGGCACCCAGGTGTCGCCGCCGGTGAAGTTGATGACCACGTTGACCCCGCCGGAGAAGCGGCGGCGGTGGGGCTTGTCGTACAGCGCCCAGACTTCCTTGACGAAGTCCTTTTCCTTGTAGTCGATGACGTGATCCGCGCCCCAGCCCTTCAGCGCCTCGAGCTTCTCGGGGCTGGAGCCGCAGGCCACGACCTCGCAGCCGATCATCTTGCTGAGCAGCACGCAGGCCGAGCCGACCCCGCCGCTGGCGCCGAGGATCAGCACCCGGTCGCCGGGCTGGACCTGGCCGTTGGTGAACATCATGCGGTGCGCGGTGCCGTAGGCGACCGGCAGCGAGGCCGCCTGCTCGTAGCTGACGCCCCCGGGGATCGCGATCAGCCGCGTGGCGTCCACCACGCAGTATTCCGCGGTGCCGCCGTCCAGCATCTCGCCCATCAGGCCCTTTTCCGGCTCCAGCGGATCGAGCGGGTTGACCAGCACGCGGTCGCCGGCCTTCCAGCCATCGACGCCCTTGCCGAGCTCCGCGATCTCGCCGGCGATGTCGAGCCCGATGATGATGGGCAGCGGCAGCTTGATGCCCGGCATGCCCTGGCAGGTAAACACGTCGTGGTAGTTCAGCGACGTGGCCCTGACCCGGATGACCACCTGGCCTTCGCCGGGGGTGGGGTCGGCGTAGTTTTCATCGTAGACGAGGGAATCGATCCCCCCCTGCTCCGGCAGATAGACGGCACGCATGGCTTACTCCTTAAGTCTGGAAACGGCTGAGGCCGTCCGCGGCCGGATTGTCGTCATCGGCGCGGCGGCGTCAAGGATGGATGGCGGGAATAAGGCGGCGCAAACGGTCGCACCCGGGTTCAGGCCGGGGCGTAGACGCGCCTCAGGTTGGGGCCCTGCGTGGCGGCGTTGCCGCCGTAGACATGGATGGAAAACACCGCCTGCCCGGTCGGGTTGGACATGGCGTGGATGTCGGGCGCGGTCAGCGGCAGCGACGAGGTATCGCCGGGACGGCGGATGAACGTCTCCGTCAGCCGCGCCAGCGGGCGCTCGGCCGTGCCGCCCGGCTGGGGCTGGAAGCGGGTCTCGCGCAGCGTGCCCTCGTAGACGCCGAAGGCGCACCAGGTCAGGTGGTCGTGTACCGGCGACACCACCCCGGCCGGCCACACCATCGCCAGCACGGTAAAGCGGTCGCGCGGGCATTGGAACAGCGTGTGCCGGCCGTAGGCGCAGCCGCCGGGCACCTTACGATGCTCCTCCCGCAGAAGGTCGGGATTGGCCAGCAGGGCGGGCAGCATCCTCGCGATCAGCGCTGGCGCGTCGTCTTCCCCCGCAGCGGCCAGCACCCGGCCGATATCGGCGCAGAAATCCGCCAGCTCGCGGCAGGGCGGGACGGGGCTGGTGCGGGGCTCGGGCTGGACCTCGGCCTGATGGAACATGGAACGCTCCGACGGCGAAACACTGTTGAAAACGGGGGTCCCGCAACCGACGCGGCGGCCACGGAACCTGATAACACTGTAAGGTAAACGGATTCGGAATTTTTTGCGTATTTGCGGCGTTCCTGATATTTACGCGGATAATTTTCTTTTGATCTCCGTTTCCGGGAAAAGTTTTTGTCATGGACGAGATAGACCGCAAAATCCTGGGCTGCCTGCAGCGCGACGCGTCGATGCCGGTTGCGGAGGTCGCGGCGGCGGCGGGGCTGTCCACCTCGCCCTGCTGGCGGCGGATTCAGAAGCTGGAGGCCGAAGGCGTGATCCGCAGCCGGGTCGCGCTGCTGGACAAGGAGAAGCTGAATCTCGGCGTCACCGTCTTCGCCATGGTCAAGACCAGCCGGCACGAGACGAGTTGGCTGGAGACCTTCGCCCGCGCGGTGGCGGAGCTGCCGGAGGTGGTGGAGTTCTACCGCATGAGCGGCGAGGTCGATTATCTGCTGAAGATCGTGGTGCCCGACATCGCGGCCTATGACGCGGTCTACAAGCGGCTGATCGAGAAGGTCTCGTTCTACGACGTCAGCTCGTCCTTCGCGATGGAGCAGATCAAGTACACGACCGCCCTGCCGCTCTCCTACGTGGAGTGACCCTGCCGCCCGGCATGAGACAATATGTCCATGCATCCGCCCCCCTATTGATACTTGAAACATTAATATCCATCCCTTAGATATCGTCCCTGATACCCTGGACGCGGATGGACGATGATCACCTCGGCACAGATGCGTGCGGCGCGGGCGCTGCTCGGAATCGATCAGAAGACCCTGGCCGACATGGCCGGCGTCTCGGTTCCGACCATCCAGCGGATGGAGGCGAGCCAGGGAAATGTCAGAGGCGTGATCGACAGCCTGACGAAGGTGGTCGATGCGCTCAACCTCGCCGGCATCGAGCTCATCGGGGAAGACGCCCAGAGCCTGAGCGGCGGCCGAGGCGTCCGCCTCAAGGAGTCGTCCTCGAATCCGCAACCCTGAGACAACACACGACCGCGACGGCGACCGCCGACCACTTGCCGACGATCCCGCCGCCTTGAACCAAGGCCGCCGGACACCATGACCACAGGTACCGCCTCGGCACCCCGCGACCCGAAGCCGGGCTTCGCCGAGCTCTTCACGCCCAAGCTCGTCACCATCCTTCAGGAGGGCTACGGGCTCGCCCATCTGCGCGCCGACGTCATCGCCGGGCTGACGGTGGCCATCGTGGCGCTCCCGCTCTCCATGGCCATTGCGATTGCCTCGGGCGCCACGCCGGCCCAGGGGCTCTATACAGCCATCGTCGGCGGCTTCTTCGTGTCCGCCCTGGGCGGCAGCCGGTTCCAGATCGGCGGCCCCGCGGGCGCCTTTATCGTGCTGGTGGCGGCGACCGTGCAGACGCACGGCATGGACGGTCTTATCCTGGCCACGATCCTGTCGGGGCTGATGCTGGCGGCCATCGGATTTCTCCGGCTCGGCGCCTACATCAAGTTCATTCCCTACCCGGTCACCGTCGGGTTCACCGCCGGCATAGCGGTCATCATCTTCGCCAGCCAGATCAAGGAGCTCTTCGGGCTGACCCTGAACGGGCCGGAGCCCGGCCCGTTGCTGCAGAAACTTCCGGTCCTCTGGGCCGGTCTGCCCACATTCAACCCGGCGACCGTCGCCCTGGCGATTGCGACAGTCGCCGCCATCGTCGGGCTCAGGAAGATCCGGCCAACCTGGCCCGGCATGCTGATCGCGGTCGCCGGCGTCTCTCTCGCAGCGGCTCTCCTCGGTCTTCCGGTGGCAACCATCGGCACGACGTTCGGCGGCATCCCCGCCAGCCTGCCGATGCCGTCGCTTCCCGAGTTCAGCCTCGAGAAGATCCGAGCCGTACTGCCGAGCGCGGTGGCCTTCACGCTGCTCGGGTCCATCGAATCCCTGCTGTCGGCGGTCGTTGCCGACGGCATGACCGGGCGCCGGCACCGATCCAACTGCGAGCTCGTCGGACAGGGTATCGCGAACATCGCGTCCGGCCTGGTCGGCGGCATCTGCGTGACCGGCACGATCGCCCGCACGGCGACCAACGTCCGCTCCGGCGCGCATGGACCGATTGCCGGCATGCTGCACGCGCTGTTCCTCCTACTCTTCGTGCTGGTCGCAGCGCCGCTCGCGAGCTTCATCCCGCTGGCCAGCCTGGCCGGCGTGCTTGCCGTCGTCGCGTGGAACATGGTTGAGAAACAGGCTTTCACTATCCTGCTCCGCGTCTCGCCCGGCGATGCGGCTGTCCTGCTGTCGACGTTCCTTCTGACGATCTTCCGCGATCTGACGGAGGCCATCGTCGTCGGCTTTGCGCTCGGCTCGGTGCTCTTCATCCACCGCATGTCCAGTACCACGGCCATCGAGACCCACATCCCGCTGGTCGCGGAGGACAAGGCAGACGACTCGAATGGCGGCCGCACGCCGTACGACGAGGCCGCCGCCAACGATCCGAACGTCGTCGTCTACCGGATCTCCGGCGCCTTCTTCTTCGGCGCCGCCGCGTCCATCGGTTCGGTGCTCGACCGCATCGCCGATGCGCACCGGGCGCTGATCGTCGATTTCGCCGCCGTACCCTTCCTCGATTCGACAGCGGCCAACACGATCGAAGGGCTCGCGCGCAAATCCGCCCGGAAAGGCATCAAGCTGATCCTGACGGGCAGCTCGCACGGGATCCGCCAGGAGTTGTTCATCCACGGCATCAAGCCGCCCCTCGTAAGCTACGAACGCACGATCGACGTCGCTCTGCAGAAATGGCGGCGCGGCGTCCGGAACGGCAGGGACGCAGCGGCCACCTAGATGTGGGCTTTATCCGGCGCGGACCAGCGTCTCGAGCGCGAAGACATGTTCGTCATGGGCGCCGATCCCGCGCAGCGCCTCGGCCAGGCGGAGCAGATATTCCACGTTGTCGCCGCTGGGACCCGCCGACGCCCTGATCTGGGCGGCGATGTCGTGCAGCGGGGCGGGGCCGAGATAGTTCGGATTGTCCTCGCCGGCGACATAGGCCAGCCCCGGCGTCTCGGGCGCATCCGGCGCGTCGGCGAAGTTGAGGCCCACGTCGAACAGCCGGTAGCCGCCCTTCTCGCGATGGTCGAGATGCGCCATCACCGCAGCACAGTCCGCCGCGCAGATCAGATAGGCCATGCCCCAGCACACGCCGCCCGCGTCGGGCGCCAGCGTCACCACGCGGCCGGGCGCGCCGGGCACGCCGCGATGGTCGGTGGAGCCCTGCCAGAAGCGCCGCTCCCAGCCTTCGATCCAGGCGGCGCGGCGGGCGATGTACGGATAGTCCGGCCGCCAGACCAGAGAGCCGTAGCCGAAGACCCAGAGATCGCCGTCGTTCTCTGCCATGCTCTAGGCGGCGGGCGGCCAGGCATCGCCCCGGGCGCGGATCATCAGCGCGCCCCCGGCGGCCTCCAGAGGGTCGATGCAGAGCCGGTCCGCGCCCTCGTCCAGCAGCACCACGTCGCGCGCCGCCATGAAGGCGCGGGTCGCGTCGATGTCGGCGGAGGCGAGCCCGACCGCCGCCATGAACGGCAGCGACGGGATGGCGAGACCGGGCAGCAGCTCCTGCGCGCGCCGCCTGGTGGCGAAGCCGAGCCGGCCGCGGTCGAGATCGATGGTCATGTAGTGGCGGTCGCCGGTGGCGGACTTGCCTGCGAAGCGGGCGTAGCGCGTCGCCGCCTCGGTCGGGT
Organism: Alphaproteobacteria bacterium; assembly: GCA_009377375.1. GTDB lineage: Bacteria > Pseudomonadota > Alphaproteobacteria > MPNO01 > UBA2964 > WHUE01. The sequence continues at coordinate 18,110 of WHUE01000050.1, read as the reverse complement.
CGGCGACGCAGAGCAGCATGCCGGTCAGCGCCGAAACCGCGTTGTCGCGCGCGATCAGATGGTCCTGCCAGACCAGGGCGGGCGTGTTCTGGGTCAGCATCTGCACCCGCCCCTCGGGCATCTTGCCGGACGGCACGCGCAGCACGGTGAAGGAGACCTCGGCCTCGCCGCCGTCGCGGGTCTCCACCGGGCGGCGCAGATGGACCGGCTCCTCCGGCTTGAACCCGGCCTCGCGCAGCCGGGCGTGGGCGCGCGCCGCGTCGCCGACGGTCAGCGCGATCAGGTGGATGCCGCCGTAGCGCCGCGTCGCGCGCGCCAGCTGCTGCGACAGCGGCGTCTCCAGCCCCGGTACGGCGCAGAGCAGCTCCAGATAGCCGCGGCCCAGCATGGCGCAGCGGTTGCCGGTGCCGGCCGGTTTCGGCGGCCCGCCCCGCGGATCGGCGTTGTGCTGGGCGACGAAGGGGGTCAGCGTGAACCCCAGCCGCTCGAAGGCGTCGCCCGCCTGCTCTATCGAGGGGACGAACCAGCCGACATGGTCGAGAAAGACCTGGCGGTCGCCGGGCGTCTGCGGAGGGGGCGTGGAAGACGTTTCCATGAAGCGGGCGGTTCCGGCACGAGGAAGGTGCTGCATCATAGCGCGGTATCGCGGAGGGCCAAGGGCGCGCAGTCGCGCGGCCGATGGTCGCACGGGGTGAAGCGGGCGTTTACAGACACAGTCCTGCCGGCGTCCCCCGTACAATAGGCGTCCCCCGTACAATATGAGCGGACTTGCCGCAGGACATCATGAACACGATACGCAAGACGCCGCCGCAGAATATCCCCACCGCCGGCCCGTCGCCGGAGGCGGCCGCGGCGAGGCGCGAGGCGCCGCGCAGCCTGGCGGGGTCCGTCGGCCGTGCCCTGCGCGGTCGCTGTCCGAATTGCGGTCGGGGACGGCTGTTCGCATCCTATCTCAAGCAGGTGGAGAGCTGTGCCGTATGCAGCGAGCCCTGGGCGGAGATCCGCGCCGATGACGGGCCGCCCTGGCTGACCATCCTGGTCGTCGGGCACCTGGTGGTGCCGGTCGCGCTTGCGATCGTGTCGGACGGGCGGCTGGGTGCGGGGCCGACGCTGGCGGTCAGCGTCGGCCTTGCCCTGCTTCTTTGCCTGCTCGTTCTGCCCCGCGCCAAGGGGCTGTTCATCGCCGCGATCTGGGCGCTGCGCGCCAGATAGCCGCCGGAACCTAAACCTTCGCCGCAACGACCTCGATCTCGACGACGAGGTCCGGCCGGGCGAGGCCGGAGACGAGCAGGAAGGTCGAGGCCGGGCGAATGTCGCCGAGGAACCGGCGGCGCACCGCGTTGTAGCCTTCGCGATAGGCGCGGTCGGTCAGGTAGCTTCGCAGCATCACCACGTCCTCGAACCCGCAGCCGCTGGCCGCCAGCACGTTCTTCAGGTTGGTGAAGGCGTTTTCCGCCTGCGCATCGATCCCCTCAGGGATGCTGCCGTCCGGCCCCACCCCGGTCTGTCCGGCGAGATAGATCAGCCGCGCGCCGGGCGCGATCTCGACCGAATGCGAATAGGGGCCGCCCGGCGCGGCGACGGTGTCCGGGTTGGTTCGTTTGTGCGCCATCGTATCGTCCTCCTGCAATGGGGCGGCCGATCATAGCGCAGTTTCTCCGGCCCGGGCGGACGACCTGTCGGGAAAATCCGGGCGGCGAGTCGTCTAACGCCTTGAATCCGCCTTAAATATCCTATCTATTAAAGAGGTTAGGCGTTTTCAAACTGTCCGGGGGTTGACTCATGAGCATGGCTCTTCGTATTGCCGGCGCCGCGCTGGCGCTGTCCGCTGTTGCGTTCCAGGCTGCGCCGGCAGGCGCGCAGATGGCCGGAAAGGGTGCCGAAGGCTTCTATCTGATGGGCGCCATCGGCCCGAACTTCGCGCGCGATTCCGATTTCGAATCCTCGACCTTCGACCTGGAAGCCGAGCTCGATACCGGATGGACGCTGTCCGGGGGCTTCGGCTACGCCTACGGCAACGGGATCCGCACCGAGCTGGAGCTCGGCATCCGCGACAACGAGGTGTCCGACGTGTCCGGCGCGTCGGCGAGCGGCGATGTGAGGTCCCAGTCGATCATGGGCAACCTCTATTACGACTTCGATTCCAGGAGCAGGTGGACGCCGTATGTCGGCGCCGGCATCGGCCTGACCCGGATCAAGGCCGCCGGGATTTCGCCGGTGAGCGGCACCAGCATCCGGGACAAGGACACTACCTTCGGCGCGCAGGCAATGGCCGGCGTGGCCTACGCGATGACCGACCGGCTGGCGCTGACCCTGGGCTACCGCTACTTCATGGCGCCCGACGTCACGTGGGAGAATTCGGCCGGCGCGGACGTCGATTCGGATTACTCGACCCACGAGGTACTGGTCGGGCTGCGCTTCACCTTCGGCGGCCCCAAGCCGGCGCCCGCGCCGATGCCGGCCGCCCAGCCGGCCCCGCCGCCCGCGGCTGAACCCGCCCCGGCGCCCCCGCCGCAGGCAGCACCCGCGCCGCCGCCCGTGCCGCGCAACTACATCGTGTTCTTCGACTGGAACAGCGCCACCCTCAGCCAGGCCGCGCGCGACATCCTCCGGACCGCCGCCGACAACGCCGGCAAGACGGGCGTCGTGCGGATCGGGCTGACCGGCCACGCGGACCGGTCCGGCCCGACCCGCTACAACCAGCGCCTGTCCGAGCGCCGCGCCGCGGCCGTGAAGGCGGAGCTGGAGCGTCTCGGCGTGTCCGCCCGCGAGATCGCGGTCGTGGGCCGCGGCGAAAGCCAGCCGCTGGTCGCCACGGATGACGGCGTCCGCGAGCCCCGCAACCGGCGCGTGGAAATCGTGCTCGATTAGGGAAGCGCCCTTCAACGAAAAACCCCGGCCTTGCGCCGGGGTTTTTTATCGAACGAGCCGGACTTCCTTCAGCGCCTGGTCAGCGCATCGCAGGAGGGGGCGGGATCTCGCAACGACGCGCCGGAACCGCCCGCAGCGAGCGACGCCAGCACATGGGCCCCTTCGCGATCGGTGGCCGCCAGCAGCATGTTGAGGCTCGCCGCGGTCTGCGCGCAGAAGGCGGTGCGGTCGGCGTTGCTGACCTGCGAGGCCTGGTTGGCGAGTTCGGTCACATAACGGTCGAGCGCACGCTGGGCGCGCGGCCCGTAGGCCCGCTGGAAGTAGCGGCGCAGCGCGTGGCCATGGCCGGACAGATGCGGCCGGTAGCGCTGGACGAAGGTGTTGTAGTCGTCGCGTACGTTGCAGGACAGCGCCGCCACCATCAGATCCGTCTGAAGAGAACGCACCGTCAGGGATTCGCGCTCGCGCGCATCGGCGCATCCCGCGGCCTGCGCCACGCCGACCAGAGAGATGCCTAGCGTGGCGACGCAAAGCCCCTGCGCCAGGCGCCGCACGGTGGAAGTCGGTATCATTCCGGCTTGTGCCCCAGTCACTTACTTGCCTTGAGGTTGACACAATCCGCGCCCGCATGTCGAGCGAAATGGCGCGGTACGAGGATGACCGTACCGCACCAAAGTTAGCGTCCCGTTAACGATGAAGGCCGTTTTGCGACGGGCCCGTCGAGGCGGCCCCGGTCAGTCGCCCCAGACCTCGCCCCAGCTTCCCTGCGTGGCGGCGCGGGAATACTCGGTCGCGCGATTCTCGAAGAAGTTGGTGTGCTCCATCCCGTTCAGGATCTCGTCGAGCCAGGGCAGCGGGTTCTTCTCGATCCGGTAGATCGGCTGCAGCCCGAGCTGCGACAGCCGCCGGTCGGCGATGAAGCGGATATACTGCTTCACCTCGGCCCCGGTCAGCCCCTCGATGCCGCCGAGCTCGAACGCGAGATCGATGAACGCATCCTCGTGCTGCACCACGGTCGAGCAGGCGACATAGAGGTTGCGCTGGAAATCGTCGGTCCAGACCTCGGGGTTCTCGGACACGAAGGTGCGGAACAGCCGGACGATGGACGCGGTGTGCAGGCTCTCGTCGCGCACCGACCAGGAGACGATCTGGCCCATCCCCTTCATCTTGTTGAAGCGCGGGAAGTTGAGCAGGATCGCGAACGACGCAAAGAGCTGCAGCCCCTCGGTGAACCCGCCGAACACGGCCAGGGTGGTGGCGATGCCCTCCTTCGACGCGACGCCGAACTGCTGCATGTAGTCGTACTTGTCCTTCATCTCCTTGTAGTGGAGGAAGGCCTGGTACTCGGTCTCCGGCATGCCGATCGTGTCGAGCAGATGCGAATAGGCCGAGATGTGGATGGTCTCGGTGTTCGAGAACGCGGCCAGCATCATCTGCACCTCGGTCGGCTGGAAGACCTGGGTGTAGTGCTTCATGTAGCAGTTGTTGACCTCGATATCCGCCTGGGTGAAGAAGCGGAAGATCTGGGTCAGCGTATGGCGCTCCGCCGGGCTCAGCTTGTTGTGCCAGTCCTTGACGTCGTCGGCGAGCGGCACCTCCTCGGGCAGCCAGTGGATGCGCTGCTGCGTCAGCCACGCGTCGTAGCACCACGGATAGCTGAACGGCTTGTAGACCGGGTTGGCGTCTAGCAGCGACATCTTTCTTCCCTCCTCGCATCCATCGGGGCAGCGATGCCCCCGGACGGCCCGCCCTGCTGCGGACCGCCCCTGCATCCGCCCGCGGCGCGGGCGGAGCGGCTCCCCGGCGCCTACTGGCAGGCCAGGCATTCCTCGTAGTCGTTGTCGTTGCCGCCAGCAGTCGCGGCCGGTCTTTCGGTGGCGGCGGCCGCGATCGGCAGCGGCGCGTCGACCGGCGGCGGCGCCGGCGGCACGCCCGACATGCCATTGGCGCCGGTGTACATGACGTCCTCGACCATCGCCTTGGTGGACACCACGTCGGCGCGCTGGATCGAGCGCGAGCGGCAGTAGTAGAGCGACTTCACGCCCTTCTTCCAGGCGAGCCAGTGGATGTCGTGCAGCGTCTTCTTGTGCACGTCCGCCGGCAGGAAGATGTTGATCGACTGGCCCTGGCAGATATAGGGCGAGCGGTCGCCGGCCAGCTCCACGATCCAGCGCTGGTCGAGCTCGAACGAGGTCTTGAACACGTCCTTCTCGTCGTCGGTCAGGAAGTCCAGGTGCTGGACCGAGCCGTCGCCGGTGGTGATCGAGGACCAGACCTCGTCGGTGTCATGGCCCTTCTCGGCAAGGAGCTGCTTCAGGTACTTGTTGCGCACGTTGAAGGAGCCCGACAGCGTCTTGTGGGTGTAGGAGTTGGCCGCGTTCGGCTCGATGCCCGGCGAGGCGCCGCCACAGATGATCGAGATCGAGGCGGTGGGCGCGATCGCCATCTTGTTGGAGAACCGCTCCATGATGCCGTAATCGGCGGCGTCGGGGCATGGCCCCCGCTCCTCGGCCAGCATCTTCGAGGCAACGTCGGCCTGGGCGCGGATATGCTTGAAGATGCGCTTGTTCCAGACCTTCGCCATCACCGATTCCAGCGGCACCATCTGCGACTGCAGGAACGAGTGCAGCCCCATGACGCCGAGCCCGACCGAACGTTCGCGGGACGCGGAGTAGCGGGCGCGCGACATCTCGTCCGGCGCGTTGTCGATGAAGTCCTGCAGCACGTTGTCGAGGAAGCGCATGACGTCGGGGATGAACTGTTCGTGGCCTTCCCACTCGAAATATTTCTCGAGGTTCAGCGACGACAGGCAGCACACCGCGGTGCGCTCCATCCCGTCCTTGTCCTTGCCGGTCGGCAGGGTGATCTCGGTGCACAGGTTCGACATCTTGACCTGGAGATTGGCGAGCTTGTGGTGCTCCGGGATCGCCTTGTTCACATGGTCGATATAGATGAAGTAGGGCTCGCCCGTCTCCACCCGGCAGGTCAGCAGCCGGATCCACATCGAGCGCGCCGAGATCTTGCGCAGCACGGCGCCGTCCTTGGGACTGCGCAGCGCGTATTCCTCGTTCGCCTCGACCGCGCGCATGAACTCGTCGGTCAGCAGCACGCCGTGATGCAGGTTCAGCGCCTTGCGGTTGGGATCGCCGCCGGTCGGCCGCCGGATCTCGATGAACTCCTCGATCTCCGGATGGTCGATGGGCAGGTAGATCGCCGCCGAGCCGCGCCGCAGGCTGCCCTGCGAGATCGCGAGGGTGAGCGAATCCATCACCCGGATGAACGGGATGATGCCGCTGGTCTTGCCGTTGGCGCCGACCTTCTCGCCGATGGAGCGCAGATTGCCCCAGTAGCTGCCGATGCCGCCGCCCTTGGCCGCGAGCCAGACGTTCTCGTTCCACAGGTTGACGATGCCATCGAGCGAGTCGCTGGCCTCGTTCAGGAAGCACGAGATCGGCAGGCCGCGCCTGGTGCCGCCGTTCGACAGCACCGGCGTCGCCGGCATGACCCAGAGATCGGAGATGTAGTCGTACATGCGCTGGGCATGGGCGGAATCGTCGGCGTAGTGGCTGGCCACCCGCGCGAACAGATCCTGGTAGCTCTCGCCCGGCATCAGATACCGGTCGGTGAGCGTTTCCCTGCCGAACTCCGTCAGGTTGGCGTCGCGGCCGCGGTCGAGCCGCACGCGAATGCCCCTTTCGGTCTGAAAGATCTCAGATTCGTTGTCTGACTGGACGATATCGAACACCCCAACCTCCCAATGCACGCTACTTTCCGCCTCATGTTCCGGCGGGAATTCGGGGGCCGCCGACAGTCTGCCTGCGCGGGCCCGAATGCGAGCCCGGAGTTGCAGCAGGCAGCTCGCGACGTTGTCTGACCCCACCCTTGGAACATCACAAATACTGCATGAGGGGGTCCGAAGCGTCAACAACAATTAGTGTTTTGTTAGTCTTCCCCTACCAGATTTTGTGGAAAATGTCGGGGATGAAGGGTGCGCAACCACCCGAAATCCTGTGCGCCCGCGGGTGCAAAACCTGTGGAAAACCTGTGGAAACCGGGGAATCGGAGGGCCGGCGGCGGCGCCTCGCCGACGCGTAAAAAAATCCTCTGCCACCCATATATTGGGGCTGTCCGCCGGCCCGCTACAAGTGCGTGAGAAGCGGGACGCGGCGGGCGGCGGTGGGTTTGCCGCGCCTGCCGTCCCCGCCCGTCCGCTCAGAGCGAATCGAGGTCCTCGATCCGGTCGACATAGCGCAGCCCCTTCTTCTCCAGCATCTCGCGCCAGCCGTAGCGGTCGAGCGCCAGCGTGCCCTCCTGCAGCTCCTTGCGGCTGACCGCTTCCTTGTCCTCGCGGTCCTGCGAGGCCTTCGCGACCGCGGCGGCCTCCCGGCGCGGCACCACCACGACGCCGTCGTCGTCGGCCACGATCACGTCGCCCGGGTTGACGCCGATCCCGGCGACCACGACCGGCACGTTGCACGAGCCCACGGTCTCCTTCACCGTCCCCTTGGCGGAAACGGCGCGGGACCAGACGGGGAACTTCATCTCGGTCAGCTCGCGCGTGTCGCGGCAGCCGGCGTCGGTGATCAGCCCGACGCAGCCATGCGCCCGCCAGGATGTGGCGATCAGCTCGCCGAACATGCCGTCGGTGTTCTCGGCCGAGGTGCCGACCACGGCGATGTCGCCCTCCTGCATCAGCTCGGTCGCGACATGCAGCATCCAGTTGTCGCCTGGATGCGCCAGGATCGTGACGGCGGAGGCCGCCAGCCGCGCGCCGGGGTAGATCGGCCGCATATAGGGCTTCATCAGCCCGACCCGGCCCATCGCCTCGTGCACCGTGGCGACGCCGAGCCGCCCCAGATGCTCCACCACCTGCCGGTCCGCGCGGTCGATATTGCGGACGACGACGTTGTTCACCATTTCACCGCTCCCATTTCATGTGCGCTGCGCCGGCTTGCGCCGGTTCCAGCCTTAAATCTTCAGCCGCGGGAACACCTTGCGCACGTTGCCCTCGAAGATCTGCTTCTTCTGGGCGGTCGAGATATCGGCGTGGTCGATATAGCGCTTGGTGTCGTCGTAATGATGCCCGGTCTCCGGATCGATTCCGCGCACCGCGCCCACCATCTCCGAGGCGAACAGGATGTTCTTGGTCGGAATCACCTTGGTCAGCAGGTCGATTCCCGGCTGGTGATAGACGCAGGTGTCGAAGAACACGTTGTCCAGCAGCAGCTCGTCCAGCAGCGGCCGGCCCATGTCCTGCGCGAGGCCCCGGTAGCGGCCCCAGTGATACGGCACCGCCCCGCCGCCATGCGGGATGATGAATTTCAGCGTCGGGAAGTCCTTGAACAGGTCCGAGGTCAGGAACTGCATGAACACCGTGGTGTCGCCGCACAGGTAATGCGCGCCGGTGTGGTGGAAGTTGGGGTTGCACGAGCCGCTGACATGGATCATCGCCGGCACGTCCAGTTCCACCAGCTTCTCGTAGACCGGATACCACCACTTGTCGAACATCGGCGGATCGGACCATTTCGCCCCGGACGGGTCGGGGTTCAGGTTGCAGCCGATGAACCCCATCTCGTTGACGCAGCGCTCCAGCTCCGGGATGCTCTTCTTCGGCTCGACGCCCGGATATTGCGGCAGCTGGCAGACGGGAACGAAGTTCTTCGGATAGAGGTCGCAGACCCGCCTGACCATGTTGTTGCAGATCTCGGCCCAGTAATAGCCGGTCTGCTCGGTCCCGAGGTGATGCCCCATCCCGACCGCGCGCGGCGAGAAGATGGTGACGTCGGTGCCGCGCTCGCGCTGGAATTTGAGCTGCGCGGGCTCCAGCTTCTCGCGGATCTGGTCGTCGGAGATGTTCAGGACGGCCGGAGACGGCTTGAAATCGGGGTCGGCCGCCAGCCCGTCGAGCTGCGACTTGCGGTAGTCGACCAGCGGGGCGGGCTCCGTCGTGTAATGGCCGTGGCAATCGATGATCATGGTCGTCTTCCTGTTCCGATTATCCCGTCCCGGTCAGTCGCCGAAGCCGTAAAGCCGCGCCGGGTTGTCCACCAGTATGCGCTTCCGCGCCGCCTCGTCCGGGGCGTAGAGCGGCAGCAGGTTCATCAGGTCGCCGTCATTGGGCATGACGCCCTCGATATTCGGGTGCGGCCAGTCGGTGCCCCACAGCACGCTATCGGGCGCGGCCTCGATCAGCGCCTGGGCGAAGGGGATGGCGTCGTGATAGGGCGGCCCGGCGGTGGAGATACGCTCCGCGCCGCAGATCTTGACCCAGAAATCCTCGCCCCTGACCATGTCGAGCAGGGCGCGGAAGGCCGGCTGCGCCACCCCGTCCCCGGCTTTCACCCGGCCCATGTGGTCGATCACCACCGGCATGCCGAACCCGGCGATGGTGTCGACATTGGCGACGACGTCCTCCGCCTCCAGGTAGAGCACCAGGTGCCAGCCGAGTCCGCGGATGCGCTCGGCGATGCGCTTGACCCGTGTGAAATCCGGCGGGCCGGAGAGATGCCGGGCGAAGGAGAACCGCACGCCGCGGACGCCGCCCGCGTCCAGCTTCTCGAAATCGGCGTCCGTAAAGCTGTCGTCGACGATGGCGACGCCGCGATACCGCTCCTCGGCGCGCGCGATCGCATCCAGCGTGGCGGTGTTGTCGGTGCCGTGGCAGGTCGCCTGGACGATCACCGCGCGTTCCAGCCCCAGCACCTGCTGCAGCTTCACATGGGCTTCATACGGCGCGTCCGGCGGGGTGTAGCTGCGCCCCTCGGCAAAGGGAAACTTCGCTTCCGGGCCGAAGACGTGGCAATGCGCATCGCAGGAGCCCGGCGGGGCCGTGAAGTTCGGCTTTTTGGTTTGTGGGTCCGGACCCTGACAGTAGATCATGCCGAGTCGTATACCGTCCGGGCGGGGTGGACGCAACCGGCGGGGCCGGACGCGGTTCAGCGCGGTTTTTCGACGAAGCGCTGGAAGGCGGCGAGGGTTTCGGGGCTGCAATAGTGCTCGATGCCCTCGGCGTCGGCGCGGGCGGCGTCCTCGGGCACGCCGACGGCCTGGAGGAAGGCGACGATGATCTGGTGGCGGCGGCGCGATGTCTCGGCGATCCGCCTGCCCTCGTCGGTCAGGAAGATCGCGCGATAGGGCTCCGTCGTCACCAGCTCCATCTGCTTGAGCCTGGAGACCATCTTGTTGACGGTGGCGTTGGTGACACCGAGGCGGCGGGAAATCTCCACCGCGCGGGCCTCGCCGCACTGCTCGATCAGGTCGGCGATCAGCTCGACATAGTCCTCGACGATCTCGGTTTCCTTGGCGAGCCGGGTGCGGCGATGGTGCTGCGCCTGCTCGTCCGCGGTGAGATGGGCCGAGATTCCACCCGTCGCGGCGTCCTCTTCAGCCGCCGCGCCCGCGCTTTCATTGGTGCCGCCCATACCCTTCATGGGCGGAAGTATGCTACCGGCGCACCCTCTTGACAATGTTTCAGCCCGTCGCCACTATTTTAGCCAAGGCTACATTTTGGACGCGGGGCTGAATTCAGGCGGATTCCGCCGCCGCGGCCCGGCAGAAATATGCGGCGTCCGCGCGAAGACGGGCGCCGCCGGGAAGACGCGAGAGACGGCAGATGACGGCGATCGGACTCGTCGCGAGACGCGGCTGGCACGGCACGGCGCGCTGGATGGAGGCCTATGGCCCCGCCCGGCTGGCCGTCCTCGCCGCATTGTGCCTGCTCGCCGCCACCTCGTCCGAGGCGGCCGGCATCATGGCGCAGAGCCTCGCCGACGCGTTCCTGCAGGTCACCGTCTTCGTCGCCGCCACGCTCGCCATCTTCTACAGCCTGGAAACCTGGTTCCGCATCGACGCCGCCGCGCTGCTGGCGCGCTATCGCGGCTGGCAGGTGCCGGTGGCGGCGGCGCTCGGGGCGCTGCCGGGCTGCGGCGGCGCGATCATGGTGATCACCCAGTACATGCGCGGCGGCATCTCGTTCGGGTCGGTCGTCGCCGTGCTGACCGCGACCATGGGCGACGCCGCGTTCCTGCTGCTGGCGCAGGCGCCGCTGACCGGGCTCGGCATCTTCGCCGGCGGGTTCTGCGTCGGCGTCGCCTCCGGCTATGTCGTGGACGCCATACACGGGCGGGACTTCATGCGCTATGCCGACAGCGGGCGCGACGCCGATATCGGCCCCTGCTTCCGCCGCGTGGACTCGCGGCCATGGCGGCTCGTCTGGCTCGCCTTTCTGGTCCCCGGCCTCGTCATCGGCGGCTTCGTCGCCTTCCAGGCCGACACGGCGGCGATCTTCGGCACCGTGTTCGGCGTCGATGTGGCGCTGATTGTCGGCGTCGGCGGCGCTATCGTGTCGCTGCTGCTGTGGGGCTCTGTCGCGCCGACCCGCGACGCCGCGCGGCCGCCGGCCAGCGGGCCCGGCGCGGGGAGCGCGATCGGCTGGGCCTCGACCAGCGAGGGCCGGCTCGGCGACGCGCCGTCGCGCGTGGTGGGGGACACCTGCTTCGTCACCGTCTGGGTGGTGTTCGCCTATCTGATCTACGAGCTGGGCGTCCACTACACCGGAGCGGACCTCGCGGAGATCTTCCGCATCTGGGCGCCGCTGGTACCGCTGATGGCGATCCTGGTCGGGTTCATCCCCGGCTGCGGGCCGCAGGTCGTGGTGACCGCCATGTACCTGAACGGGCTGATCCCGTTCTCCGCCGAGATCGGCAACGCCATCAGCAATGACGGCGACGCGCTGTTCCCCGCCATCGCCATGGCGCCGAAGGCGGCCGTCGTCGCCACGCTCTACAGCGCCATTCCCGCCCTGCTGGTCGCCTACGCCTGGTACTGGCTGTTCGAGTAGCCGCTACACCCGCGCCGGCACCATGCCGAGCGCGCGGCGGATCGCCGCGTCGATCCAGGCGGCATCGCCCAGCAGCGAGTCGTCCGCCTCCCCCCGCCCGATGATCTGAATCCCCACCGGCATCGCGTTCGGCCCCTCGAACAGCGGCAGGGTCGCGCAGGGCGTGTACATCTGCGTCCACATCCGGTTGAAGACCGAGGACCGCACGCCTTCGATCCCCAGCGGCGCCTCGCCGGCAAGCGACGGCGTCAGCAACACGTCGCACCCGTCGAAGAGCGGCGCCAGCGCGGCGCGGGCGGCGGCGAGGCGCCGCTTCGCCTCGATGTAGCGTTCCTCGGTCAGCGTCCGCGCATATTCCACGCGCTCGCGGTTCCAGGGGTTGAAGCTGTCCAGACGGTCGCGCGCCTCCGCCGCCAGCGCGATGGCGCCTTCCCATGAGTTCAGCACGTTGAATTCGGGCTCGACCTCGATCACCGCATCGGGCAGGTCGACCTCCCGCACGGAAGCGCCGGCATCCGCCAGCAGCTTCGCCGCGCCCTCGATCGCGGTGCGGGTGCAGGTTTCCGCCTGGTCCCAGCCATGAGTGCGGCACAGCCCGATGCGCGGCGGCTCGTTCGCGACGCGGGCGGCGCGCGGCGCGTCGCGGTGGCCGAGCGAGGCGGCGCGCAGCAGGATCAGGTCGTCCATCGACCGGCCGAACAGGCCGAGCGTGTCGATGGACGGCTTGCAGTGGCGGATGCCGCCGCGGTCGAGCCCGTCGAGACTGGCCTTGTAGCCGTAGACGCCGCAGCTCGCGGCCGGGCCGATGACCGAACCGCCGGTCTGGGTGCCGTTGGCCAGCGGCACGTGGAAATCGGCCACCGCCGCGCCGGAACCGCTGGAGGACACACCGGGGGTGCGCTCCGTGTCGTGCGGGTTGCGGGTGTGGGCCGGGTAGGGGCTGGCGAATTCCGTCGTCACCGTCTTGCCCATGATGACCATGCCGGCCGCCCGCATCGCCGCGACGCAGGCGGCGTCGCGCCCGGTCCGGACGCCGGCGTAGATGGGCGAGCCGTGCCCGGTCGGCATGTCGGCGGTGTCGATGATGTCCTTGATCCCGACCGGCACGCCGTGCAGCGCCGACAGCCGGGGCGTGGCGTCGCGCGCCCGCGCCTGTTCCAGCGCGTAATCGGGATCGATGAAGGCCCAGGCGCCGACATCCGGCTCGCGCGCCGCGATGCGGTCCAGGCAGTCCCGCACCAGCGCTTCCGAGGTGATCTCCCCGGATTCCAGCCGTGCGGCGGCTTCCGTCGCCGTCAGCAGCGCGAGTCCGCCCGGCCCGTTCCCGGTGAGATCGGTCAATTTATCCCCCTATTCCGCCGCCGAGCGCGCCTCCGCGGCGGGCGCGGGGCCGAGCGCGTCGGCCAGCGTGGTCCATTCCCCATGGCCGGGGCGCAGATTGGCGTCGGACGGGCGGGCGTACCAGCCGATGCCGCCATGCGGCGGCGTGTCGTGCTCCTTGGTCACCCAGTCGTCGGTGATGAAATCCATGTCCGAGCTGCATTCGGCGACGCCGCCGGCCGGGTTCCAGAAATACCAGTAGCTGTTGGAGCCCATGACGTGGCGGCCGGGGCCGAGATGCGATTTCCAGCCCTCGGCCTCCATGTGGTTGCCGCACATCATCACCTCGTCGATGTCGCGGACCTCGAAGGCGACGTGCTGGAAGCCGTAATTGTCGCCGTTCCGGTGCAGGAACAGGTTGTGATGGTCGTGCGACAGCGCGCCGCGCAGGAAATAGCCCAGCACCTTCGCCGATTCCGTCACCTTGAAGCCCAGCCGGTCGGTGTAGAACCGCGCCGCCCGCGCGGTGTCGCCGGGCGCCCAGTAGACCACGTGGCTGATGCGGAGCTGGCGCACCCGGTGCTTCAGCGCGCCCTCGGCCCGCGTGTTCGTCCGCACCGGCACGCCGACGGTGTTCGTCTCGGGCAGCGCGTTGGGCGCGAAGTCGCGCCGGGCGAGGCGGAACCCCATGCGGTAGCCGTATTCGTCGGTGGAGTGCAGCGTGCCCTCCGCGTCCTCCGTCACCTCGCGGTCGCGGGAAAGCTCGGCGCCGATGGCCCTGAGCGAGGCGGCGTCCTTCACCCCCCACACGCATTCGCGCACGGTGGAGCCGGGCACGCTGGCCGGCGGCAGCGACGGATCGTTGATCCTGCGGATATGGATGGTGGTCCGGTCCGGCAGGGCGAAATCGGCGCCCTCGGCGGATTTGCCCGTCGCCTCCAGCCCCCAGTCCTCATAGAACTTCGTCGCCGCGGCGACATCTTCCGAGCCGTAGACGAGCTGCTCGACACCGATGATGTTCATGGCCACAGCCTCCCGTTCGTGGCGGTATTCCCTGTAGCGATGATGGGGCGGGGAAACCGGCGGGTCAAGGAACCTGGGAGCGCAGCTTGAAGCGCTGGATCTTGCCGGTCGCGGTCTTGGGCAGCGCGTCGACGAAGTTGAACCAGCGCGGGTACTTGTAGGGGGCGAGCCCGCCCTTGCAATGATCCAGCAGCGCCTTCTCCAGCGACGCTGCCGCCGTCTCGCCGTCCTTGAGCACGACGAAGGCCTCGGGCTTGATCAGGGAATCCGCATCCGCGCGGCCGACCACGGCGGCTTCGAGCACGGCTGCGTGCTCGATCAGCCTCGCCTCGATCTCGAACGGCGAGCACCAGATGCCGCCGACCTTCATCATGTCGTCGTTGCGGCCGCAATAGATGAAGTAGCCGTCCGCGTCTCGGATATAGGTGTCGCCCGTGTCGATCCAGCCGTCCCGGATGGTTTCCGCCGTGCGCTCGGGATTGTTCCAGTAGCATTTGGCGACCGAGTCGCCCTTGATCCACAGCGCGCCGCTGTCGGTCCCGCCGATCTCGTCGCCGTTCTCGTCGAGAATCTTCGCCGCGTAGCCTGGCACCGTGCGGCCCGACGCGCCGGGGCGGTAGTCGTCCGGCGCGTTGGAGATGAAGATGTGCAGGATTTCGGTCGATCCGATGCCGTCGAGGATCACCAGCCCGGTCTTTTCCTTCCAGCGGTTGAAGATCCCCGCCGGCAGCGCCTCGCCCGCCGAGACGCAGAGCCGCAGCGAGGACAGGTCGGGCGATTTCGCGTCCAGCGCCTGGAGCTGGGCGGCGTAGAGCGTGGGCACGCCGAAATAGAGCGTCGGCCTGAACTTCGCGATGATGTCGAAGGTCATGTCGGGGCTCGGCCGCGCATCCGACAGCACCGCCGTCGCGCCGGCCCAGAGCGGGAAGGTCATCGCGTTGCCGAGCCCGTAGGCGAAGAACAGCTTGGCGGCGGAAAAGCAGATGTCGGTCTCGTCGATGCCGAGCACGCCGGCGGCGTAGTGGACGCAGGTCGCCGGGATGTCCCGGTGCGCGTGCACCACCCCCTTGGGCCGGCCGGTGGAGCCCGACGAGTAGAGCCAGAAGCAGTCGTCCTCCGCCGTCGCCGGGGCCGGTTCGAGATCGGCCGAGGCCGCGTCGATCAGCGCGGCGAGCCCGCCCGGGCCCTCCGTCTTCAGCACATGGGCCGGCCGGGTGCGGGCCTTTTCCAGGGCGGATTCCACCTCGCCCGCGAATTCGGGCGAGTAGACCACCGCGTCGCAGCCCGAATCCTCGATCATGAAGGCATAGTCGGGCGCGCGCAGCAGCGTGTTCAGCGGCACCGGGACGAAGCCCGCCTTGATGGCCCCCCAGAACAGGTAGAAGAATTCCGGGCAGTCCTTGACCATCATCAGCACCCGCGCGCCCGGCGTGAGCCCGAGCGCGCGCAGCGCGTTGCCGCAGCGGCTCACCCGGTCGGCCAGTTCACCGTAGGTGACCGTGCCGAACGCGCCGACGATGGCCGGGTTGCCGCCGCGGCCCTCCGCGACATGCCGGTCGATGAACGGCACGGCGACGTTGAAGCGGTCCGAATAGCCGATCCGCGCCGGGGTCGCGGAACGGTCCACGATGATGAGGTTGTCCGCCATGCTGTCTCCTCCGCCTCTGCGCCGCTTTTGTGCGGCATTTTGCCCGCCCCCGGCGCCCAGGCTGTTCCGAAGGGGGGTGCGTATGCCCTATTATGGCGCGGATTGCGCAACGGAAACACAGGGCAAGATCGAACCGTCATGAGCAGTACAGACTCCACCGGCCCCATCGTCATCGCCGGCGGCGGCATCGGCGGCCTGGCCGCGGCGCGCGCGCTGGCCCTCTCCGGCCGGCGCAGCATCGTGCTGGAACAGGCCCCGGAATTCGGCGAGATCGGCGCCGGCATCCAGCTCGGCCCCAACGTGCACAGGATGTTCGAGCGGCTCGGCGTGGCCAGGGAGATGCGCGACATCGCGTTCTACCCCGAGCATCTGATCATGAACGACAGCGTCACCGGCGAGGAGGTTATGCGCCTGCCGGCGGGCGAGCGCTTCCGCGCCCATTTCGGCGGCCCCTACGGGGTGATCCACCGCGCCGACCTGCACAAGGTGCTGCTGGAGGCCTGCCAGGCGACGCCGGAGGCGATCGACCTGCGCGCCGGCACGCGGGTCACCGGCTTCACCGATCACGGCGGCCGCGTGTCCGTCGAGACCGAATCCGGCGGCACGGTCGAGGGCGAGGCGCTGATCGGCGCCGACGGGCTGTGGTCGCAGGTGCGCAACCACATCGTCGGCGACGGCGATCCGCGGGTCTCCGGCCACATCGCCTACCGCGCCGTGCTCGACATCAACGAGGTGCCAGACATCGTCGACCGGTGGATGAACGACGTGGTGCTGTGGGCCGGGCCGAAGAACCACCTGGTGCATTACAAGCTGCGCCGGGGCGAGCTGTTCAACATCGTCGCCGTGTTCCATTCCGACCGCTATGTCGAGGGCTGGGACAGCCACGGCGATCCGGAAGAGCTGCACAAGCGTTTCGCCGGCACGCGGCCGGAGGTGCAGGCGCTGCTCGACAAGGTCGACGTGTGGCGCATGTGGGTGCTGTGCGACCGCGAGCCGGTGCGCGAATGGGCGAAGGGCCGCATCGTGCTGCTGGGCGACGCCGCCCACCCGATGCTGCAATACCTCGCCGCCGGCGCCGGCATGGCGATGGAGGACGCGGTCTGCCTCGCCGACACACTGGCGGAGAACCAGGGCGACATCGTGAAGAGCTTCGCCGAATATCCCGGGAAGCGCTATCTGCGCACCGGCCGCGTGCAGGTCACCGCGCGGTACTACGGCGACATCTATCACGCCTCCGGCGTGGTGCGGGAGCTGCGCAACGCCGCCATCGGCGGCCGCGACCCGGACGCCGCCTACAAGGGCATGGAGTGGCTGTACAAGTATCCGTGAGGGGCTTGCTGTTGTCCGTAAAAGCCCTCTCCCCTGTCGTCATGGCCCGGCTCGACCCACTGCTGTCCGGTTTGATTTCGGGGGCTGGCCGGAATGCCCTGAGCCTGTTGGCGTCCCGGCGGTCCCGGCCTTGTTGGACTCCGACCTCTCCTCCATCGTCGTGGTCGGCGAAGGCCGACCACCCACGTTTCGTCTTGTTTTTCAGGCGCTTGAAAAAACAAAAACGCGTGGATGGTCGGCCTTCGCCGACCACGACGGGGAAAGGGAGCGCATTTAAACCGGGCAGCAGTGGGTCGAGCCGGGCCATGACGGATCAAGGGGAAAAGACGGCGCTGAGTGCCGCTTTTTTTGCGAAAGGCCGTGCGACCGCGAAATCAAGAATCAGGATCACCATCAGCTATCAGCCGCACAACCTGCCCTTGGGGAATGTGGTATCGGTCCGTCCGCCACGCCTTGCGATGTTCAATGCTGATCTCGACTGTATCGATTGAGTGGGGCCCCCACAGGGTCAATTCCTTCCACCGTTTCGAAACGCGCGAGAATCCACCCGCTGACATTTCCTCGCCATCCGGGCTGTACCAGCTTGACGGTTCAACCCAAATATTGTGCTGTTCAAAGCGTCCGCGCCATAGGGCTTTTCGCGTCCGGTCATAGAACCAAAGACGCCCAAAATGAAATGCATTTGCCCACCGCTCGAATGGCCGCGGTGAGTATCTTTCGATGAACAGATTACCTTGCTTGCCGCCTCCACGCGCTTCAGCGTCCGCTAACACGTTTGGCCGGAGGAATGTCACCCATGCCTGGGCAATCCCCTCACGAGCATAGGAAAATGCGCGTTTTTCGATTTCGTCTATGCCAATGCTAGTGTGCTGAAGCTCTATGGCGGCTCGCCTTCCTGACGGGCACCAAACCATGACATCGGCGCGGCGATCATTCGGCAGAGACGGAACGACGAACTCTACTTCCGCCCGTATGCCTCGCGCCACGAAGCTGTCTCGGAAAATCTTCTTCGCCTCAAGGTGTGCAGGCGTCTCGCCAGTTGCCCATGTGCAAGCCGTCGGGGACTTGTGCGCGAAATGG
>WHUE01000004.1 GCA_009377375.1 Alphaproteobacteria bacterium | reverse complement strand
GCGCCCCCACGGCTCCCGAGCCGCCCACCGCACCGAACTCGCTCAACTCCCCGACCGACCACGCCCGTCGATCGCAGACACGGACGACGATCGCCCGAATCATTGGGAGAGCGCGACCGGCGACGCCGACCGGCGCACGCTGGACCGGCTGCGCCGCGGTCAGCTCCGCCCCGAGGCGCGGATCGACCTGCACGGCATGACCCAGGATACCGCGCATGCCGCGCTGGCCGGGTTCGTCATCCGGGCGCAGTCGGAAGGGCGGCGCTGCGTGCTGGTGGTGACGGGCAAGGGCCGCGTCGGCACCGGCGGCGGGGTGCTGCGCAACGCCGCGCCGGGCTGGCTGAACGCGCCGCGCCTGCGCCCGCGCGTGGTTGCCTTCGCCGAGGCCGCACCGCGCGACGGCGGGTCGGGCGCGCTCTACGTGCTGCTGCGGCGGCTGCGGCCCGGCGCGCCGTGACCCCGTTCGGCCGTGCGCTGCGCCGCCTGCGGGCGGAGCGCGGCCTGACCCAGAAGCGGATGGCCGCCGACCTCCAGCTCTCGCCCGCCTATCTGTCGGCGCTGGAGCACGGCCGCC
Source organism: Alphaproteobacteria bacterium (assembly GCA_009377375.1). Classification (GTDB taxonomy): domain Bacteria; phylum Pseudomonadota; class Alphaproteobacteria; order MPNO01; family UBA2964; genus WHUE01. The sequence goes on along the minus strand of WHUE01000004.1, from coordinate 88,125 downwards.
GGTCGCGCCCGTCGCCGATGCTGGTGATGCAGATCTGCCAGTACTTCCACCTGATCTGGGAGGACGCCGACGCGCTGGAACGCCTCGCCGCGCTGTCCCAGCCCCGGGTGACGGTCGACACCACCGGGCTCGGCGCCGACCACACCGAACTCGCCAACCGCCTCGCCGCCGACATCGCCGAACTCGACGCCGACCAGGTCGACGAACTGCTGGCGCTGCTGAAGGCGCAGCGGGGAACCTAGGATTTTCCGCCTACCCCTTTGGCGGCGCGCTGTCGGCGAAGGCGGGGCGCTTGTTCACGGCCTCGTACCATTTCGCCAGCGCGGGACAGGCCTGCTTCCAGCCGGGGACCGCGTCGCGCAGCTCCATGTAGCCGAGGGCGCAGCACACAGCGATCTCGCCGATGCCGGGCGGGTCGGCGAACGACGAGGCGTTGGCGTCGCACCAGGCCAGCGCGGCCTTCACCTTGCCGGCGTGGCGGTCCACCACCGCCTGGGCGCGCTTGTCGTCGGGCTTGGCCAGCTCCTGCGACAGCGCGACGACGGATTCGCCGAGCCCGTCCCCCAGCGCCTCCAGCGTCAGCGCCTTCCACTTCGCCGGCCCGTCGGGTGGGATCAGCTTGCGGTCCTTCGCCGTGGAATCGATCAGGGCGCACAGCACCGGCGAATCGTAGACCGCCGCGCCGTCGTCCAGCACCGCCACCGGGATCTTGCCCAGCGGGTTGATCGCCGGGATGCTCTCCGTCCGCTGCGCCGGGGTGATGAACTCCCACTGGATACTGTCCGCCTGGCCGGTTTCGGCCGCGGCGATGCGCACCTTGCGGCCGAACGGCGAGCTCGGCGTCACGTAACACTTCATGCTGCGTCTCCCTGAATAAGCGCGGTCGATGTGGCGCGATCCTCGCAGGGATCGTGCCTTCCGGCAACGGGGAGACCGACGTTTACAGGATGAACTTGCTGAGGTCGGCGTTCCTGGCGAGGTCGGAGACGTTCTCGCGAACGAAGGCGGCGTCGATGGTGACGGTTTCGCCGGCGCGGTCGGAGGCGGTGAAGCTGATCTCCTCCAGCAGGCGCTCCAGCACCGTCTGAAGGCGCCGCGCGCCGATATTCTCGACGCTGCGGTTCACGTCGGCGGCGACCTTTGCGATCTCGGCGATGGCGTCATCGGTGAAGGCCAGCGTCATCCCCTCGGTGCCCATCAGCGCCATGTACTGGCGGATCAGGTTGGCTTCCGGCTCGGTCAGGATGGATTTCAGGTCGTCCACGGTCAGCGCCTTCAGCTCCACCCGGATCGGCAGGCGGCCCTGCAGCTCGGGCAGCAGGTCGGACGGCTTTGCGATGTGGAACGCGCCGGAGGCGATGAACAGGATGTGGTCGGTCTTCACCGTGCCGTGCTTGGTGGCGACCGTCGTGCCCTCGATCAGCGGCAGCAGGTCGCGCTGCACGCCTTCGCGGCTGACATCGGCGCCGTGGGCGTCGGACCGGGCGCAGATCTTGTCGATCTCGTCCAGGAAGACGATGCCGTTCTGCTCCACCGATTCGATGGCGATGCGGGTGACGGCGTCCTCGTCCAGCAGCTTGTCGCTTTCCTCGGCGACCAGCACGTCGTGGGTGTCGCCGACCAGCATGCGCCGGGTCTTGGTGCGTCCGCCGAACCCCTTGCCGAAGATGTCGCCCAGGTTGAGCATCCCCATCTGCGCTCCGGGCATGCCGGGAATCTCGAAGGTCGGCAGGCCGGAGCCGGACGAATCGGTCAGTTCCAGCTCGACCTCCTTGTCGTCGAGCTGGCCCTCGCGCAGCATCTTGCGGAATTTCTGCCGGGTGTCCTCGCTGGCCCCTTCGCCGACCAGCGCGGTGACGACGCGGTCCTCCGCCGCCAGCTCGGCCTTGGCGGTGACTTCCCTGCGCATGCGGGTGCGGGTCTGGTGCAGCGCCACCTCGACCAGGTCGCGGACGATCTGCTCGACGTCGCGGCCGACATAGCCGACCTCGGTGAACTTGGTCGCCTCCACCTTCAGGAACGGCGCGTCGGCGAGCCGGGCGAGGCGGCGGGCGATCTCTGTCTTGCCGACGCCGGTCGGGCCGATCATCAGGATGTTCTTGGGCAGCACCTCCTCGCGCAGCTCGTCGGTGAGCTGCTGGCGGCGCCAGCGGTTGCGCAGCGCGATGGCCACGGCGCGCTTGGCGTCCTTCTGTCCGACGATGAAGCGGTCGAGCTCGGAAACGATCTCGCGGGGGGAGAAGCTGGTCACTTGGCGTCGAGGCTTTCGATGGTGACGGATTCGTTGGTGTAGACGCAGATGCCGGCGGCGACGCCCATCGCCTTGCGGGCGATGGCCTCGGCGTCCAGCCCCTCGATGTCGATCAGGGCGCGGGCCGCCGACAGCGCGTAGGCCCCGCCCGACCCGATGCCGATCAGCCCGGCTTCCGGCTCCAGCACGTCGCCGGTGCCGGTCAGCACCAGCGATTCGTCGGCGTCGGCGACCGCCATCATGGCCTCCAGCCGGCGCAGATAGCGGTCGGTGCGCCAGTCCTTGGCCAGCTCGACGCAGGCGCGCAGCAGCTGGCCGGGATGCTGCTCCAGCTTGGCTTCCAGCCGTTCGAACAGGGTGAAGGCGTCGGCGGTGGCTCCGGCGAAGCCGGCGATCACGCTGCCGTCGGCCAGCGGACGCACCTTGCGGGCGTTGGACTTGATGACGGTCTGGCCGAACGTGACCTGGCCGTCCCCCGCGATCACCACTTTGCCGCCCTTGCGCACGGACAGGATCGTGGTGCCGTGCCAGAGCGTGGATTCGGGTTGGTTCATGCTGCGTCCGGAATGGTGGGCGGGCGGGGCTGCGACGCGCGGCCCGCCGATATGGCGATGGTGGAGAAGATTTAAGCGTTACCGCGCCGCGGTCAAGGGCGGAGTGGCGCGGGCGGCGGCCGGGCGCCGCGCGGCGGGACCCGTCAGCCGGCGACGGCGACGCGGAAACGGAAGGCCGAACCGGGGGTGCCGGCGACGATCTCGTTCTCGCCGGGCAGCAACGGGGCGGTACAGGACGGCTTCGACGCGCCGGTCAGCAGCCCGTTGACATAGGTGCCGTGATAGCTGCCGCAGTCGCGCACGAGCCAGCCCCGGAGATTGCGCTCGATCGCGAAATGCCGGCGCGAAAGCTGGTACGGCCTCATATCCGGCAGCGTCAGGTCCACCCCGCGCGCCGCGCCGCTGTCGTCGACCGATTCCTTGCGGCCGACGACGAAGGAAAGACCGTCGATCCCGATTCCGTCCGCGCCGATGGAAGCGGCGGCCGTGCCTTCCAGCCCGTACAGGCGCGCCCCGTCCGGAACGCGGCCGTCGGGGACGTCGTCCCCGGAAACGACCGCCGAAAACAGCCCGCCCAGCATCCTGCCGGCGGTGTCCGGCGAGGCGGTCAGCAGGCGGACGAGTTCCTCCCGCGGCAGCATTTCCACCACGGCCTCGCCATGCGCCTCGGCCGTCTGGTCGTAATGCGCGCCGTCGAGCACCGCCACCGCGCCGATCACGTCGCCCGCGTCGGCCAGGGTTTCCGAGGCCTTTCCGGCGGGACCGTCGCTGCGGACGACCACGTGCCCCCTGGCGACGCGCCACGCCGCCTCGGCCCTCTGGCCGCTCCGGATGATGACCTCGCCGTGGGTAACCGATCTCCTGAGCATCCCTGTCCCGCCTGGCTGCCGCGCCCGCACCGAATCCCGCGGCGGAGCGCTGCTTTCGCAATTCGTCCCGCCGGACATGTCGTGCGGCGGGACGGTCGATGCTGTCACGAATGTATAACGCTCCGCCGCGGCTTTTATTCCACCGCCGGTTGGGGCTGGCACAGCCCCGGCCCTGCTGGTAAAAGAAGCCCGCGCCGGGCCCGGCAGGGGCGCGGCGGAAAGCCCGAGGAGCGCGCCATGCGCGAAGCCGCCGTCAGCCGCAAGACCAAGGAAACCAGCGTCGAGGTTTCGGTGAATCTCGACGGCGCCGGCGTCTACGACGTCTCGACCGGGATCGGCTTTCTCGACCACATGCTGGAGCAGCTTTCGCGCCACAGCCTGATCGACCTGCGTGTGCGCGCCGAGGGCGACCTGCACATCGACTTCCACCACACCACCGAGGACGTCGGCATCGCCGTCGGCCAGGCGGTCGACGAGGCGCTGGGCGACCGGCGCGGCATCACGCGGTTCGGCTCGGCCTACGTGCCGATGGACGAGACGCTGTCGCGGGTAGCGCTCGACATCTCGTCCCGCCCCTATCTGATCTGGCGGGTGGTGTTCTCCCGCCCCAAGCTGGGCGAGATGGACACCGAGCTGTTCAAGGAATGGTTCCAGGCCTTCGCCCAGGCGGCCGGCATCACGCTGCATGTCGAGAACCTGTACGGCGACAACAACCACCACATCGTCGAATCGTGCTACAAGGCGCTGGCCCGCTCGTTGCGCGCGGCGGTCGCCATCGATGCGCGCGCCGCCGACCAGGTGCCGTCGACCAAGGGCACGCTCGGCGCCGCGGGCTGACGCGGACCCCGGACCGATCGGAAGACAGTGCAGGTCTATACCGTTCATCGACCCCCCTATGCCGGACGCGACGCCGAGCCGCTGCTGCTGCGCGAGGGGTTCTGCTGGGCGGCGGCGCTGTTTTCCGTGATCTGGGCCCTGGCGCACCGGATGTGGTGGACGGCGTTCGGGCTGCTCGTTGCAGGCCTGGCGCTGGAAGCCGCGCTGGCAGCGACCGGGCTGGACCAGGGCGTGGGGCTCGCCGTCTTCGGCGGCTATGCCGTCATCGCGGGGCTGTTCGGCAACGACTGGCGCCGCGCGGCGCTGGACCGCGCCGGCTGGCGCTTCGACGGCGTGGTCGCGGCGACCGGACCGGACGCGGCGCTGCGCCGGCTCGTCGATCTCGGCGGGGACGGCTGGACCGGCGCCGCGCCGCCCTCCCGCCCTCTCGCCTGACCGGCGTCTCATGGCGGGCAGCGTCGTCGTCATCGATTACGGGTCCGGCAACCTTCGCTCCGCGGCGAAGGCGCTGGAGCGCGCCGCGGGCGAATTGGGCGCCGGCCAGACGGTGACGGTGACGGCCGACCCGCATGCGCTGGCGGGGGCGGAGCGGATCGTGCTGCCGGGCGTCGGCGCATTCGCCGACTGCATGGCGGGGCTCGCCGCGCTGGACGGGATGGTGGACGCGCTGGGCGCGGCGGTGCTGGAGCGCGGCGCGCCTTTCCTCGGCATCTGCGTTGGCATGCAGCTTCTGGCCGAGCGCGGGCGCGAGCACCGGGTGCAGGCCGGGCTGGGATGGATTCCCGGCGAGGTGGTGGCGATCGCGCCCGACGATCCCGGGATCAGGATCCCGCATATGGGGTGGAACGCGCTCGAATCCGCCGGCGCGGGCCATCCGCTGCTCGACGGCGTCGAGCCGGGCGCCCATGTCTATTTCGTCCATTCCTACCGCTTCGCCTGCGCGAACGCGGCGGACGTGCGGGCGACGGTGGATTACGGCGGGCCGCTGACCGCGGTCGCCGGGCGCGACAATATCGTCGGCACCCAGTTCCACCCGGAGAAGAGCCAGGCGGTGGGGCTCGCGATCCTGCGCAATTTCCTGCGCTGGCGGCCATGAGGAGACGGGTATGGCCAGGATAAAGGTCGAGGTGCTGACCGAGATCACGGACGGCGACCTGGCCGATCTGTGCGACGCCGCCGAAGTCGCGATCCTCGACGGCGGCGGGTTCGGCTGGCTCAAGCCGCCGCCGCGCGAGGTGATGGAACGCTACTGGCGCGGCGTGCTGCTGGTGCCGGAGCGCGACCTGTTCGTCGGCCGGCTGGACGGCACCGTCGGCGGGTCGGTGCAGCTGCACCGACCGCCGCGCAACAACGAGGCGCAAGCGCGCGTGGTCGCCATGACCACCAGCTTCGTCGCGCCCTGGGCGCGCGGTCACGGCATGGCGCGCGACCTGGTCGTTGCCGCCGAAAAGGCGGCGCGCGCCCGTGGCGCGTGGTACGTGAACCTCGACGTGCGCGCGACCCAGGAGGCGGCGATCGAGCTGTACGAGACGCTCGGCTACGAACGCTGGGGGACAAACCCGCACTATGCCGTGGTGAAGGGCAAGACGATTCCCGGCTACTATTACACCAAGGCGATCCGCGGCCCGCGCCGCGGCAAGGGCAGCTCATGATTCTCTACCCGGCGATCGACCTGAAGGACGGGGTCTGCGTGCGACTGCTGCGCGGCGACATGGACCGCGCCACCATCTTCAACCCCGACCCCGTCGCCCAGGCGAAGCGGTTTCAGGAGGCGGGGTTCGAGTGGCTGCACCTGGTGGATCTGAACGGCGCGGTGGAAGGCAAGCCGGTCAACGCCGACGCGGTCGCCGCGGTGGTCGCCGCCATCGACATCCCGGTGCAGCTCGGCGGCGGCATCCGCAACCGCGAGACGCTGGAGCGCTGGCTGGACTCAGGCGTGCGCCGCGTGATCCTCGGCACCGCGGCCCTGTCCGACCCGGATTTCGTGCTCGACGCCTGCCGCGCCCATGAGGGCCGCGTCGCCATCGCCATCGACGCGCGCGAGGGCCGCGTCGCGGTCGAGGGCTGGACGAGGAACTCCGACGTGCGCGCGCTCGACCTCGCGCTGCGCTTCGAGGACGCGGGCGCCGCGGCGATCATCTACACCGACATCGACCGCGACGGCGCGATGGGCGGGGTGAACGTCGAGGCCACGGTGGATCTCGCCTTCGCGCTGACGACGCCGGTGATCGCGTCGGGCGGCGTCTCCGCCCTGTCCGACCTGAAGGAGCTGAAGGCCCAGGAATCCGCCGGCATCGACGGGGTGATCTGCGGCCGCGCGCTGTATGACGGGCGGATCGACCCGGCGGCGGCCCTGGCGGTGCTGGCGGGAAAGAAGTAGGAACGGCCGCGGCGCCGGAGAAAGACCACTCATCCATGCTCAAGATGCGCATCATCCCCTGTCTGGACGTGAAGGACGGGCGCACCGTCAAGGGGGTCAATTTCGTCGAGCTGATCGATGCCGGCGATCCGGTGGAGCAGGCGCGCGTCTACGACGAGGCCGGGGCGGACGAGCTCTGCTTCCTCGACATCACCGCCAGCGTCGATGCCCGCGACACGCTGTTCGACGTGGTCGCGCGCACGGCGGAGCAGTGCTTCATGCCGCTGACCGTCGGCGGCGGGGTGCGCAGCGTGGACGACATCCGCAAGCTGCTGCTGGCCGGTGCGGACAAGGTCTCGATCAACACCGCCGCCGTCGCCAATCCCGATTTCGTGCGCGAGGCGGCGGAGAAATTCGGCTCCCAGTGCATCGTCGTCGCGCTCGACGCCAAGGCGACCGGGCCCGGGACATGGGAGATATTCACCCATGGCGGGCGCAAGGAGACCGGGCTGGACGCGGTGCGCTGGGCGCAGCGCATGGCCGGGTACGGAGCGGGCGAGATCCTGCTGACCTCGATGGACCGCGACGGCACGCGCGGAGGCTTCGACATCGCGCTGACCCGCGCCGTCGCCGATGCGGTGCGGGTGCCGGTGATCGCCTCCGGCGGGGTCGGCACGCTCGACCACATGGTGGCCGGCGTGCGCGAGGGCCACGCCACCGCGGTGCTCGCCGCGTCGATCTTCCATTTCGGCCTGTTCACCATCGGCCAGGCGAAGGCGCACATGGCCGCCGCGGGGATTCCCGTCCGCCCGTAACCCTCCGCCGCGGGGCCGCGGGCCGCCGTGACACCGCCGCCCCGATCCGATACAAGCAGGGTTAACGAGGCCGGGGGTGAGGCATGACGGATAAACCGGACGATGGCGGCAATGCCGTGCTGGGCCGCCTGTTCGCGACGATCGAGAGCCGCAAGGGCATGGATCCGTCCACGTCCTACACGGCGAAGCTGCTGGCCGACGGGCGTGCCAAGATCGCGCAGAAGCTGGGCGAGGAGGCGATCGAGGCCGCCATCGCCTCGATCGCCGGCGAAAAGACGGAGCTGGTGCGCGAGAGCGCCGACCTGCTCTATCATCTGCTCGTGCTGTGGGCGGCCTGCGGCGTCGCGCCCGCCGAGGTCTGGGCCGAACTGGAAAAACGCGAGGGCCGCTCCGGCATCGCCGAGAAGGCCGGCCGGGACCTTTAGGGCGGAAAGACCGGGAGGGCGTCATGGCCTATGACGACGGCAACGTGTTCGCGAGGATCCTGCGCGGGGAGTTGCCCTGCAAAAAGGTCTACGAGAGCGACTTTGCCCTGGCGTTCCACGACATCAACCCGCAGGCGCCGGTGCACGTGCTGGTGATCCCGAAGGGCCGCTACGTCTCGATGGACGACTTCTCCGCCCAGGCGGGCGCGGCCGAGCAGGCCGGGTTCCTTCGCGCCGTCGGCGAGACGGCGCGCGCGCTGGGTCTCGTGGACGGCGGCTACCGCATCCTCGCCAATCACGGCCGCGACGCGCATCAGGAAGTGCCGCATCTGCACATCCACATCTTCGCCGGCCGGCCATTGGGCCCGATGCTCGACGGCGGCAGCCTGCCGCCGGACGGCAGCTTCAGGCGGGGGTGAGGGCGCCTGTCACGCCGGCGGGAGGAGCCGCCGGATCGTGGGGCCGAGGTTGCGGATCACCGAATGGGCGTCGAAGGCCAGCGGGTCGCCGGGCGGCTTCGGGCCTCGCCGCACCAGGATTTCGGCGTCCGCGCCGTAGCGCGTCACGGGGCGCGCGGTGGTGTCGTCCCATGCGCCGTAGCCGTAACCGTATCGGGGATGCCAGTGGCGCCGGCCCCAATAGCCGGGATACCACGGCCCGCCGCCGGGGCTGACAAGCCAGGTGGTATCGGGCTCGGTGTTGCGGCGCACGATCACGAAATGGTCGCCGCCCTCGGCCAGGGTGACCTCCGCCGCGCGGTAGAGCAGGTAGTTTTCCACCGTCTGCCGCGACGTCAGCGCGTTGCCGGAAAAGGAGACGCGAAAACGCCCGTCCTCCACCCGCTGCGCGCCATAGCCGTAGCCGCCGTTCCCCGGGGCGTAGGGCGTGGGCGTCCCGCAGGCGGCCAGCGCCAGCAGCGGAAGGACAACGGCAAGCAGTCGCGCGTTCATACCCTCAATATGGGAAGCGGGCTGCCCCGCGCAAAGCGGCTACGGCGCCGGCCGGCGCACGTGCGGGGCGAGGTTTCCCTTCACCACGCGAGCGTCATAGGCCTCGGCCGCGCCCGCGGGCTTCTTCCCGCGGTGGACGACGATCTCGGCGCTGGCCTCGCTGGGGCCGCCTCCGTAGCCGCCTACCGGCACGCCCATCCCGATCGACCAGCCGGAGCTCATGCCGCCGCTGCCGATCCCGACGCCGGTGCCGACGCTGGTGCTGGGGCCGGCGGCGCCGTAATCGGGGGTATCGCTCCGCGCCGTGACGACGAAATAGTCGCCGCCCTGGGCCAGGGTCAGCTCCGCGGCGCGGTAAAGCAGGTAGTTCTTCACCGTCTGGCGCTCGGTCGCCGAGTTGCCGGAGAACGAGACGCGGAACCGGTCGTCCTCGATCCGCTGCTCGGAATAGCCATAGCCCCCGCCCGTCGCGGAGGGCTGGTACGGCGTCGGCGACGCGCAGCCGGAAAGGGCGAGCGCAAGCGCGGCGGCCATGAGCGGGTGCCTCATCATTCCCTCAATATGGGGATCGGGGGCGGCGGGGCAAATACCCGCTTTCCAGTCCGCTCCGCCGGCGCGGCCTTCCGGATCGGGCGTCAGTCCCCGGCGGGCGAAATGCTGAAGGAGAGCAGATCGCCGCGCCCGCGCAGCGTCTCGGCCAGCCGGCCGGGGTCGTCGCGGTTGAGCGTCATGCCGATGGTGTCGTACTGGAACGCGCTGCCGGCTTCCTCCAGCCGGTAGGTCATCCCCGTGACCTTGAAGCCGGCCTGCTCCAGCAGGCTGCGGATGTCGGATTCGTCGGGCGCGCGGTCGCGGGCGAAGCGCAGCGCGATCGCCACGTAGTTCTGCGTCGGTAGCAGGTGCTCGAACCAGCGGAACAGCGCCAGCGTGCCCAGAACGTAGATGGTGGCGAGCACCGCGGGGAAATAGAACCCGATGCCGTACAGCACGCCCAGCGCGGCGGTGATCCAGATCGAGGCCGCGGTGGTCAGCCCGCGCACGGTCAGGCCTTCCTTGAAGATCACCCCGGCGCCGAGAAAGCCGATGCCGGTCATGATGCCCTGCGCCATCCGGGTGGGGTCCAGCCGGACGGCCTCCAGCGGCACCCCGGTCAGCCATTGCGACTGGTGCGTCGTGACCTGCATCAGCAGGGCGGAGGCGAGACAGACCAGCGCATGGGTGCGGAACCCGGCGGGCCGGCCGTGATAGGTGCGCTCCAGCCCGATCAGGCTGCCGGCCGCCAGCGCGGCGAGCAGGGGGATGGCGATCTGCAGGTCGATGTCGAGCATTGCAGCCATATGACATGTGCCGCGCCGCGCCACAAGCGGCCGGCTGAAAATCGGCGGCGCGGGCGGCCGGGTCAGCCGGTGCGGCCGTCGATCCAGTTGAGCAGGCGCGGGGCGATCTCGGCCGGGGCGAACGGCTTGGACAGGAAGTCGGTCATGCCGCTTTCGATGCAGTGCCGGCGGTCCGACGGCAGGATCGAGCCGCTGAGCCCGATCACCGGCACCGATGCCGCCCGGCCGTTCATCGCGCGGATGCGGCGGGTGGCCTCCGCGCCGTCGAGCCCCGGCATGAACAGGTCCATCAGCACCAGGTCGAACGGCTCGCCCGCCAGCCGCGTGATGCCCGCCTCCGCCGAAGCCGCCGTGGCCACCTCGTAGCCCAGCCGCGTCAGAATCCGCACGCCCAGGGCGCGGTCCTGCACCGCGTCGTCCACCAGGAGAATCCGCGGGCGGCTGCCCGGGGGGGACTCGATCATCGGCGCCCTCATACACAAGCCGTGCTGGCGGCATAAATGCCGCCATCGTCCCCCGTGCGATTCTGGTACCGCCGAAACTGTAAACAAAGGATTAACGCCTCCGCGCGAAGCGGCGGCATTTCGGTGTCATTGATCGGCATTTCGGTGTCATTAATCGGCATTTCGGTGTCATTGACAGGTACCGCCCGGATGCGGGGATGGCGACGTTAAGGGTACGGCAACATTTCTGTTGGACCCTTGACGGAAAAAGACTTGGCGCCGATGCAGCGCCACTCGGCTAGAGCCGAAAGCCGTGCAGCACGGGAAGAGGGGGTGGCGTGACCACCTTGCATTCAAGAACCGGATTCCTGCGCAGCAAGGTCTTTCTCGCGCTCGCCGGCGTGTTCCTCGTTTTCATCGCGGCGCGGGCCGGCCTGTTGTGGTGGGAACACGACCGGACCCTCGCGGCCGAGCAGCGGCGCGCGGAGAATCTGGCGCATGTGCTGGCGGAGCATCTCGACCGCACGTTCGGCGCCCTCGAATCCGCCGTCAGCCAGCTCGCCGTGCGGAGCGACCGCATCGGCGGCCCCCAGGCGCCGCGCGAAGAGTGGTCGGCGGTGCTCGCGGCCACCCTGTCCGGTCTTTCGGGAATCGGATCGCTGAACCTTCTCGACGCCGAGGGGCTCGTCGTCCTGTCCACCAACCCGGCCGTCACCGGCACGTCGCGCCGCGGCCGCTATCTCCACCGGCGGCTGAAGGACGAGCGGAGCAGCAGGCTCGTCATCGGTCCCGCCGCGCCGGCCGAGCATATCGGCGGCGTGCGCATCCCGATCGGCCGGGCGCTGCACGACGCAGAGGGGAATTTCATCGGCTTCATCGCGGCGACGTTCCAGCCCGAACGGCTGCGCGGCTTCTACGAAGCGATCGACGTGGGCGCGCACGGGGTCATCCGCCTGTTCCACGCCGACGGCAACCTCCTGTTCAGCCAGCCCCACGCGGCGCGTTCGCGGGAAGACGCGGCCGGCAGGACCCTGATCCCGGTCGCGTCGCGGAACGGGTCCGGCCACGGCTTCCTGCGCGCTCCTTTCGGAACCGGCAGCGATTCCTATCTCACGGCCTGGCGGGCGCTGCCGGGCTCCGCCCTTGTCGTCACGGTGTCGGTGGCCGAACGGGACGCGTTTTCCTCCTGGTATACCGAACTCGTAACGGTGAGCGGATCGGCCGGCGGGATGGCGCTCCTGCTCGGGCTCGCGGGGGCGTGGATCACCAGGTCGGGCCGCGAGCACGCCGAGACCGCCGCGGAGCGCGACAGGGCCGGCGCCGCGCTGCACAGGAGCCAGGTCCAGTTCCAGGCCATCATCGACCATTCCCCGTCGGGCATCGTGCTCAGGGACCGGGAGGGCCGCCACCTGATCGCGAACCGGAAGGTGCAGGAATGGTATGGCCTGCCGGCGGAGGAGATTCTGGGAAAAACGGTTTCCGACCTGTTCGGCGAGGATGCCGGCCGCGAGACGGCGGAGCAGGATCGGCGGGTGGCGGCGACCGGCGACGTGCTCATGCGCGAGATCGAGGCGACGTTCCCCGACGGTGCGGTGCGCCGGATCGCGGCGACCGATTTTCCCGTGCGCTTCGCCGACGACGATACCGTTTTCGTCGGCGGGATCCTGACCGACGTCACCAGCGCCCGCGAGGCCGAGGAGAAGCTCCGCCAGTCCCAGAAGATGGAAGCGATCGGTCAGCTGACCGGCGGCGTGGCGCACGACTTCAACAACATGCTGACCGCCATCATGGGGAATCTCGAGTTCCTCAGGGCCCTGATCGGCAGGGACAGGGTCGCGCTCGGCTATCTGGATACGGCGGTGCGCGCGGCCGTGCGCAGCAGCGAGCTCACCCACCGGCTTCTGGCGTTTTCGCGCCGCCAGCCCATGGCCCCGGTCAGCACCGATGTGAACCGCCTGGTCGCGGACTGCAGGGTCCTGCTGCAACGCACGCTCGGCGCGGAGATCGGCATCGAGATCTACATGTCGGAGAACGCGTGGCCCGCGCTCGTCGACCCGAGCCAGCTCGAGAACGCGCTCCTGAACCTGGCGATCAACGCGCGCGACGCCATGCCCGGCGGCGGCAAGCTCACCATCGAATCGGCCAACATGACGTTGGACGACAATCATTCGGCGCGCAATCCGGAGGTCGCGCCCGGGCCCCATGTCATGATCTCGGTGAGCGACACCGGCGTCGGCATCGCGCCCGAGGCGCTGCGGCGCGTGTTCGAGCCGTTCTACACGACCAAGCCCCAGGGCGAGGGAACCGGGCTCGGGCTCAGCATGGTCTACGGCTTCGCCAAGCAGTCGGGCGGCCATGTCAGCATCTACAGCGAGCTCGGCCACGGCACCACCGTCAGGCTCTTCCTGCCGCGCGCGGCGGGCGCGGACCCCGAGGAGGCGGATGCGCCCGATGCGCTGTCAGGGGAAGTCCCGACCGGCACCGAGACCATCCTGGTCGTCGAGGACGACGTGGACGTGGCCGAATTCGTGGCCGCGGCGCTGGAATTGCTGGGCTACACGGTCGTGCTGGCGCCCGACGGGCCGTCGGCGCTGCGCGGCCTTCGGGAGCGCGGCCGCGTCGACCTTCTCCTGACCGACGTCGTCCTGCCCAACGGCATGAACGGCCGCGAAATCGCGGAAAAGGTCCAGAAGATATTTCCCGACATCGGGACGGTCTTCATGTCCGGCTACGCCGAAAGCATCATCGTCCACCAGGGCCGGCTGGCGGAAGGGCTGGACTTCCTGCCGAAACCCTTCGCCCGGGACGCCCTGGCGCGCAAGGTCCGCGCCAGCCTCGATTCCCGGCCGGCCCGCCTGGCCACCTGACCGGGCGCGGGTTCGGCGCGGCGGGAAAGGCCGACTTGCTCACCGCCCCGGCGCGAGGCGGCGCCAGGACAGCGCCTCGGCGACGTGCAGCCGGCGCACCCCGTCCGCGCCGTCGAGATCGGCCAGCGTGCGGGCGACGCGGAGCGTGCGGTGCCAGCCGCGCGCCGTCAGCCGCATCTTCTCCGCCGCCTGGGTCAGCAGCGCGCGCCCGGCCTCGTCCGGCGCGGCGACGCGTTCCAGCAGCGCCCCGTCGGCGTCGGCATTGGTGCGCAGTGCGCGGCCATGCGCCTCCTCGCCGGCATAGCGCTCGGCCTGGGCGGCGCGGGCGGCGGCGACCCTGGCGGCGACCGCCGCCGAACCCTCGGCCGGCGGCGGCAGGGACAGGTCCGCCGGGCTGACGGCGGGGACGTCGACATGCAGGTCGATGCGGTCGAACAGCGGGCCGGAGATCTTCGCCTGGTAGTCCTGCGCGCAGCGCGGCACGCGGCTGCAGGCTTGGGACGCATCGTCCAGCCAGCCGCAGCGGCACGGGTTCATCGCTGCGACGAGCTGGAACCGCGCCGGGTATGTCAGGTGCGCGTTGGCGCGGGCGACAACGGCGCGCCCGGTCTCCATCGGCTGGCGCAGCGCCTCCAAAGTCGCGCGGGCGAATTCCGGCATTAGGTAGCAAACGCACCTAGTGCTGGTGCGTCGTTAGCCTACCCGATGCCCGGTGGAGACCGGGCTGTGAAGAAATCAAGATTTTGGCGGCTGTCGATAGCCGGACTAGGTGCGGTCTACGTCCTGCTCCACGTCGTACCAGAAGGCGCTAGGGCCGCACTGGTCGAAACTACCGTCGCGCCCGTGATCTTCAGCGGGGGAGTACACAAAGGCGAATCCGGACCGCCACATGGTGCCGTGAATGTCCGCGTACCTAATGAAACCGTGCAGATATATGTTTGCCTTGCGCGCCAAGATTGGGGCGGCGGCCTCGTATGTAGCGGGCCAAGAGTGGATGCCGCGTGCGAGTTCTCCGGTGCCGGCGTTAACGAAAATCCTGCCATGCCACATGTTGGCTGTCTGATCGGGCACGGGGTGAATTGGCAGTTTGTCGCAATGGGTGATGTAGTACGAATGAAGCGTGCCGTGCCGCGTACCCTCGTTTTTGAAAAGCAGATCGACGGAAAGGGCGAATCGTCGTTCCGGCTTATCGTGGGCTTGCCAGAGAGTGCCGAAATTCTTCGGTTCGATGTGTTCCACGAAGATGCAGGGGCGCTCTATCCTGATATGCAATCGAATATATCTTATATAAGAGAGAGCTACTTAACTGCGGACAAATGAAGCCAATTGCGATCTTTGCCGAGAGATGGGGACCGTTGGCGCTTGCGCTTTTCGGCGTCCTCTCCTTTGGGAAATGGGGAGAGCAGTTTTACTCTGTCGCAGAGGAGAGCAATTTATCTGTATCGTCGCTGTATCAGGCAGTATTTGATACATCATCTATTGTATGTGCGTTCTTGTTCTCATTCTTGATTTTTATCAAGACTACGGAAAATCATTTCTTATCTGCCTTCCGTTCAAAGAAAATTTATAAGCGAATGGAGCGGCATTTTATATATTCGATAACCGCAAGTTTCGTACTGACGATAATGACGATTCCGGTGCTTGTCATCTCACCGATGCCGGACTCCATGTATACATGGTCATTCTTGTATGTAGCCATCTGGATAGCTGTCGGATTAGGATGGGTGGTAAGTGCAGTATATGACAGAAGATTTTGCCGCTGTTGAGCGGACGGCGCGGACAAGAATTCTGGATGCCACGTGGACGAGCCTTTCCGCGAAGGAGGATTTCTGGCGGGTTGTTCAAGAAGGACCCCGGTTTGTGGAGGACGAGGCCGTTAAGACGTTAGCGTGTCTCGGTCGTTATTTCACGGACCGGGGGCGCGGCGTTCTATACTTGGCAATGTCAGGTTTTGACTGGGAAGCGGAGATTATCGAATATGGACACCGTCGAGCTTGATGCGCTAATTGCCCGCGCGTCACAACAGCGGAGACAGCTCCAACCAGAGATTCCTAGAGAGGCTCCAAAGCATGCCCATGGGGAGTTCGACCCCGCATGGCAGACGTTTCTCGACGGAGAAAACACGATACTTCAATTTCGGCATTCTGGTTTCGGGTGGTTATCATTCGTTATTCCACCGCACGAGCGGGCGCATCTTCTAAGTCTTCTGGTTCATCACGCATTGGTAAAGCAACCGCAACCGCCCGAGCGGGAGCAACCATCGCACGTGCCTCCGAGTGGAGAAGTATAGTTATCGGGACGTGACGAGCATTACCAAGCCTCTAGAACCTCCGCCGCCATCCTGCTCCTCCTTCACCGGGACGGCGGATATGTTGCCTCTTTGTTCCGGCGAAGGCAAGACCGTTTCCATCGGTGGGATTCCGCGAACAGTAACGCTTTGTTAGCGGAATTTCCTCATGCTGCGCCCATGCTGCGCGTCCTCGATTGCATCACCGGTCAGCACGACCTGCGTTTCGTCGCTGCTGCCGCCGTCATCTGCCTGCTCGGCTGCTACACGGCGGTCAGCCTGCTCAGCCGCGCGCGCGCGGCTGAGGGGCGGGCGCGGCTGTTCTGGCATACCGGCGCCGCCGTGGTGGCGGGCTCCGGCATCTGGGCGACGCATTTTCTCGCCATGCTCGCCTTCCGTCCCGGCCTTCCCGTCGGGTACGACCTTCTGCTGACGCTGCTGTCGATCGCCATCGCCGCCGGGATCACCTGGGGCGGCTTCCTGATCGCGCTTCGCGGCGGCGCATCCGGCAGGAGCGCGGCCCTCGGCGGCGCGGTGGCGGGGCTGGCCGTCGCCGGCATGCATTATGTCGGCATGGCGGCGGTGCGGATTCCCGCCGCGGCGCAATGGGACATGACCTATGTCGCCGCCTCGATCCTGATCGGGGCCGCCGGCTGCGCGGCCGCGCTGCGCGTCGCCGCCCGGCCGGACGCGACGCTCGGGCGCCAGGTCGGGGCCGTGACGCTCTATATTCTCGGGATCGTCGGGCTTCACTTCACCGGCATGGCGGCGGTGACCTACGTTCCCGACCCGCGCATCGTCGTGTCCGCCGCGTCGGTCGATCCGGAATGGCTTTCGGTCGCGGTGGTGCTGCTGACCGTGCTGATCATCGCCCTCGGTCTTGTGGGCTCGATCGTCGACCAGCATCTGGCCGACCGCTCTGTGGCGGAGGCGGCGCGGCTCCGCGATCACGTCGCCGAGCTCGAGGCGACGAAGCGCGAGCTCGAGGCGACCGCCGAGAACCTGACCCGGGCGCTGGAGGCGGCGGCGGCCAGCAGCCAGACGAAATCCCAGTTCCTGGCGACCATGAGCCACGAGCTGCGCACGCCGCTGAACGCGGTGATCGGATTCTCCGAGGTGATCGCGAAGGAGATGTTCGGCCCGGTGGGCAACGGGCAGTACCTCGATTACGCCAAGTGCATCTACGACAGCGGCGCGCATCTGCTGGGGCTGATCAACGACGTGCTCGACATCTCGAAGCTGGATGCCGGCGGGCTGGAGATGGACGACGACGAGACGGATCTGCGCCAGATCGTGGACGACGCGGTGCGGATGGTGCGGCGACAGGCCGAAACCGCGCGCATCGCGCTGGCGATCGACATCCCTCCCGATATGCCCCGGATCCGCGCCGACGAGCGCCGCCTCCGCCAGGTGCTCCTGAACCTGCTGTCCAACGCGGTCAAGTTCACCCCTGAAGACGGCGCGATGCGGGTCGTCGCGTACCGCACCGCCATGGGCGTCGCGGTTTCCGTCACCGACACCGGCATCGGCATCGCCTCGGAAGACATCCCCAAGGCGCTCGAACGCTTCGGCCAGGTCGACGACACGCTCGGCCGCCGCTACGAGGGCACCGGGCTCGGCCTGCCGCTGTCCAAGAGCCTGATGGAGCTTCACGGCGGCACGCTGGAACTCGAAAGCACGCTCGGCGTCGGCACCACGGTGACGATCACCCTGCCCGCGGCGCGCCTCATCGAGACCCGCCAGGTCGCCTGACCCGCATCGGCCCCGCGCATCCCGCTTTCCCCGTCGCGCCCGACGGCGTAGCATCGGGGTCATGCGACACCCTGCCTCCTTCGCCGCGCCCGCCTTCGCCCTGCTGCTGGCCGGCTGCGCCTGCGGGCTCGACGCGCCGGCCCCGGCGCCGGTGGCCTATGCCTGCGACGACGGGACGACGTTCACCGCGGATTTCGACCCCTTGGCGCATCGGGTGACGGTCGAACGTCCCGGCGCCGCGCCGATGGTGATGGCGCAGACGGTCTCCGGCTCCGGCATCCGCTACCGCAACGGCGAGCACGTGTTTCACGCCAAGGGGCGCGGCGCGTTCTGGGTGACCGGGGGAACCCGTCTGGTCGGCTGCCGCGAGGCCGCCTCAGGTTAGAACCGCGTGTGCCGCTCGCCGAAGCGGCGCTCGATGGCGTCCCAGATCGTCGTCTCGATCTGAATGCCGTCCAGGCGGTTGATCTCCTGGATGCCGGTGGGCGAGGTGACGTTGATCTCGGTCAGGTAGTCGCCGAGCACGTCGATGCCGACGAAGACCAGCCCGCGGTCGTACAGCGCCGGGCCGATCATGGCGCAGATCTCGCGCTCGCGTTCGGTGAGGACGGATTTCTCCGCCCGGCCGCCGGCGTGGAAATTGGCGCGGGCGTCGCCCCTGGCCGGGATGCGGGCGACCGCGCCGGCGGGTTCGCCGTCCACCAGGATGATGCGCTTGTCGCCCTCGCGCACCTCGGGCACGTAGCGCTGCACGATGATCGGCTCGCGGTAGAGCGCCGTGAACATCTCAAGGAACGCATTCATGTTCTCGTCCTCCGGCGTCAGGTGGAAGACGCCGGCGCCGCCGTTGCCGAACAGCGGCTTCAGGATGATGTCGCCGTGCTCGCGCCGGAAGGCCAGGATCTCCTCTCGGTCCGAGGTGATCAGCGTCGGCGGCATCAGCCCCTCGAAATGGGTGACGAACAGCTTCTCCGGCGCGTTGCGCACATGGACGGGATCGTTGATCACCAGCGTGTCCGGATGGATGTGCTCCAGCAGGTGCGTCGCCGTGATATAGGCCATGTCGAAGGGCGGGTCCTGGCGCATCAGCACCACGTCCAGCGTGGCCAGGTCGATGAGCTCCTTCCCGCCGAGGGTGAAGTGGCTGCCGGCCTCGCGCCGCACCTGCAGCGCGCGGCAGCGCGCGAACAGCCGGTGGTCGCGCAGGATCAGGTCCTGCGGCAGATAGTGGTAGAGCGCGTGACCGCGCCGCTGCGCTTCGAGGGCCAGCACGAAGGTGCTGTCGGCATCGATGTCGATGCTCTCGATCGGGTCCATCTGGATGGCGACGGCGAGGCTCATTTCGGGGTCCGTGTTGGGAGCGGGCTGACGCGGCGCGCGAGGCTGATCTAGTTAAGCCGGGTCCGGAGCTGTTGCAAGAGCTTCTCCGCCTCGGCGCGCATCGCGGCGTCGCCGCTGCGGCCGAGGAAGGCGACGAGCGCCTCCTGCGCGCTTTTCAGGTTTCCGAGCCGCGCGTGGAACAGCCCGGCCTCGCGCAGGAGCGCGGTCTGGCCGGGCGCGATCAGCAGGATGCGGTCGATGATCTCCAGCGCGCGGGCGGCGTCGTCCGTCTGTGCCGCGCGCAGCTTGATGTTGCTCAGCAGCCGCACCAGCACGTCCCGGCTGCCGGTGGGGGCGTAGTGTTCGGGGCGCAGCTCGGCCTCGGCGCCGGCCACCGTCTTCAGCACGCCGCGCATGTCCTCCGCGGCCATCTCCCGGCCGCCGTTGAACGGGTCGATGATGACGCGCACCGGGCCGCGCTCCAGCCGCACCAGGAAATGGCCGGGAAAGTTCAGCCCCGCCGCGTCCCAGCCCTGCGCCCGCGCGGCGTGCAGATAGAGGATGCCCAGCGCCACCGGCAGCCCCTTGCGGCGGTCGATCACCCGCATCAGGTTGGCGTTCTGCGGGTCCTCGTAGGTCAGCGTGTCGCCGGCATAGCCCATCTCCCCTCCCAGCGCTGCGGCCAGGGCGCCGGCGCGCCGCGCGAGGTTGTGCCTCGCGCCGGCCGGCACGCGGGCAGCGACCGCGGCGGCGATCTCGTCCAGATGGGCGTGATAGGAGTCGCGCGAAACGCCGGGCCGGTCCAGCGCGGCCAGCAGCAGCGCCGTGCGGGCGATGTCGATCGCGTCGTCCTCAAGGCCGCCGACGGCGGCCAGCTCGTCCCGGATATCCTGCGCGGCAGTCACGACTTGCCGCGGCGGGGGTCGTCCTTCAGCCTCACATAGGAAACGACCCGGCGCACGTAGCTCAGGTTCCGCGCGTGGTTCTGCACGCGGTCCAGCTCGTCCTGGTCCTGGGCGATGCCCATCAGGTACACCGTGCCGGCGACCGTCTCGACCGAGTAGTTGATCGACGAGACGCGGTTGTCGAAGGTCAGCTTGCTGAGGAGCTGGGTGGTGATCCAGGTGTCCCGGGCGAAGGTGCCGACGCCGGCGCTGCTGTCGACCTGGATCTCGTTGATGATCTCCCTCACCCCGTCGGCCTGCCAGGCGAGGCGGACGGCGTCCAGCCGCATCTGCTGGTTCGGCAGGATTCCCGTCAGCAGCACGCGCCCCTCGGTGATGGCCATGTCGACCTTGCGCGTCATTTCCTCGCTGTGCTCAAGCCACCTGTCGAGGATGCGCGCGCGAATCACGTTGTCGCTGACCGCGGCCTTCAGCCCGCGCTCTTCCAGCGCGGCGGTGGTGACGGCGGCGGCCCCGCCCGCGGCGACCTCGACGCAGCCGGCCAGCGGCTGTGCCAGCGCGGCGGCGAGCGCAAGGGCGGCAAACGGGGGCAGGCGGGTGCGCATGTCGATCCTCCGGCGTTCGGACGGGTGAAGATAGAGGTTCGCGCCCGTTATTCTGCCGCGCGTGGTGAGTCGCGCCAAGCATCCATCACGTGGCGGGGCAGCCTCGCGGGACTGACCAGCATCATGTCGAAGCGCATATCGTAGCCTGCGTATTGCGGCGATTTCTTGACGAACAGCGCGGCGGCCCGCGCGATGCGGCGGCGCTGGCGCGGACCCAGCGATTCCGCCGCCATGCCCGCGTCGCCGCGCGCCTTGACCTCGATGAAGGCGATCAGCCGGCCGCGCCGGGCGACGATGTCGATCTCGCCGGCGGGGGTGCGAAAGCGCCGCGCCAGGATGCGCCAGCCGCGCAGCCGCAGATGCCAGGCGCAAAGCCGCTCGGCCCCCAGCCCCAGCGCATGGCGCCGCCGGCGCTCGGCCAGGCCCATCGGCCGGGACGGCGCTCTGCCGCTCATTCCGTCTCCCCCCGGCCCTGCAGCGCCAGCGCCCGGGCATACACCTCGCGCCGCTTCCGGCCGCTGCGCCGCGCCGCCTCGTCCACCGCGTCGCGCAGCCGCGCCCCGCCCGCCGCCAGCGCGTCCTCCAGCATCGCGTCGAGCGCATCGTCGTCGGCGACGCCCGTCTCCCGCGCCGGGTCCGACCACGACGACGATCTCGCCCTTCGGCGCGGGCGCGGCGGCGTAGTCCGCGGCGAGGGCGGCGAGCGCGCCCCGTCGCGTCTCCTCGTGCAGCTTGGTCAGCTCGCGCGCCACCGCCGCCTCGCGCGGGCCCAGCATCGCGGCCATGTCGGCCAGCGCGCCCGCCAGCCGCCGCGGCGATTCGTAGAACACCAGCGTCGCGCGCAGCCCGGCCAACTCCGCGAGCGCCGTCCGCCGCGCGGCGGATTTCGGCGGCAGGAACCCGGCGAACAGGAAACGGTCGGTCGGCAGCCCGGACACGACCAGCGCCGCGAGCGCGGCGGAGGCGCCCGGCACGGCGGTCACGGCGACGCCCGCGTCGATCGCGGCCCGCACCAGCCGGTAACCCGGATCCGACACCAGCGGCGTGCCCGCATCGGATACCAGCGCCACAATCTCGCCCTGTTCCAATCGTTTCATCAGCACGGGCAGCGCGAATTTCGCGTTGTGCTCGTGATAGGGGGTAAGACGGGTGCGGATGCCATATGCGGCGCACAGCTTGCCGGTGACGCGGCTGTCCTCGCAGGCGATGATGTCGGCGCGGCGCAGCGTCTCGATCGCGCGTGCGCTCGCGTCGCCCAGATGGCCGATCGGCGTCGCCACCAGGTGCAGCCCGGGCGGGATGCGCAGCGGTTTACTTGGCTCCGGCCTGGCGATAGGGTCGCCTCCGTTTTCAGGGGTCGGGTTTTCGGATGTCTGCTGAGTCGGAATGCAACTCGTCGATGCGGCGCTTTCGGCCGGGGCCTGCGTGCGCCGCACCGCATCGTCGCGCGGCGTCTTCCTGCGGGGTCTGGGCGTGGCCATTGATCGCCGTGCTGTGCCTGCTGCTCGCGGCCTGCTCGTCGTCCAACGTTAGAGAGCGGGGCGAAGCCGCGCAAGGCCGCGCCGCCGACGCGCCACGGGCGCAGCCCGTCCCGCCGGGGGAAGAGCAACCGCGCGTCCCCATGGCGACGCCGCCGCCCTATCCCGTTCCCGCCGCGCCGCCGCCCGGCCTGCCCGGCGCCGAAGGCGGCCGGGTGATCCTGACGCCGCCGCCGGGGGTGAACCGGACCATCGGCGTGGGGCTGTTGCTGCCGCTCTCGGGCGCCGATGCGGGGATCGGCCGCGCGCTGCTCGACGCCGCGCAGCTTGCCGTGTTCGACGTCGCGAACGACGAGCTTACCCTCCTGCCGCGCGACACGCAGGGCACGTCCCAGGGCGCCAGCGCCGCCGCGATCTCCGCCATCGAAGGCGGCGCGCAGATCCTGCTCGGCCCGCTCTTCGCCGGTTCGGTGGTGGAGGTCGCGCCGCTCGCACGCGCCGCGAACCTGCCGGTCGTCGCGTTCTCCAACGACCGCGCCGCGGCACGCGAGGACGCCTTCGTCATCGGGTTCCGGCCCGAGGCGGCGGTGCGCCGGGTGGTCGGCTATGCCGCGTCCCAGGGACGCAGGCGGTTTGCCGCGCTGCTGCCCGAGGACGCCTTCGGCACCCGCGTCGCCGAAGCCTTCCGCGAGGCGGTGGCCGCTGCCGGCGGGGCGGTGGCCGATATCGAATTCTACGGCCAGAGCCAGGACTCGATCGCCGCCGCGGTCCGCCGCCTCGCCGCCTACGAGGACCGCCGCGCCGCGATGCAGGCCCGCCGGGCGGAGCTGGCGCAGGCGGGGGACGATCTGTCCGCGCGCGCGCTCCGCCGGCTGATCGGGCGCGACACGCTGGGCGCGCTGCCGTTCGACGCCGTGCTGCTGGCCGAATCGGGCGCGGCGCTGAAGGCGCTGGCGCCGCTGCTGCCGTTCTACGACATCGACACCGGCCAGGTCCGCGTCCTCGGCATCGACGGCCGCCCGGGGCAGGAGCTGGAACGCGAGCCCTCGCTGTCCGGGGCCTGGTTCGCCGGCCCCTCGCCCGACGCGCGCAAGCCTTTCGAGGAGCGGTTCCGCGCCGTCTACGGCCGGCCGCCGCATCCGCTCGGCGTGCTGGCCTACGACGCGGCCTCGCTCGCCGCGGTGCTGGCGACCGCGGAGGAAGGGCCGGCCTTCAATACGATATCGCTGACCGCGCCGAACGGCTTCGCCGGCGCGGCCGGCACGTTCCGCCTGCTGCGGGACGGGCTGGTCGAGCGCCAGCTCGCGGTGATCGAACTCCGCCCGACCGGCGCCGTCGTGGTCTCTCCCGCCCGCACGACCTTTCAGCCGCTGGGGAATTAGAGTCTGATCCACCTGAATAGAAGCACCTGCGCCGCGGACATTTTGCGTCGGGGGCAGGAGCGTGGCGCAGCGCGATGCCGCAGAATCGGGCAAGCCGCGCGACGCATCCCCGCCGCAAAAGGCCCCGGCCCGGAGGGTTGCGCGCAGACGGCCGCCCGCGTCGTTGCGACCCTTGGCCGATGCGAAGGCATCGCCCTGCGGGCCGCGCCTCGCGGATCGTCTCGTTTGCGCACAACGCAGGTGATTCTATTTAGGTGGATCAGACTCTAAGCGAGCAGCGCTGCGACGACGGCGTTGAGCCGCAGCCGGCCTTCGGCGGTGGCGCGCAGGACGCGGTTATCCGTCTTCACATAGCCGGCCTCGACCAGCCGGGCCAGCGCGGCGGCGTCGATGACGGCGTCCAGCGGCAGCCCCGACAGCGTTTCGAACTCAGCGCGGTCCAGCCCGGCGCTCAGCCGCAGGGCGGTCATGACCCGCTCGCGGGCACGCAGGTCGGGGGCCAGCGTCTCGCGCCTGCGGGTGCCGTGCCCCTTCGCCTCGACGGCGGCGAGCCAGGTCTCGGGCGCGGGTGCCTGCTCGGTGGCGACCGGCGCACCGTCGACGGTCAGCCGCCCGTGCGCGCCGGGGCCGATCCCGACATAGTCCCCGCCCCGCCAGTAGGTCAGGTTGTGGCGCGATTCCTCGCCCGGCGCCGCATGGTTGGATATCTCGTAGGCCGGCATCCCGGCGGCGTCCATCGCCGCCTGGGTCTGCTCGAACAGGGTCGCGGCCAGATCGTCGTCCGGAACGGCGAAGCCGCCGTCGCGATGGGCGGCGAAGAACGGCGTGCCGCGCTCTATGGTGAGCTGGTAGAGCGAGATATGGCCGTGCGCGAGCTCCAGCGCGCGGCCCAGCTCGTCGGCCCAGCGCGAAGCGGTCTGGCCGGGGCGGGCATAGATCAGGTCGAACGAGCTGCGCGGCACGGCGTGCTGCGCCGCCGCGACGGCGTCCAGCGCCTCCCGGGCGGAGTGCTCGCGCCCCAGAAAGGCGAGGTCGGAATCGTCCAGCGCCTGCACGCCCAGCGACAGCCGGTTGACCCCGGCGGCATGCAGGGCCTCGAACTTTGCGGCCTCGGACGAGGTCGGGTTGGCTTCCAGCGTGATCTCGGCATCGGGCGCCATGTCCCACCGGTCGCGGATGCGCCCGATCGCCGCCGCTGCCGTTTCCGTCGGCATCAGCGACGGCGTGCCGCCGCCGAAGAACACGCTGGTCACGACCCGCCCCTTGGTTTCGGTCGCGTAATGGTCGATCTCCGCCAGCAGCGCCGCGCGCCAGCGTCCCTGGTCCACGCCCGCGCGGACATGGCTGTTGAAGTCGCAATAGGGACACTTGGCCTTGCAGAACGGCCAGTGGACATAGACGGCGAGGCCGTCCGCGGGCGATGGATCGTGCATTCCGGTACCGAAGCGGCCTTGTGCGGCCGGTTTAACGCCAGTTAGGCCGCGAAGCAGACGGCGACAAGCTTGCGGAACGCGTCGGCGCGGTGGCTGATCGCATGCTTGGCGTCCGGGTCCATCTCGCCGAAGGTTTCCGTATGGCCCCGCGCCACGAAGATCGGGTCGTAGCCGAAGCCCTGCGTCCCGCGCGGCGGCCAGACCAGCGCGCCCTCCACCAGCCCCTCTACGGTCTCGGCATGGCCGTCGGGCCAGCACAGCGACAGGGCGCAGACGAAGCGGGCCGTGCGGTCGGCCGCCTCGCCGAGCTCGCAGTTCACCCGCGCCATCGCGGCATCGAAATCCTTCTCCGCCCCGCCCCAGCGTGCGGAATAGATGCCGGGCGCGCCGTCCAGCGCGGTCACCGCCAGCCCGGAATCGTCGGCCAGGGCTGGCAGGCCGGAGGCTTTCGACGCTTCGCGGGCCTTCAGCGCGGCATTGGCGGCGAAGGTCGCCCCGGTCTCTTCCGGCTCCGCCAGCCCCAGCGCGGCGGCCGAGACGATCTCGGCGTCCCAGGGCGCCAGCAGCGCCGCGATCTCGCGGCACTTGCCGGGGTTGTGGCTGGCGATCACCAGCCTGCCGCCGCCGAATTTGCGCGCGCTGCCCACGGGACCGCGCGTCAGGGCCGCTTCAGCGCCAGAAGCTGCATCCCGGTCAGCGTCTTGACGCCCAGCTCGGCCAGGTCGAGCAGCTCGATGAACTTCTCGCGCGCGAACGGCTCCGCCTCGGCGGTGCCCTGCACCTCCACCAGCCCGCCGCGCCCGGTGATGACGAAATTGGCGTCGGCCTCGGCGTTGCCGTCCTCGGCGTAGTCGAGGTCCAGCACCGTCTGGCCCTGGTGGATGCCGCAGGAGACGGCGGCCACCGAATCGGTCATCGGCACCCCGGCCAGCGCGCCGGCCGCCACCAGCTTCTCGAAGGCGAGACGCAGTGCGACCCAGCTTCCGGTGATCGCCGCGGTGCGGGTGCCGCCGTCGGCCTGGATCACGTCGCAGTCGAGCCGGATCTGGCGCTCGCCCATCGCGCCCAGATGGGTCACGGCGCGGAGCGACCGGCCGATCAGCCGCTGGATCTCCTGCGTGCGGCCGCTCTGCTTGCCGCGCGCCGCCTCGCGGTCCGTGCGGGTATGGGTGGAGCGCGGCAGCATGCCGTACTCCGCCGTGATCCAGCCGGTGCCGCTGTTGCGCAGGAACGGCGGCACGCGCTCCTCGACGGAGGCGGTGCACAACACGTGGGTGTTGCCGAACCGGGCCATGCAGGAGCCCTCCGCATAGGGGCTGAACCCGGGCTCGAGCGTCACGGCGCGCATCTCGTCGCGGGCCCGGCCGGAGGGGCGTTCGGTCATGTCGGCTGTTCCTCTCGATACATGTCTTGGCGGTTTTCCGCGGTGGCCGGAAGCTAACCCCCGGGCTCCGCCGCGTCCAGCGCACATTGACCTCGCCGGGGGGGCTCACTACATTCGACCGGCACGGAGGACAGGTCATGGAGCGCGCGCCAAATGGGCTGATCGGAGCGCTGAACGAGCGTTCGCGCACGATCTTTGCCGAGATCGTGACGGCCTATCTCGACACCGGCGAGCCGACCGGCTCCCGCACGCTCGCGCGGCGCATCGACGGATCGCTGTCGCCGGCCACCATCCGCAACGTGATGGCCGACCTGGAGGAGATGGGGCTGCTGTATGCGCCACACACCTCCGCCGGCCGCATGCCGACCGATGCCGGGCTGCGGCTGTTCGTCGACGGGCTGCTGGAAATCGGCAGCGTGCCGGACGAGGAGCGCCGGCAGATCGAGGCCCAGTGCGCCGCCGTCGGCAAGCCGCTGAAGGAGGTGCTGGAAGAGGCGACCACCGCCCTGTCCGGGCTGTCGCGCTGCGCCGGGCTGGTGGTCGCGCCCAAGTTCGACCGGGCGCTGCGGCATATCGAATTCGTCAGCCTCGGCGACGGCCGCGCGCTGGTGGTCATGGTGTCGGAGGAAGGCGCGGTGGAAAACCGGGTGGTCCGCCTGCCGGTCGGCACCCCGCCCTCGGCACTGTCCCAGGCGACCAACTATCTCAACGCCCGCCTCACCGGCCGCACGCTGGACGAGGCGCGCGCCCAGATCCAGAACGAGATCGTGGAGCACCGCGCGCAGCTCGACGCGCTGACGGCCGGGCTGGTGGAGGCCGGGCTCGCCACCTGGTCGGGCGACGGCGACGCCGCCTCGCTGATCATCAAGGGCCATGCGCGGCTGCTCGACGACGTCAGCGCGCTCGGCGACCTGGAGCGCGTGCGCGCGCTGTTCGACGCGCTGGACACCAAGGACCTTATGGCGCGGCTGATCGAGGGCACGCGCGAGGCGGACGGGGTGCAGATCTACATCGGCGCCCAGAACAACCTGTTCAACATGGCGGGCTGCGCGATGATCGCGGCGCCCTTCGCCGGTGCGCGCGGCAACATCGTCGGCGCCATCGGCGTCATCGGGCCGGCGCGCATCAACTATGCCCGCATCATTCCCATCGTCGACTACACCGCGAAGGTCGTCGGCCGGCTGATGGGCCAATCCTAAGGAACGACATGACGGACGAGAAGAAGACACCGGAGAGCGAAACCCCGGAAGATGCGCCGCAGCCCGAGCCGGCCGCGGCGGATGACGGCGCCGCCGCGCGCGAGGCCGATCCCGCGCCCGCGGACCCGGCGGAAGAGGCCGCCGCGGAGGCCCCCGACGAGGCGGCGGTGCTCAAGGACCGGCTGCTGCGCGCGCTGGCCGAAAACGAGAACGTCGTCCGCCGCGCCCGCAAGGACCGCGAGGATGCGGCCAAGTACGCCGCCGCCCACTTCGCCCGCGACATGCTGTCGGTCGCCGACAATCTGCGCCGCGCGCTCGACTCGATGCCGCAGTCGCTGCGCGAGGACGAGGCCGGCAAGACCCTGGCCGAAGGCCTCGATCTGACGGAGAAGGAACTGCTCGCCGCGCTGGAGCGCCACGGCATCAAGCGCATCTCGCCGATGGGCGAGAAGTTCAACCACGACCTGCACGAGGCCATGTTCGAGGTGCCGACCAACGACGCCCCGCCGGGCACCGTCGTGCAGGTGATGGAGGATGGCTACGTCATCCACGACCGGCTGCTGCGCGCGGCCCGCGTCGGCGTCGCCAAGGCGCTGCCCGAGAGCGGTCACACCGTTGATACAACCGCATGACGTTCCGCCGCTGCCCGCGGGTTCCGGGCGGCGGCCGGAGACACCATATGTGGGGGCAGGCGTCGAAGAGGGGGCAGTCATGGACAGCATCGCCACAGGCGACCGGGCGGCCGCGACCGCGCTGTATCACGCGGTGCGCGGTGCGACCGAGGCCGTCGCCGCCAGGCTGAGCGCGGAAGACCAGCAGATCCAGTCGATGGCCGACGCCAGCCCGACGAAATGGCACCTCGCCCACGTCACCTGGTTCTTCGAGACCTTCCTGCTCAAGCCCGGCCTCGCCGGCTACGCCGAATACCACCCGCGCTACAGCTACCTGTTCAACTCGTATTACGAATCCGTCGGCGACCGCCACGCGCGGCCCGCCCGCGGAATGCTCTCGCGCCCGCCTCTGGCCGACATCATGGGCTACCGCGCCCATGTCGACGACGCGATGACCCGCCTCCTCGCGGAAGCGACGGAGGGGGAGTGGGCGGAGATCGTCCCGCTGTTCACGCTAGGGCTGCATCACGAGCAGCAGCATCAGGAGCTGGCGCTGACCGACATCAAGCACGCCTTCTCGGTCAATCCGCTTTACCCGGCCTATCTCGACGAAGCCCCGCCCGAAGGCCCGGCGGGGGCGCCGGCGCTGCGCTGGTGCGGCGTCGAGGGCGGGGTGCAGGAGATCGGCCATGACGGCAACGGGTTCGGCTTCGACAACGAGTTTCCGCACCACAGGACCTGGCTGGAGGACGCGGAGATCGCGTCGCGCCCCGTCACCAACGCCGAATATCTCGACTTCATGGCCGATGGCGGCTATGCGACCGTGGCACACTGGCTGTCCGACGGCTGGGCCGCGGTGCGGGAGCAGGACTGGGAGGCGCCGTATTACTGGCGCCGGCAGGAGGACGGGTCCTGGGCGGAGTTCACGCTGCGCGGGCTCAGGCCGGTCGACATGGCCGCGCCGGTGTCTCATCTGAGCTTCTACGAGGCCGCCGCCTACGCCGCCTGGGCCGGCGCGCGCCTGCCGACGGAAGCCGAGTGGGAGCTGGCCGCCCGCGCCGCGAGGGTGGACGAGGACGACGCCAACACCCTCGCCTCCGGCCGGCTGCACCCCGCGGCGGCGGCAAACGGCGGCGACGGGCCAGCGCAGCTTCTCGGCGACGTGTGGGAATGGACGCAGAGCGCCTACGCGCCCTATCCCGGCTTCCGCCCCGCCGCCGGCGCGGTCGGCGAATATAACGGCAAGTTCATGGCCAACCAGATGACGCTGCGCGGCTCGTCCTGCGTCACCCCGGCGGGCCACGCGCGCATCACCTACCGCAACTTCTTCTATCCGGACCAGCGCTGGCAGTTCACCGGGCTGCGGCTCGCGCGGGACGCGTGAGGGGTCAGGCCCGGCGGCGCTTCCGTATGCGGCCCAGCCCGGCCAGTCCCGCAGCCAGCAACAGCCCACTCGCCGGCGCCGGCACCGCGGCGGTCGCGTCGTCGACAACGTAGGTCCAGCGGTAGGCGACATCCAGCGTGCCGCTGCCGGAGGTGGCGATCCCGCCGGTGAAGCCGCCGAGATAGCGGCCGTCCGCTAGGTCGCCGCTGAACAGGTCCAGCGAGGCCGACGTTGCGAGCGTGACGCCGTGCTCGATCAGCGTGGCCTCCAGCGCGTTGATGACCGTCACACTGGGTAGCGCGTACAGCCCGCCGCCGAAACGCGCCTCGCTCAGCGACAGCGTGCCGGTGGTCGTAAAGCCGAGGATGTCGAGCGTCACGCCGACCAGCCGCTTGCCCGGGCCGACCACGATGCTGGCGTTGTCGTTGTCGCCCGGCAGGAAATTGAACGTGCCGGTGACCGTGTTGACGCCGGTGTCCAGCGTCAGCGACATGAACTGGGTCAGATCGCCGTCGATGGCCTCGTCATAGGTGATCGGTGCGGCGTTGGCGGCGCCGGCCGCCAGCGCGGCGAGCGCCGATACGGCAAGAAACCTGCCGAGTTTCGTCATGGCTGCGCATTCCCGAAGTGGCCAGAGGGCGTTGCCATGGTTGAAGCAATTTCCGTGCCAGATGCGGGTCCGGTCGCGGGTGAATTTTACCGCCTGCGGATTCTCGTGGAATATCAGAGGGTTGCCGGAAATGCCGGGATGCCGGCGATCTGCGGTGCTTCGCGGATGGCGCGCGCGGCGCGCGTCGGTGTCAAATTTTCCGACGTTTTTCGGGGCGGTTGGGGGCCTGCGTCTCTACGGCCCGGCGCGCGGCGTCGCGCGAACCCACCGCATAGCAGTAGACGCAGCCCATCGGGCAGGTGTCGTAGGCGCCGATATCCCGCGATTCGGCGCAGAGGCAGCCGGGCCGGTTGCCCTTCCGCCGCGCCGCGATCTCCCGCCCGGCGACATCCGACAGCCGCCGGGCGTCGATGCAGGCCGCGCCCACAGCTCTTTCCGGCTGGTAATCCGGCTGCGAACAGAGGGTGAGCCGCATGGCATGTTCGGCGGCGATGGCGGCGAGGTCGCGGGCCAGCGCGCGCTTCTCATCCGCCGCCGGGTCGCGCCAGGAAAACCCGTGCGCGGCCGCCGCCGCGTCGAGCCCGCGCCGGGTCTTCGCGTAGGGGTGGGCGAAGGAGACGACGACCTCGTCCACCGTCCCGCGCAGCGCGCGGGCGAGGCGGGCGAAATTCTCCCGATGCCAGGCGGGCGGCGTCAGGCTCGTCTCCACCACCGGGTCGTAACGCCAGACCACGGCGCGCGGCCCGAAGGCATCGCGCAGCCGCTTCATCTCCGCCACGCTCCGCGCCGCGCCGGGCGCGGCGTCCTCCAGCGCGGCCGGATAGCCGGTCGCCGTGTACTGGACGACGAAGGGAAGGCCCTTCGCCACCACCTTAGACAGGATCTCGGCGAAGGGCGCGGCGTTCTTGGTCCAGAACACGAACCCGTCCACGTCCTCGCGCCGCAGCGACACGGTGTAGTCCCGCCCGCCATACGGGTTGCGCACGACGGCCGCGCCCTCGGCCAGCCGGCGCGCGAACCAGCGCCCCCAATAGGCTGGGATGTCGGTGCGGTAGGAGGCGGAGACGATCATGGGGCCAATATTTCACAGCCGGGGCAAAAAGGGATGGATTCTCTCACGAACCGCAATTAGATTGTTCCTCCTTTGTTCCTTTCACGCAGGGATTGCATTGCAGGGGAGAGTGCAGGATGGATTCCGGAGGCGGTGAACCGGACGACGAATACGAGCAGTACCCGTGCCACTGGGTCGAGCTGGGCCTGGGCGCGGCGCGGATTCCGGTGCCGAAGCACTGGAGCGTGGAAAGCCGGGACCTCGCCGAGGCGACCTTCGCGGTGGCGGAAATCGCGGGCGCGACGTTCTCGACGGAGCTGACCTGCTTCGAGGACCCGGAGGCGATCCGCGCCAACGCGCTCGAGTCCTATCTCAACCACCCCGCCGCCCCGCCGCCATCGGAGGAATTGGTCAACCCGGTGCGCGACGGGGACGGAAAGCCGGATTACGGACGTCTCACCGTCCATTACGGCTGCACCGAGGGCGGCGCGCCCGGCGAGCTGGAGGTGACGGCGGAGATCGACATCTGGCGGCGCGTAAACGTGGCGCCGCCAGATCATGTCCGCGTGGTCGAGTTCCGGTTTCGCACGCCGGCGAACACGGATCCGGACTTTCGCTGAATGCTGCTGGCCAGCATGCGCACGCTGGTCGCCGAGACCGACTGGGAGTCGGAGCCCACCAAGTTCGACCGTGTTGCGCCCGCCGACGGTCTCAAGCTCCTGCCGCTCCGCGGCGGCATCTACCTGCGCGTTCCGGAGAGCTGGGTGCGCGAGCGCGAGAACGAGGACGGGACCGGCAGGGACGTCTTCAACGAGCCGGGGCGCGATCGGTGGACGCTATGGGTCGACTTCATCGCCTACGGGGTCGGCGACAGCGAGGCCGTCGACATCGAACAGGCCGCGCACGATCTCTTCGAGGCGCAGAAGGCAGGCAGCGATGCTTCGGAGGCCGCGTTCGACGCGATGGAGGATCGTCCGGGGGAGGCGATGTTCGCGCTCGTCTCCCGAAGCGAGGAGGACGGCGAATCCCTGCGCCGAACGTTCTGGCTCAAGATGGCGCGGACGGATGTCGGCGTGACCGTCGCCACCTTCAACTGGATCGTCCCGGTTCAGTATCTCGAGGACGAGGACATGCCGGCGCTGTCCGCGCTGGTAGAGCGCGAGATACGCAACGCGCTGGTGGTCGCGCCCGCCCCGGCGGCGGACGATTCGCCCGCGCCGGGCGGGTGATGGGCGAGCGGATCGAACGCGAGGCGATGCGGGCCGGGATCGTTTCGGCCTGATTGCGGGGCGGTGAACGGAAAAGGCCCCGCCGTCGCCAGCGGAGCCTTCATGTTCGCGTGTCCGCGCGTGAGGCGGCCGGGATCAGCCCTTCACCCCCAGGACGTCCTGGAAGCGCTTGACGATGTGGGCCGGGGTGGCCTGGGTTTCGGCGACGAACTTGTCGATCTCCTGCCAGGTCATCGGGCTGATCATCTGCATCCGCCGCTTCTTCATCTCGGCGACGAACTCAGGATCCTTCAGCGTGGCGTCGAACGCCGCGCGCATCACCTCGACCCGCTCGCTGGGCATGCCCGGCGGCCCGGCGACCGGCCGGGTGAGCACGGTGGAGCGCGACAGCAGCTCCAGCACCAGGCGGTCGTCCTCGTTCGTCGTCAGCTCGGTGACCAGCGGCACGTCCGGGATCGCCGGATGGCGCGACATGCCGACCTGCGTCAGGAACGCGATCTTGTTTTCCGGCTGGAACCATTCCGGCTTCAGGGGATGCCAGGCGGTCATGCCGCCCGAACGGCCCTGAACCTCCCCCTTCTCCAGCGCCAGGTTGATCGGCCCGAGCGACTTGTAGCCCTGCACGATCTTGAACTTGGTGCCGATGATGGAGTTCAGAAGCTGCGGCGTCAGGGTGAGCTCCGACGTCTTGCCGCTGGAGCCGATGACCACCTCGGTCTTCTTGGCGTCCTCGATCGAGCGCACCTTGGTCGTGGCCTTCCACACGCCGAGCCCGGTCTGGAGCTGGGTGAGGTTGCCGAACCACTTGAACTTGGCCGGGTCGAACCGGGCGTTTTTCGGATGGATGAGCGGCGCGGTGATCGCCGACGGCATGGGCATGCCGATGAACAGCCCGTCGCGGGGCGCCGCGTTGGCGAGGTAGTTCTGCCCCTTCAGCCCGCCGCCGCCGCCCATGAAGTCGACCACGACGTTCGGCTTGCCCGGAATGTGCTTGCCGACATGGTTGGCGAAGATGCGGGTGTAGATGGCATAGGACCCCGCCGCGCCGCCGAAATTGACCAGCTTGACCGTCTTGCCGTCGTAGAACGCGTCGGCGGCCTGGGCCGCGCCGGCTGTTGCGGACAGCGCGATCGCGGCGGCGATCGTGGAAAACATGCGCATGTGAGAACCCTTTCCCTGACATGAAACCATTCCGGCCCGGCCGTTCTTGCGCGGCCGGTTGCGATGGCGGATGGTCTCACCGGCGGCGGGGTTGCGCAAGCACAGCGTAAACGGTGTATTAACGGCTGGGCGCGAAAGTGCTTTCGCGCCCACGGGCCGGGCCATTCCGCGCTTGCGGGCCAGTTCCGGGGTCCCTATATAGCCGGTAGCGTATACACAACGTCTATTCGGGGGTTAGCCGGCTGCGCCCGCAGCGGGCCGGAAGACCTGCCACAGTGAAAGAGGATGTCATGGCCAAGGTAATCGGTATCGATCTGGGTACCACCAACTCCTGCGTCGCCGTCATGGAAGGCAGCGAGGCGCGGGTGATCGAGAATTCCGAGGGCGCGCGCACGACGCCTTCGATGGTCGCCTTCACCGAGAGCGGCGAGCGGCTGGTCGGCCAGGCGGCGAAACGCCAGGCGGTGACCAACCCGGAAAACACGCTTTTCGCCATCAAGCGGCTGATCGGGCGCACCTGGGCCGACCCGCTGACGGAGAAGGACAAGGGCCTCGTCCCCTACAAGATCGTCAAGGCCGATAACGGCGACGCCTGGGTCGAGTGCCGCGGCAAGACCTACAGCCCGTCGGAGATCAGCGCCTTCATCCTGCAGAAGATGAAGGAAACGGCCGAATCCTATCTGGGCGAGACCGTCACCCAGGCGGTCATCACCGTTCCCGCCTATTTCAACGATTCCCAGCGCCAGGCCACCAAGGACGCCGGCAAGATCGCCGGGCTCGAGGTGCTGCGCATCATCAACGAGCCCACCGCCGCCTCGCTCGCCTACGGGCTGGAGAAGAAGACGGCCGGCATCATCGCGGTCTACGACCTCGGCGGCGGCACGTTCGACATCTCCGTGCTGGAGATCGGCGACGGCGTGTTCGAGGTGAAGTCCACCAACGGCGACACGTTCCTCGGCGGCGAGGACTTCGACCAGCGCATCATCGACTACCTGGCCGACGAGTTCAAAAAGGAGCAGGGCATCGACCTGCGCACGGACAAGCTCGCGCTGCAGCGGCTCAAGGAAGCCTCGGAAAAGGCGAAGATCGAGCTTTCCTCCTCGGTGCAGACCGAGGTCAACCTGCCCTTCATCACCGCAGACCAGGCAGGGCCGAAGCATCTCAACATCAAGCTCACCCGCTCCAAGCTGGAAGCGCTGGTGGACGAGCTGATCCAGCGCACCATCGGGCCGTGCAAGGCGGCGCTGAAGGATGCCGGGCTCAGCGCGGGCGAGATCAACGAGGTCATCCTCGTCGGCGGCATGACCCGCATGCCCAAGGTCATCGAGTCGGTGAAGAACTTCTTCGGGCGCGAGCCGCATCGCGGCGTGAATCCGGACGAGGTGGTCGCCATCGGCGCCGCCATCCAGGCCGGCGTGCTGACCGGCGACGTCAAGGACGTGCTGCTGCTCGACGTCACCCCGCTGTCGCTGGGCATCGAGACGCTGGGCGGCGTGTTCACTCGGCTGATCGACCGCAACACCACCATCCCGACCAAGAAGAGCCAGGTGTTCTCCACTGCGGAGGACAGCCAGAACGCGGTCACCATCCGCGTCTTCCAGGGCGAGCGCGAGATGGCGGCCGACAACAAGATCCTCGGCCAGTTCGACCTTGTGGGCATTCCGCCGGCCCCGCGCGGCGTGCCGCAGATCGAGGTCACGTTCGACATCGACGCCAACGGCATCGTCAACGTGGGCGCGAAGGACAAGGCGACCGGCAAGGAACAGCAGATCCGCATCCAGGCCTCCGGCGGTCTCGCCGACGACGAGATCGAGCGCATGGTCAAGGATGCCGAAGCCCATGCCGCGGACGACAAGGCCCGCAAGGAGAAGGTGGAGCTGCACAACCAGGCCGACAGCCTGATCTACGCCACCGAGAAGAACCTCGCCGAATACGGCGACAAGGTCGCGGCCTCCGACAAGGCGCAGGTAGAATCGGATATCCAGGCGCTGAGGGGCGTGATGGACGGCGACGATACGGACGTCATCCGGCAGAAGATCGAGGCGCTGTCGCAGTCCGCCATGAAGCTCGGCGAAGCGATGTACAAGGCCCAGCAGGAAGAGGCGGCGTCCTCCTCCTCGGGCGACGCCGACGGCGGCTCCGCCGGCGGCGGGGCGTCCTCCTCCGGCGACGACAACGTGGTCGACGCCGATTTCGAGGAAGTGGACGACGACAAGAAGGGGCAGTCCTCGGCCTGACCGGTTGAGCGGGACGCGTATCGGTCGGCGGAGGCTCATCGATGGCCAAGCAGGACTACTATGAGGCGCTTGGCGTCTCCCGTTCGGCGAGCGCGGACGACCTCAAGCGCGCCTACCGCAAGCTGGCCATGCAGTATCACCCGGACCGCAATCCGGGCGATGTCTCGGCCGAGAACCGGTTCAAGGAAATCAGCGAGGCCTATGACGTCCTGAAGGACGACCAGAAGCGCGCCGCCTACGACCAGTTCGGCCACGCCGCGTTCGACGGCTCCGGCGGGGCCGGCGGCTTCAGCGGCGGCGGCGCGGGCGGTTTCGGCGCCGGCTTCGCCGATATCTTCGACGAGATGTTCGGCGATTTCGTCGGCGGCTCCGGCCGGCGCGGCAATGCCCGCCGGCGCGGGGCCGACCTGCGCTACAACCTGGAGATCAGCCTCGAGGATGCCTACAAGGGGCGCGAGACGCGCATCCGCGTGCCCACCTCGGTCGCCTGCGAGCATTGCGGCGGGTCCGGGGCGGCCAAGGGCAGCGCGCCCAGCGCCTGCCCCGCCTGCGGGGGCGCCGGCAAGGTCCGCACCCAGCAGGGATTCTTCACGGTGGAGCGCACCTGCCCGCAATGCCGCGGCGCGGGCCAGACCATCGAGGACCCATGCAAGTCCTGCCAGGGCGCCGGCCGCGTGCGCAAGGAAAAGACCCTGTCCGTCAACATCCCCGCCGGGGTGGAGGACGGCACCCGCATCCGCCTCACCGGCGAGGGCGAGGCCGGGGCCAACGGCGCCCCGCCCGGCGATCTCTATATCTTCATCGCCATCGCCGCGCATCCGCTGTTCCAGCGCGACGGCGCCAACGTGTTCTGCAGCGTGCCGATCCCCATGACCACCGCGGCGCTCGGCGGCGCGGTCGAGGTGCCGACGGTCGAGGGCGGGCGCGCCAAGGTCTCCATCCCCGCCGGCACCCAGAACGGCCACCGCTTCCGCCTGCGCGGCAAGGGCATGGTCGGGCTGCACGGCCGCGGCCGCGGCGACATGTATATCGAGGTGACGGTGGAAACCCCGGTCAACCTCACCAAGGACCAGCAGGAAAAGCTGCGCGAATTCGAAAACCTGGGCAAGAAGCGCGGCGCCAAATCCACCAGCCCCGAATCCGAAGGCTTCTTCGCCAAGGCGAAGGAGTTCTGGGAAGACCTCACCGAGTAAGCCGCGGCGCGTTGCGCCGCGCCACGGCCGTCCCCATACCTATGGGATGGATACCGCCGTGAAGCCGGCCGTAGATGGGGCCCGTGCCGGCGGCCGCGCGCCGCGCGTTCTGCTGATATTCGGCCATCCGCGGCGGAAATCGCTCTGCGGCGCGCTCGCCGACGCCTATGCCGGGGCGGCGCGCGAGGCGGGGGCGGATCTGCGCCGGCTCGACCTCGCCAGCATGGCCTTCGCCCGCGACGTGGTCGCGCCGAGCATCAACGACCAGGCGATGGAGCCTGACCTGCGCGCGGCGGAAGAGGCGATCCTCTGGGCGGACCATCTCGTCCTCGTCTATCCCACCTGGTGGGGGACCTATCCGGCGCTGATGAAGGCGTTTCTCGACCGCATCCTCAGGCCCGGCTTCGCCTTCGCCGAATCCGGCGGATTGACCGGGTTCGAGGGCAGGCTCGGCGGCCGCACCGCCCATCTCATCACCACCATGGACACGCCGGGCCCGGTCTACCGCTTTCTGTACGTCAGGCCGGGGCACAACGCGATGGCGCGGGCGACGCTGGGCTTCTGCGGCATCGGGCCGGTGCGCGTCACCGCCTTCGGCCCCGTGCGCAAGTCCGACGCCGCGCAGCGCGACCGCTGGATCGCCAGGGCGGCGAAGGAGGGCGCGGCGCTGCGCGGCGCCGCCGGGCCGGGCCGGACGCGGAGGGTCCTCGGGCTGGCCGGCGCCTGGCTGCGGGCGGTCCGGTTGCAGTTCTATCCGATGACCTGGGCGGCCTATGCGCTGGGCGCGGTGGCGGCGGGCGGGGCGGACGCGCTCGGCGCCGCGGCGTTCTGGACCGTCTATGCCGCGCTGTTCCTGATCGAGGCGGCGACCGTCTTCGTCAACGAGATCGTCGATTACGAATCCGACATTTGCAACGCCAATGCCGGGCCGTTCAACGGGGGCTCGCGCGTGCTCGCCGACGGCGCCCTGTCGCGCCGGGCGCTCGCCCGTGCCGCGCTCGGCTGCTTCGTGGCCGGCTGGGCGCTGGCCGCCGTCGCCGCCATTCTCGCCCCCGCCCCGGCGCTGCCCTGGCTCGCGGCGCTGGCCGCCCTCTCCGTCCTCGCGATCTGCTACACCCTGCCGCCCGTCCGCCTGTCCTGGCGCACGCTGGGCGAGCTGGACGTCGCGCTGACCCATGGCGTGGGCGTGCCGGTCGTCGGCTTCCTGCTGTTCGGCGGCGCGCCCGCCAGCGCCCTGCCCTGGCTGCTCGGCGCGCCGCTGGCGTTGTCGATCCTGCCGGCCATCGCCCTCGCCGCCCTGCCAGACCGCGACGCCGACGCCGCCGTCGGCAAGCGGACGCTGGCCGTGCGCTTCGGCGCGCGCCCGGCTGTCGCGATCGCGGCCGCCGCCGTCGTGCTGGCCGCCGCCGCCGCTGTGTCGGTCAGCCTGCGGGGGTCGGGCGGGTCGGCGTTCGCGCCGGTGCTGGTGCCGATATTGCTGCACGGCGCGCTCCTCGTCTGGCTGCTCGCGCGGCTGCACGCCGCCCCGCCGGGGCCGGCGCGGCGGATCGACGGCATCCTCGTCTGCGCCCTCGGCTACATGGTGTGGTTCGCGGTCGGGCCGCTGCTGTACCTGCTGTGACCCGGCGGAGGCCGCGGCCGTTCCCTGCCCGCCTGCCCTGTGCTTAACTCCGCGCGAACGCGTATGGAGGTTTCGATGGCGGACATGAAGATCGGCGTGGTCGGCGCGGCCGGGCGCATGGGCGGCGCGGTGATCCGCCAGGTGACGGAAACCGCCGGCTGCGTCGTCGTGGCGGCGGCGGAAACCCACGGCAGCCCTGCTGTCGGCAGGGACGCCGGCATGCTCGCCGGGATCGGCGAGATCGGCGTGACCGTGACCGACAACGCCGATGACCTGTTCCGCGCCGCCGAGGCGGTGATCGAGTTCTCGGTCCCCGAGGCGACGATCCGCAATTCGAAGATCGCCTCGAGTGCCGGCTGCATCCATGTGATCGGCACCACCGGGCTCGACGGCGACCAGGAAACCGTGCTGCGCAACACCGCGCGCAACGTGCCCGTGGTCTACGCGCCGAACATGAGCCTCGCCGTCAACGTGCTGTTCGCGCTGACCCGCCAGGTCGCCGCGCTGCTCGACGACGAGTTCGACATCGAGATCGTGGAGATGCACCATCGGCACAAGGTCGACGCCCCGTCGGGCACCGCGCTGGGGCTGGGGCGGGCGGCCGCCGAGGCCCGCGGCGTGGCGCTGGACGAGACCGGAATCTTCACCCGCCACGGCCAGACCGGCCCGCGGCGGCGCGGCGATATCGGATTCGCGACGCTGCGCGGCGGCGACGTCACCGGCGACCATTCCGTGATCTTCGCCGCCGACGGCGAGCGGCTGGAGCTCACCCACAAGGCCGCCTCCCGCCAGATCTTCGCCCGCGGCGCCGTCCGCGCCGCCCTCTGGGCGCGGGACCGGACGCCGGGCCTCTATTCCATGCAGGACGTGCTGGGGCTCAGCGGGGACTGAGGGTGCCCGAATCTCCCGGACTCAGGTCTCGGCTTCTTCGGCAGCGGGCATTGCGGGCTCGCGCAGGCGGCGGAGCTCGGCGCGCAGCGCCTCGGCCAGCTCGCGCTTCTCGCCGGGGGTGAGGAACTTGCCGATCTCCAGCGCCCTGCCGTGGCTGCGCAGCAGCAGCGCGCTGTCCGGGCCGGGCGGGTCGTCGAGGATCACCGACAGCCAGTAGGGCTGGAACCGCCACGTGCGCCGTTCGCCCGCCGGGCTGATCCGCTCCACCGTCAGGACGCTGTCGGTGAGCAGAAGCCGCTCGTAGCGCCGCGCCGCCCGGTAGCTTGCCCGGAAGGCGAACCAGACGATGGCGACGTCGAGCCCCATGAAGCCGAGCACCGGCCACGCCCCCGCCAGCATGAAGGCGATGCCCGCCGTGAAGCTGACCAGGCAGAGCAGCATCATGAACAGCAGGAAGCCGCGGGGGCTCAGGCTGGTGTGCGGATGCAGCACGGCGTCGAAGCGGGCGGGCGCGGCGAGCGCCCCGGCCTCGTCCGCCGTGATCTCTGTTGGCGTACCGGACATGGGCTTAAAGATAGGGGCGCGGTCCCGCCTCGCGCAAGGGCCGGTGTGTTAACCGGTTAACGACGGCCGCCGGGGTGACGGCATCTTGCGGCGGCTCTAAGATCGCGCCATGGCCATGACGCTGAAGACCGTGGACGAGTTCTACCGCCGGCTGTCGGAACGCGATCCGGAGCCGCGGGGCGAGCTGCATTTCATCAACCCGTACACGCTGCTGGTCGCCGTGGTGCTGTCGGCCCAGGCGACCGATGTCGGCGTCAACAAGGCCACGGGGCCGCTCTTCGCGGCGGCCGACACGCCGGAAAAGATGGTCGCGCTGGGCGAGGCGCGGCTGCGCGACTGCATCAAGACCATCGGGCTCTACCGCAACAAGGCGAAGAACGTCATCCGCCTGTCGGAGCTGTTGATCGAGCGTCACGCCGGCGCGGTGCCGCGGGACCGCGATGCGCTGGTCGCGCTGCCCGGGGTCGGGCGCAAGACCGCCAACGTGGTGCTCAACATCGCCTTCGGCGAGCCGACCATCGCGGTGGACACCCACATCTTCCGCGTCGGCAACCGCACCGGGCTCGCGCCCGGCAAGACCGTCGAGGCGGTGGAGGACGCGCTGCTGCGCCGCACGCCGGACAGGTGGAAGCTGCACGCCCATCACTGGCTGATCCTGCACGGGCGCTATATCTGCAAGGCGCGCAAGCCCGACTGCCCGGCCTGCCCGGTCATCGACCTCTGCCAGTTCAAGGCAAAGACGCTGGTCGCCTGACGGGGCTAACCCTTCTCCTGCGTCGCGCGGGCGCGCAGCAGCGCGGCGAAGCAGTCGCGAACCGCGACGGCGCCGCCGTCGACGGCGCGGGCCTCCACATGGTCGACGCGCTTCTCGGCGTCGCGCTTGCCGGGCGGGGGGTAGAGGAACACGTCCAGCAGGCAGGCGGGATCGCGGTAGCGCAGCAGCGCGGCGGGGCCGTCGAGGCGCTGAAAGGCGGGCTTGCCGAGGATCTTCGCCAGGCCGGCGCGGTCGAGCCCGGCGAGCCGTTTCGGGTCGGCGTCCACCTCGATCGCCGAGCCGGGCGCGGGGCTGCGCGACGCGGTGCCGGCGGGCGGGGTTTCGGGCGCGGGTCTGGCGCTCCCCGGCGTCGCTGCCGTCACCGGCGGACCGCCATCGGCCGGGGCCGGGGGCCCCGCGGTGCAGCCGGCAAGGGCGGCGCAGAGCAGCGCCGCCGCGGCGTGCGCGGGGAGGCGGTGCAGGCGGCGCAATGCCGGCATGTCCGGGCAGGGGATCAGTCTTCGCCGCCCACGGGCTTGTAGACCTGCACGTCGCCCATCAGCTCGCCGCCGCGCTCGACTTCCAGCCGGCCGAAGCGGATGGTGCCGGTCACGTGGCCGTTGGCGCGGATCAGCAGCAGCTCGCGCGCGATCAGCGATCCTTCGAACGCGCCGTCGATCTCGGCCACGTCCACCTCGGCCTGGCCCTTGAACGTGCCGGTCTCGGTCACCTCGATCTCGCTGCAATCGGTCATATTGGCTTCGACCCGGCCCTGTACGACCAGCTTCTCGCAGGCCTTGATCTCGCCCGACAGCGCGATGTCGCGGCCGACGATCAGCTTCTTGCTGTCGTTGAAGCCGCCGCCCATCCCGTGGTCGTCGCGCCCGACACCCGATGTGTAGTCGCGCGTCCGGCGGACGATCTCCGGCCGCACCACCTGCTTGCGCGCCGGCATCGCCGGGGCGGCGGCGGGGGCGGACGTGCCCTGCTTCAGCGGCAGCGGAACGGCGGCGGCGCCGGCCGCCGCAGGCGCGGCCGCTGCCGGGGCGGCCTCGAGAGGCTTCTTGCTGTCTTCGGTTTTGTTGCCGAACTTGCTCATGGCCCTGTCACCCTTTCGCTTCGCTGCGCCGCGCGCAGGCGCGACGAAATCCTGCATAACTGCCGCCGTGCTACCGCGCTGTCGCGATCTGCCCGCCTGCGGCCGCCCGCCGCAAGCCCTCGAACAGATGCAGCATGAACGCGCAGGCCATCACCGGCATCAGCCAGTTGACCAGCGGTATGCTCAGCAGCATTGCCACCACTACACCGCCGGTCCAGATCGTCCCCCGCCGCGCCCGCCACAGCGCTTTCGCGCCCCCGGGATCGAGCCGGCGGCAGGCGACCAGCTCGAAATACTCGCGACCGAGAAGATACCCGTTCAACCCGTAGAAAACAAAAACATTCAGCCCCGGAACCAGGTAGAGCGGCAGGGCCAGCACGTTCCAGATCATCACCGCGCCGGACAGCTTCAGCCCCGCGACCAGCGCCTCCATTGCCGGCTGGCTGCGGGCGGGCGGCAGGTCGGGGTAGTGCCGCGTCTCCACCGCCTCGGCGATCTCGTCCAGCATCAGCGACAGGATGGTGAGCACCGCCCCCGGAAACAGGACGACGGCGGCCACCACCGCCGCGCCCCAGCCGAGCGCGTCCGCGATCCATTCCGCCCAGGCCGCCTCGAACGCGCGCGTCGCGCCGAACCCCCACCCCGCCAGCGCGATCAGGACGAAGAACAGCACCATCGAATACAGCACGCCCCGCCACACCACGCTCTGGATGCGCGGGTCGGGGAACTGCCCGATCGCCTTGAAGAACGCTGCAAACATCGCGCCATCCATAGCCGCCGGCCATCGCGGGGGCAAGGCGGACGGCGCGCCCGCCCGCCCCTCCCTTTCAATGCCGGGCGGGGCCGTTATACTGCGCCGCTCGCAAACCCGGCACATAACGACAGGAGATACCCCACCTATGGCGGATGCCACCTACGACGTGATCGGCGTCGGCAATGCGATCGTGGACGTGATCGCCCAGGCGGACGAGGCGCAGATCGAGACGCTCGGCCTCGCCAAGGGCGCGATGACGCTGATCGACGCGGACCAGGCGCGCGACCTCTACGGCCAGATGGGGCCGGGGATGGAATCCTCCGGCGGCTCGGCGGCCAACACGCTGGCGGGGATCGCCTCGTTCGGCGGCGCCGGCGCCTATATCGGCAAGGTGCGCAACGACCAGCTCGGCGGCGTGTTCCGCCACGACATCCAGGCGGTCGGCGTCGATTACCGC
Organism: Alphaproteobacteria bacterium; assembly: GCA_009377375.1. Classification (GTDB taxonomy): domain Bacteria; phylum Pseudomonadota; class Alphaproteobacteria; order MPNO01; family UBA2964; genus WHUE01. Next base: position 45,057 of record WHUE01000004.1, on the reverse strand, counting down.
ACCCAGCCCGCCAATGACGGCCCGCCGACGGCGCGCTGCCTGATCTTCGTCACCCCCGACGCGGAGCGCACGATGCAGACCTTTCTCGGCGTCTCGGTCGAGCTCGGCATCGGCGACATCGACGCGGCGGCGATCGAGGCCTCTCGGATCACCTATCTGGAAGGCTATCTGTTCGACAAGGAGGCGGCGAAGGAGGCTTTCGTCCATGCCGCGGAGATCGCGCACGCCGCCGGGCGCAAGGTGGCGCTGACGCTGTCCGACGCCTTCTGCGTCGACCGGCACCGCGCCGCCTTCCTGCATCTGGTCGAAAGCCATGTCGACATCCTGTTCGCCAACGAGGCGGAAATCACGTCGCTGTACAGCGTGGACGATTTCGATGCCGCGGTGAGCAGGATTTCGGACCAGTGCGAGATCGCGGCGGTGACGCGCTCGGAAAACGGATCGGTGGTCGTCTCCGGCGGCCGGACGCAGGCCGTGCCGGCCATGCCGGTCGAGAAGGTGGTCGACACCACCGGCGCCGGCGATCTTTATGCCGCGGGATTCCTGTACGGGCTGACGCAGGGCCGCGAGCTGGCGGACTGCGCCCGCATCGGCGGGCTGGCGGCGGCCGAGGTCATCCAGCATTACGGCGCGCGGCCGGCGGTCTCGCTGAAGGCGCTGCTGGCGAAGAACGGGATCTGACCGGGCGGCGGCCGCTTCTCAGAAATCCACGCAGCGTCCGTCCTTCTCCCAGTCGCCGTAGCGGGTCGGGTCGGGGCCCTTGCGCCCGCCGATCTCCTTCGGCGCGTCGGCCTTTTCCTCGCCGGGCGCGTCGTCGCCGGGCGTGGCGGTCGGTGTCTTCTCGTCCGTCTTGCCGGTCATGTCTCGGTGTCCGTCGTGCTGGAGCTTCGGCACGAATATAGCGCAGGGCGCGGCGCCGGGCGATGCGGCGGATCGGCACGTCGTCGATCCGCCATCCGCCCGTCACCTGTCTCCGGCATCGTCCTTGCGCAGCCGTCCGGCGACCGCCCCGCGCAGGCGGCGCAGCGGCACGATGCGCATGGCGGCCACCAGCCCCAGATAGATCGCCGCCCCGCAGGTCCCTCCCACGGCCAGCACGGCCAGCGCCGGGGCGTCGCCGAGCACGGCGTCTGCCAGCCAGCGCGCCGCCGCGGCCGCGATTGCGGCGGCGAGGACCAGCGCGGCGGCCGGCCCCATCTCGAACAGCCTGAACCGCAGCCATATTCGCGTGGCCGCCACCGCCAGAACCAGCAGCTGCGCCAGCAGCGTCGCCGTCGCCGCGCCCTCGATGCCGTAGCGCGGGATCAGGACCAGGTTGAGCGCGACGTTCGCGACGCCCCCGGCCGAGAAGGCGACCATGTGCCAGGTCTGGTCGTGCCAGGAGGTCAGCGCGCCGGCCGGCGCCATCGCCAGATAGGCCGCGAGGGTCATTCCCATCAGGATCGTCAGCGCCGTCGTGCCGCCGAGATAGGGCGCACCGAAGATCACGGAGACGATCTCCGCCGGGAACGCCATCCCGGCAAGGGCGACCGGCGCGCCGGCCAGCAGTGCCGCGATCATGAAGTCGCGATAGCGCGCGCGCATCGGCCCGGCGTCCGGCCACGCAGCCGCGACGACCGGCAGGAAGACGCTGCCGATCAGCCCGGCGGCGACCAGGGTGACCATCAGCACCCGCGACATGCCGACATAGACGCCGACCAGATGCGGCGTTTCCATGAAGCCCAGCATGACGATGTCGATATAGAAGAAGACCGCCCCCATGAGCTGGGCGACCGCGATCGGCAGCGATGCCTTCAGCATCGGCCGCCACGCGGCCGGGCGGACGGCGATGCCGAAGGGGAGGACGGCGCGGTGCATGCGCAGCGCCAGCCAGCCCGCCGTCAGCGCGCCCGCCGCTACCGGGGCGAGGGCGGCGAGGTAGACGTCCTCGGGCGTCCGCACGACAAGCAGCACCAGAGCGAGCGACAGCGCGGACGCCATCGTCTGGCGCGCGGCGATGGCGCCCATGCGCTGCAGCCCCTGAAAGACGAAGTCCAGCGTATAGGCGGTCGCCAGAAGCCCCGCCCCCTGGATCCACAGCACGACGCGGACCCGCTCGGGCAGGTCGAGCGCGAAGACGACGACGAAATAGAGAACGGAGACCGCCGCGACGGTTGCGGTCCGCAGCCCCAGCAGGTCGTGGACCAGCCGTGCCGCCCTGGCTGGAGTCTGTGCGATCTCGCGCGCGCCATAGACGTCGGTGCCGAGCGTCACCAGCAGCCCGAAATAGGACAGGATTGCCACGCCGAACCCGAGCACGCCGAACGATTCGGTGCCGAGCATGCGGGCCAGGAAGGCGGTGGCGACCAGCCCCGCGGCGGCGGCCGCCGCCTGCGACGAGAACAGCGCCGCGAAGTTGCGGGCGATCCGGCCCCCTTCCGACAGCGGCTGCGCCACGGCCTCAGCCCTCGTCCCGGCCGCGGCCGGGGGGCCGCGTCACGGGGCGGACGGCGCGCGCCGCGCTACAGGTTCCGGGCCGTTTCGTCCGCATCAGCAAGAATCGTTTCCGGGGGAGGGGTTTCTCTTCGGTGCGCGCATCCGGATTGTCCTCGACAGGCCGGCGCGGCGCAATGTCGCATCTTTCCGGCGCGGCGCGGCTGCGCCCGGCGTCTTGATCCGGGCCTCCCGGCGGGCCACATACTGGGCGGCCCCGGGCCGGCTTTCCCCGGCTCCGGCATCGGATGGAAACGCAGCGGACATCACGGAATGAGCTATTTCCGCACCGCCCTCCTGCTCGCGGCGCTGACGGCGCTGTTCCTCGTCATCGGGTTCCTGCTCGGCGGCGAGGCAGGCATGCTGATCGCACTGGTCTTCGCCTGCGGCACCAACCTGTTCGCGTACTGGAACTCGGACCGGATGGTGCTGTCGATGTACGGCGCGCGCGAGGTGGATGCGCGCACGGCGCCGGCCTATTACGGCATCGTCAGTCAGCTCGCCGACCGCGCCGGCCTGCCCATGCCGAAGGTCTATATCATCGAGAACGACCAGCCCAACGCCTTCGCCACCGGGCGCAACCCCGAGAACGCCGCCGTCGCCGCGACCACCGGGCTGCTGCGCGATCTCAGCCACGAGGAGATCGCCGGCGTGATGGCGCACGAGCTTTCCCATGTCCGCAACCGCGACACGCTGATCATGACCGTGACGGCGACGATCGCGGGCGCCATCTCCATGCTCGCCACCTTCGCGCTGTTCTTCGGCGGCAACCGCAACAACCCGCTGGGGCTGATCGGCACGATCCTGCTGATGGTGCTGGCGCCGGTCGCCGCCGCGCTGGTGCAGATGGCGATCAGCCGCACCCGCGAGTATTCGGCCGATGCCGGCGGGGCCGAGATCTGCGGCCATCCGCTCTGGCTCGCCTCGGCGCTGGAAAAGCTGGAGGCGGGCAGCCGCCGCATCGACAACCGCGTCGCCGAATCCAACCCGGCAACGGCGCATATGTTCATCGTCAACCCGCTGCACGGCGGCGCCGTGGACGGCCTGTTCTCCACCCATCCCGCCACCGCCAACCGCGTCCGCCGCCTGCGCGAGATGGCCGGCGTCGCCGGCCCGTGGGGCTGAGGCGGACAGGCGGCCGCGTCTGTCGGCATTCGCTTCCCATGGGTTGAGCGATCGTACAGAAGTTCTTTCCCTGTTTTCCTCGGGCTGGTAAAAGCGGTCCGGGGATTTTGGGGGAAGAACATCATGAAATTCGGACGTTCGTTTCTGGTCGCGCCTCTGCTCTTGATGCTGGGTGCCTGTTCCGGCAGCTGGTCGACAGCGAACGTTCAGAGGCCTGACGCGCCGTCCGGTGATGCCGGCCAGACAGCCTCTCTTCCCAGAACCGATCCCGCCAAAATCGTTATCACAGAGAGCGACATCGGGGACCGTCCGTACGAGGCGATAGGGGATATTTCGGTAACGGTGAACAAGACGTCGCTTCTTCATCCTGACCCGACCAAGGAGCTTGTAGCCCAAAAGCTGCGTGCCGTAGCGTCGAAGATAGGCGCCGATGCCGTCATACTGGTCCGTTACGGCACGGTCGGCATATCGTTCATGACCTGGGGTTCGCTGGATGGAAAAGGCCGTGCGGTCAAGTTTAAATAGGCTCGGTCCTGCGGTCGTCCTGGCGTTGTTTGCCGCCGCATGCAGTCGGGCTGCGCCGGAGCTGCCGCCCGACATAACGTCGGTCGAGGGCCGGAACGACAATACTCCAGCAGCCTACCAGGAAGCGGAACTCGCCCTTTCCTGCGAGGAGATCGATGCGCGGCTGTTCGAGATTTCACAGGCCATGGACGAGCTGGAGGGGACGGTCGCCGGCAATCGGCGAAAAAACCAGACGATTGGCTACATTGGCGCCGTTCTTTTTATGCCGCTGATGTTGGCAGCCGAGGAAAATGCCGCGGAAAAGAAGGCACTCGACGATCATCAAGGGACGCGCGACCGCCTGTTCGGATTGCGCGCCATGAAACGCTGCCCGCTCCGCTCCGATCCCCGTACGGGACGCATTCCTCGGAAATAGCGGGTGACGCGGGGCCGCGTTTTCTTTAATCCGTGGCGGCGCGCTTTTCATTGTCCGCCACGGTCGCAATGCCCGATCACACCGCCCGGCAGGGCCTCGAGGCCCGGGCCGCCGCACTCGCCCTGCTCGGCCGCGTGCTGCAGGACGGCGTCGCGCTGGACGAGGCGCTGGCGGCCGACCGCGGGCTGGACCGGCTGAGCGTGCGCGACCGCGCCTTCGCCCGGGCGCTGGTCGCCGCCACGCTGCGCCGGCTGGGCCAGATCGATGCGGTGCTTGCGGGGTTCATCGACCGTCCGCTGCCCGAGAAGGCGCATGCGGCCCGGGCGGTATTGCGGCTCGGCGCGGCGCAGCTCTTCGTGCTCGAGGCGCCGCCGCACGCGGTGGTCGACACCGCGGTCAGGCTGGCAGAGGCGAACGGGGCGGAGCGGATGAAGGGGCTGGTCAACGCCGTGCTGCGGCGCTGCGACCGCGAAGGGCGCGCGGCCTTTGCTGCCGCCGATGCCGCGCGGCTCAACACGCCGGACTGGCTGTGGCGGTCGTGGCAGGACGCCTACGGCGAGGATGCCTGCCGCCGCATCGCCGCCGCGCATCTGGACGAGCCGCCGCTGGACCTCTCGGTGAAGACGGACGACGCCGCGCGCTGGGCCGCGGCGCTGGGCGCGGAGATCCTGCCTGGCGGCATGCTGCGCCTCAGGCGCGCCGGCATGATCGCCTCGCTGCCCGGTTTCGAGGAGGGCGCGTGGTGGGTGCAGGACGCCGCCGCCGCGCTGCCGGCGCGCGTGCTGCTGTCGTCGCTCGGCGGGCGGGCGGAGGGGCGCGCGGTGATCGATCTCTGCGCCGCGCCGGGCGGCAAGACGGCGCAGCTCGCCGCCGCCGGAGCGCGCGTCGTGGCCGTCGACCGGTCGGAGGCGCGGCTCGCGACGTTGCGCCGCAACCTGGACCGGCTGAAGCTGACGGCGGAAACCGTAACGGCCGACGCCGCCGCGTGGCGGTCGCCGGCCCCTGCCGAGGCCGTGCTGCTGGACGCGCCCTGCACTGCGACCGGCACCATTCGCCGCCATCCCGACATCCCGTGGCTGAAGGGCGCGGGCTCGGCCGCCTCCGTTGCCGCGACTCAGGACGCGCTGCTGCGCGCCGCCGCCGCGATGGTGAAGCCGGGCGGGGTACTGGTCTACAGCGTGTGCTCGCTGCAGCCGGAGGAAGGGGCGGCGCGCATCGACGCCCTGCTAGCCGGGCTGGACGGATTTGCGCGCGAGGCGATCGCGGCCGGCGAAGCCGGCGCGCCGGAAGAGGCGGTCACGGAAGCCGGCGACCTGCGCACCCTGCCCTGCCACATGGCGGCGCAGGGCGGGATGGACGGGTTCTATATCGCGCGGCTGCGCCGGGCCGCGTAACCGCCTATTATCGCCCTGCCCTACGCAGCAGAGAGAAGAGGCTCAGCCCCGTGGCGCAGACCGACCTGTTCCGCCGCACCCCGTTCGCCGCCGCGATGGACGCCCTGCCGGTGCAGGGGCTCGACATCGGCGCCCGCGAGGGTTTCGAGCCGGACCTGCTGCCCATTGCCTTCGCGGTCGACGGCGTCGGCTTCGAGCCCGAGCCCGCGGCCTTCGCGCAGCTTCAGGGGGCGACGGGCTCCCCGTGGCGCAGCCTGCGGCATCTGCCGACGGCGATCTCAGGCCATGCGGGGCCCCGCACGCTGCATATCGCCGCCGATCCGCAATCCTCCAGCCTGCTGCCCCCGGTGGCCGCGACGGCGGCGGCGCACGACCACAGGGCCTGGTCGGATATCCGGACGACGGCCGGGGTGGACACCGAAACGCTGGACGGGGCGGTTGTCCGATTCGGCGTCCCCGCGCCGGATTTCCTCAAGCTGGACGTGGAAGGGGCGGAGGGCGAGATCCTTGCCGCCGCGCCGATCGCCCTCGCGTCGGCGCTGGCGGTGAAGGTGGAGGTCAGCTTCATGCCTTTGCGCGAAGGCCAGATGGCGGCGCACGCCGTCGACCGCCTGATGGAAGAGGCCGGCTTTCTGCTGATGGACCTGATCCGCCCGGCGCGCTGGCGCCGCCGCGCCGGTCCGGTGCATCCGCAGGCCGGACGGGGCCCGGTGCCCTATTCGCGCGGCGGGCTGGCGCACGGCGACCATCTCTACTTCCGCGACCCGGAGACGCTGGCGGATGACGGCGCGCGGGCGCTGAAGGCGGGCTGGATCGCGATGGCCTACGGCTATTTCGACCATGCCGCTTCCCTGCTGGACCGGCCGGCTGCCGCCGCCGCGCTTGCTCCGCATCTGAATGGCGATGTGGCGGAGGCGTTGCGCCGGGCCTCGCTGCTTTACGGGCGGCGGGTGTGGCGGACGGCGCTGGTGGCGCAGCTGCGCGGCCTGAGACCGTTTCTGCGCGGCGGCGCGGCGCTGCTGCGACGCTAGCGTCCCTTGAAGCGACGCAGCCGTTATCCTACAACGAGAACCAGCGTCGCTGACGATCCGGAAACGCCCGTCCCATGGCCGATCGCAAAGACACGCATGAAAGCTCCGCGCGCCCCTTCGGCGTCGTTTTCGGGACCTCCCCTGCATCGGATGGCCGTTCGGGCCGGAACCGGTCCGGCGTTATTCTTGGCCATGACGCCGGCGGGGCCTATCATGACGGCGCTTGGCAGGGGCCCGCCCGGCGGCCGGGTCGGCCCCGGATTCGATGCGCAACCCGTTCCAGGACCGCCGCCCATGTCGTTCGTCAGGAAGCTGTGGATGTTCCTCCGGGCGCGCAAGACGTTCTGGCTGCTGCCCATTGTCGTGCTGCTGCTGCTGTTCCTCGGCCTGGTGATCCTGACCCAGGGCTCGGCGGTGGCGCCGTTCGTTCGCACGATTTTCTGACGGGGCCGTTTTGCGCAGTCCCGGACTCCCGGCCTTCTCTCACGGCAGCGCGGCTGGGCTGACGCGTGTGAACCGTTTCCCGCACATCCGGCCAGACCCTGTTCGAGCCCGACTGACCGCATCCCGAAAGACCCTCTGACGTGCAACAGAAGACCCGCATCGCCCCCTCCATCCTGTCCGCCGATTTCGCCCGGCTGGGCGAGGAGATACGCGCCATCACGCGCGCTGGCGCGGACTACATCCATGTCGACGTGATGGACGGGCATTTCGTGCCCAACATCACCATCGGCCCGGACGTGGTGAAGGCGCTGCGCGGCGCCAGCCGGCGGCCGTTCGACGTGCATCTGATGATCTCGCCCGTGGATGCCTTCGTGCCGGCCTTCGCCGAGGCCGGCGCCGACATCATCACCGCGCATGCCGAGGCCGGGCCGCATCTGCACCGCACGCTGCAGCTCATCCGGTCCTGCGGACGCAAGGCGGGGGTGTCGCTCAACCCCTCCACCCCGGCGGAGGCCGTGGCGCAGGTGCTCGACATGGTCGACCTGGTGCTGGTGATGACGGTGAACCCCGGCTTCGGCGGCCAGAAATTCATCCGCAGCCAGCTGTCCAAGATCGCCGCGCTGCGCAAGATGATCGACGCCACCGGGCGCCGGATCGACCTGGAGGTCGATGGCGGGATCGATCCCGAGACGGCGCCGCTCGCCGTCGCGGCCGGCGCCGACGTGCTGGTTGCCGGGACCGCGGTGTTCAGGGGCGATGCGAAGGCCCGGCGGCCCCAGCGCGGAGAGAAGGCGTACGCCGCGCGCATCGCCCGGCTGCGCGGCGGCGCATGAGACTCGGCTGGCGGATCGCGAGCCTCGGGCACCGCCGCCGGCGGATCAACGGCGGACGCATCGCCTATGCCCTCCTGCGGCCGGTCTTTTCCACCACGCCCTATCGCTGGTCGCTGGGCGGCGCCCCGGCCCGGCCGGCGGCGTTCAACGCCGCGGATTCATGGCCGGGCGACGCCAGCCGCGGCGCGATCATCGTCGCCGGCGACTTCGCGGCGGCGGGACAGGTGCTGCGCGGCGTCGATTCGCCCTGGCGCGGCAGCGGCATGTCGAACCGCTGGCGGGCCGAGGCGGCGACGTTCGACTGGCTGCGCGACCTGCGCGCGGCGGGCGGCGACGTCGCCCGCGCCCGCGGCCGCGCCCTGATCGACGACTGGATCGAGCATGAAGGCTGGTGGCAGCCGCTGACGTGGCGGCCCCATATCCTCGGCGCGCGCATCGCCAACTGGCTGGTGCATGCGGAGTTCCTCTGCGCCGGGACCAGCGCCGCGTTCCGCGACCGGCTCTATGCCAGCGCCGGGCTGCAGGCGCGGCATCTCGCCCGCATCGTGCGCATGACCCCGCCCGGCAGCGCCCGGCTGGTGGCGCTGAAGGGGCTGATCTTCGCCGCGGCCGGTCTGGAAGGCCATGAGGCGCGTCTGCCGCGCTGGGTGCGGATGCTGGAGGCGGAGATCGGCCGCCAGGTGCTGGGCGACGGCGGCCATGCCGAACGCAGCCCGGCGGTGCATCTGTCGGTGCTGCGCGATCTGGTCGACATGCGCGCGGTGCTGCGCGACTCCGGGGCGGAGGTGCCGCACGCGCTGCAGAACGCCATCGACCGGATGACGCCGATGGCGCGGTTCTTCCGCCATGGAGACGGCGGGCTGGCGCTGTTCAACGATTCGATCGAATCCGAGCCCTGGCTGATCGACGTCACCCTGACCCGGGCGGAGGCGCGCGGCAAGCCGCTGGACTCCGCCCCCCATGCCGGGTTCGAGCGGCTGACCGCCAACCGGACGCTGGTGATCATGGATACCGGCTGTCCCGCCCCGCCCGGTTTCGATGCCCATGCCCACGCCGGCACGCTGAGCTTCGAGATGAGCGTCGGCAAGGAGCGGCTGATCGTCAATTGCGGGGCGCATGCCGGCGAGAACGAGTCCTGGCGCACCGCCCAGCGCACCACCGCCGCCCACTCGACCGTGACGGTGGACGACGTGAACTCGTCCGAGCTGCTGCCCGACGGCGGGCTCGGCGCGCGGCCCGAGCATGTCGCGGTCGAACGCCGCGAGGGCGACGGCAACATCTGGATCGAGGCCACGCATGACGGCTGGCGCCGCGCGCTGGGCGTCACCCATACCCGCCGGCTCTATCTCGGCGCCTCCGGCGGCGATCTGCGGGGCGAGGACACGATCGACGGGTCCGGCGCGCACCGGTTCGCGGTGCGGTTCCATCTGCACCCGGCGGTCAAGGCATCGCTGGTGCAGCAGGGCTCCACCGTGCTGCTGCGCCTTGCCAGCGGCGGCGGCTGGCGGCTGCGCGCCGGCGGCGGGACCATATCGCTGCAGGAAAGCGTCTATCTCGGCGCGTCGGGCGAGGTGCGCCGCACCGGCCAGATCGTCATCGCCGGCGCCGCCAGGGACGGCCAGGGCCAGGTCAAATGGGCCCTCAGCCGGATGACCGACGAGAAGTAGCGGCCGCTCTTCCGGAAACCGTACCGGCCGGCGCGGTCACTCGGCCGGGCCGGGCACCGGGCTGGCCTCCGCCGCGCGCAGCTTGCCGCGGTCGCGCGCCAGCAGCGTGTATGCCGTCGGCACGACGAACAGGGTCAGCAGCGTGCCGAAGGTCATGCCGCCGACGATCACCCAGCCGATCTCCTGCCGGCTCGCGGCGCCCGCGCCGGTGGCGAAGGCCAGCGGCACCGCGCCGGACACCATCGCGCCCGTCGTCATCAGGATCGGACGCAGCCGCAGCGCGGCGGCTTCGACGACCGCCTCGCGGACCGACCGGCCCTCGTCCTGCAGGCGATTGGCGAACTGCACGATCAGGATGCCGTGCTTGCTGATCAGCCCGATCAGCGTCACCAGCCCGATCTGGCTGTAGATGTTGAGCGTGCCGCCGGTCAGGTTGAGGGCGAGCAGGGCCCCTGTCATGGACAGAGGCACCGTCAGCATGATGATCAGCGGGTCCATGAAGCTTTCGAACTGGGCCGCGAGCACCAGGAAGATGAAGCAGAGCGCGAGCGCGAAGACGAACACCAGGCTCGTGCCGGCCTCCCTGAACTCGCGGGACTCGCCGGAATAGTCGTATCTTACCGACTGGGGCAGCACCCGTTCCGCCGCGGCCTCCAGCGCGGCGAGCGCTTCGCCGAGCGAATAGCCGGGGGCGATGTTCCCGGTGATCGTGGCCGAGCGGAACTGGTTGAAGCGGTTCAGCTCCGTGGGCGCCACGTTCTCGCGCACCCGGACCAGATTGGACAGCTGGATCATCGAGCCGTTGCGGCCGCGCACATAGATGTCGTTGAGGTTGTCCGGCGTGCGCCGGTCGTCGGCCGCAACCTGGACGACGACGTCGTACTGCTCCCCGTTCTGGTTGAAACGGGTCACCTGCCGGCCGCCGAGCAGCGTCTCGAGCGTCCGCCCCACGGTGACGACGCCGGCGCCCATGTCGGCCACGCGTTCGCGATCGACCTCGACGTCGATCTGCGGATTGTTGAGCCGCAGGTCGCTGTCGAGATTGATGAGCCCGGGAAACTTCTCCGCCTCGGCGAGGAACCTGTCGACGTACCTGTCCAGCTGCTCGTAGCTCTCCGACGTCTGGATGACGAACTCGACGGGCTTGTTGCGGGCGCTCTGCCCGAACGATCCCGGATTGTTGGCCGATGCCCGTACCCCCGCGATCCTGGAGAGGCTCGGCTGAACCTCGCGCACGATCTCCATCTGGGTGCGCGCGCGCTCCTCCCACGGGGTGAGCTGCGAGAACGAGATCAGCTCGTTCACGGCGCGCGAGCCGACGATGACGAAGTAGTGCTGGACCTCGGGGATCTTGTTCAGCAGCGCCTCGAACTGTCCGGCGTAGCGGCTGGTGAAATCGACGGTCGAGCCTTCGGGCGCGCGGCCGGCGGTGAACAGGACGCCGCGGTCCTCCACCGGCGCCAGCTCCGATTTGAGGCCGGTGAGCAGGACGTAGCTCGCGCCGGCGACCAGGACGGCGACCAGGACGACCGCCGGGCGAACGCGGAGCGTCGCTTCGAGGACGTTCTGGTAGCCGCGGTTGAGGGCGAGCAGCCCGCGCTCCAGCGCCAGGTATGTCCGGCCGTGCGTCTCGTGCGTCCGCAGCAGCCGCGAACACATCATGGGGCTCAGCGTCAGGGCCACGAAACCCGAGACCAGCACCGCGCCGGCGAGCGTGAGCGCGAACTCGGCGAACAGCGTGCCGGTCCGTCCGGGTGTAAATGCCACCGGCGCATAGACGGCGGCGAGCGTCAGCGTCATCGCGACCACTGCGCCGGAAATCTCGCCGATCCCGACCATCGCGGCGCGGATCGGCTTCATGCCGTCCTCGACATGGCGATGGATGTTCTCCAGCACGACGATGGCGTCGTCGACGACCAGCCCGATCGCCAGCACCATGGCGAGCAGGGTGAGGGTGTTGATGGAGAAGCCGAGCACGCTCATCAGCGCGAACGAGCCGACCAGAGAGACCGGAATCGTGACCAGCGGGATGATCGTCGCCCGGATGGTCCGCAGGAAGAAGAAGATGACGACGACGACCAGCGCCACGGCCTCGCCGATCGTGGTGTAGACGGCCTCGATGGACCGGTCGATGAAGATCGACTTGTCGTAGGCGATCTGCGCGTTCATGCCCTGCGGCAGGTCCCCGGCCAGGTCGGGCAGCACCTCCCGCATGGCGTTGGACACGTCCAGCGGGTTCGCGGTGGCCTGCTTGACGATGCCGAGGATCACGGCGTTGTCGCCGTTGAACCGGGTGACGCGGCGCTCGTCCTGCGGGCCGACCTCGACGCGCGCCACGTCGCCTATGCGCACGGAAAACCCGTCGGCGTCCTTGACCACGACGCGCTCGAACTGCTGCGGCGTGACGAGCCCGGTGCGGGACAGCACCGTGAATTCGCGGTCCAGGCTTTCGATGCGGCCGGACGGCACCTCCACGTTCTGGTTGCGCAGCGCGTTCTCGACGTCTTCCGCCGTCAGCCGGTACGCCGCGAGCCGCGCGCGGTCGAGCCAGATGCGCATGGCGTAGCGGCGCTCGCCGAAGATGCGGACCTCCGCGACGCCGGGAAGGTTCTGCAATCTGTCCCGGACGTAGCGGTCGGCGTAATCGGAGATCTCGATCGGCGAATGCCGGTCGCTGGTGAAGGCGATGTAGATGATCGACTGGGCGTCGGCCTCCACCTTGGCGATGCGCGGCGTCTCGATCTCGTCGGGCAGCCTGTTGCTCACGCGGGACACGCGGTCGCGCACGTCGCTCGCCGCCACGTCGGGATCGGTGCCGAGCCGGAACCGCACGGTGATCCGGCTCTCTTCCGGCTGGCTGCTCGAGGACATGGTCTCGATGCCCTCGATGCCGGCGACGGAGCCTTCGAGGACCTGCGTGACCTGCGTCTCGATGATCTCGGCGCTCGCGCCGGGATAGTCGGTCCTCACCGACACGATCGGCTCGTCGATATCCGGGTATTCGCGGACGGTGAGCTGCAGATAGGATACCAGCCCGATCAGGATGACGATCAGGCTCATCACCGTCGCGAAGACGGGCCGCCGGATGAAGAATTCGAAAAAATTCACCTCAGCTTCCCGTGCGCGGCTCGATGATCTCGACGCGGCCGCCGTCCCGGACCTGCTGGTGGCCCGCGGTGACGACCACCGCATCGGGGGCGAGACCGGCCGTCACCTCGACCTGGCCGGGCCGCCGCTGGCCGAGCTCGATTTTCGTCAGCACCGCCCGGCCATCGACCACGCGATAGACGAACCGCTCCTGCCCGCGGGCGAAGACCGCGGATTCCGACACGAGAACCGAGTTGGCGCGCCGCTCGATCACGATTTGCACCCGCGCGAACAGGCCGGGGAACAGCGCGCGGTCGGGATTCGCGACGCGGGCGCGCAGCCGTATGGCGCGGCCGTTCTCGTCGACGATGGGATCGATGACGTAGACGGCGCCGTCGAACGTCTTTCCCGGCACGGCGTCGACCGCGACGCGTATGGCCTGGCCGGGACGCAGGCTCGAAAGCGCGAGCTCGGGCACCCGGAAATCCACCTTGATCGGGTCGATGTCGGCCAGCTCCACGATCCGGTCGCCGGGCGTGACATAGGCGCCGGCGCTGACCGCGCGCAGCCCGACAATCCCGGAAAGCGGCGCCCTGATCGACGCCTTGTCGAGCCGGGCCTGCGCGAGCGCGATGTTCGCCTGCGCCGCCTGGTGGGCCGCAAGGGCCTCGTCCCGCGCGCGCAGCGTGCCGGTGCCCTGCCGCGCCAGCGTCATGGCGCGCGTGCGATTGGCTTCGGCGAGGGTGAGATCGGAACGGGCCTTGGCCAGCTCGGCGCGCAGGATCGCCGCGTCGAGCTCCACCAGCACGTCGCCGGCGGCAACCTCGTCGCCCTCGTCGAAGCGGATGCGGTCGATGCGCCCGGCGATCTCGGGCGAAACGGCGACGGCCTCGTTCGCCCGCAGCGTGCCGACCGCGTTGAGATCCTCCAGCACGACGCCGACGGAAGCCCGCTCCGCCTCCACGGCGACGGTCTTTTCGGCGGGCGGGGTGGCCGCTTGAGCGACGGGTCCGGCGGGCGCATCCCTTTCCGTCAGGTAATGGTATCCCCCGCCGCCCAGCAGAAGCGCCGCGACACCCGAGGCTACCCAGAATTTCGATGCCCGGCCCATTGACAGTTCCATTGTTTCGACCGATCCTAGACTGGACCGTACAGTCCAATCTAGCCTGTCAGCAAAGCAGGGTCAATATGGCACAGAGAACCGCCAGCGCAATGCCGGACGCGTCGGGCCGCAAGCATCGGGCGATTCAGCGCGCGGGCACCGACGTCTTTCTCCGGCTCGGCTACGGGGCCGCCAGCATGGACCTGATCGCGTCCGAGGCCGGCGTGTCCAAGCAGACGGTCTACAACCATTTCCACAGCAAGGACTCGCTGTTCAAGGGGATCGTCGAGGACCTGACGGCGACGCTGATGGCGCCGCTCGTGCTGCGCGACGCGGCGGCATCGACGCCCGACCGTCTGCTCCGGACGTTCGGTCGGGACCTTCTCACCCTCATGCTGCGCCCCTCCTCGCTGGCCCTGTACCGCCTGATCGTAGCGGAATCGGCGCGCTTCCCGGAACTCGGCGGCGCGATCTACGCGGTCGGGGCGGGGCGCCTCATCGCCATGCTGGCCGACTACCTCGCGTGGGAAACGCGGAACGGCCGGCTCTATGTCGCCGACCCGGACCTCGCCGCCGAGGCGTTCATCGGGGCGCTGACCGGCCGCCTGCAGCTTCGCGCGCTGCTGGGCGTCCTCAACCGGCCCGACGAGACCGAGCTGCTGCGGCGGATCGATCACGCGGTGTCGAGTTTTCTCGCGCTCTACGATCCGGCGCATCCGCGTCCCGACAGGCGGGAGTCCGCCGCCCTATAGCTGCCAGCGGCGGTACGTGTCCGGCAGGGCGAGGCCGCGCCACATGCCCTTCACGTCCGCGACCAGTCCGCGATCGCCGAGCAGCGCGCGGAAGGTTTCGGCCGTGAACGCGACATAGGGCTCGTGCGGCACCGCGCCGATAATGCAGTCGTATGGCTCCGCCGCCTCCAGCGTCTGGCGCAGCGCGATGCCGAAGATCGCCTTGGCTTCTTCCGGGTCGGCGAAGGCGTCGTGCACGTCGATCCGGAAACCGCGGTCGCGCAGCCCCTTCACGATGTCGATGACGTGCGAATTGCGCAGGTCCGGCACGTTCTCCTTGAAGGTGAGCCCCAGCATCAGCACCCTTGTGCCGGCGCCCTTGCCCTGCTTCGCCATCTCGCGCGCGATGCACTCGGCGACGTAGCCGCCCATCTGGTCGTTGATGCGCCGCCCGGCCAGGATGATCTCCGGATGATGGCCCATCGCGGTGGCGGCGTGGGCGAGGTAGAATGGGTCCACCCCGATGCAGTGCCCGCCGACGAGGCCGGGGCTGAACTTCAGGAAGTTCCACTTCGTGCCCGCGGCTTCCAGCACGTCGTATACCGACAGCCCCATCTTCTGGAAGATGGTCGCGACCTCGTTGATGAAGGCGATGTTGATGTCGCGCTGGCAGTTCTCGATCACCTTCGCGGCTTCCGCGGTCCTGATGTCGCGCGCCATGAACACGCCGCCGGTGGTCAGCTTGCCGTACATCTCCGCCAGCGTCGCGGCTACCGCCGGCGTCTGTCCCGCGACCACCTTGGTGATGCGGTCGACCGTGTGCTCCTTGTCGCCCGGGTTGATGCGCTCCGGCGAATAGCCGAGGAAGAAATCGACGCCGCATTTCAGCCCGGAGGCCGCCTCCAGCTCCGGCCCGGCGATGTCCTCGGTGACGCCGGGATAGACCGTGGATTCGTAAACCACGATGGCGCCCTTGCCCATCACGCCGCCGACCAGCCGGCTCGCGCCCTTGACGGCGGCAAGGTCGGGCTGGTTGTCGGCGTCCACGGGGGTCGGCACGGTGACGATGTAGATGTCGAAGCCGCGGATGTCGCTGGCCTCGCTGGTGAAGCCCATGGTGGTGGCGGTCAGGCGCTCGTGCTCGATCTCGCGCGTGCGGTCGTCGCCGGCCTTCAGCTCGGCAATGCGGCGCTTGTCGATGTCGATCCCGGTGACAGGATAGTGACGCGCCAGGTTGACCGCCAGCGGCAGGCCGACATAGCCGAGCCCGATTACCGCTACGCGCAGCTGCTCACTCATGGAAACCCCCGCCTTGTCCGGCGCTTCCTCTACAGTTGGCGGTACCGGCTGTCAATCGGGACGGCGAGCCCCACCCTTCGCCTGCGCGCGCGATTGACCGCGCCGACCGGATACCATAGCAAGGCCGGGTACAGGATTCAGGACCGGAGGCGCGCATGAGCGGGACGGCTGAGGCCGGATCGTTCCGGGAGCAGGGGTTTCGTCGCGGCGGGCGGGCGTGACCGGCGTCGCGCGCACGCCGGTTATTCTCTGCGCCGACGATTACGCGCTGTCCCCTGCCGTCAGCAGGGGCATTGCGGAGCTGATCGGCGCCGGTCGCCTCACGGCCACCGGCTGCATGACCGCCAGCCCGTACTGGCCCGAGCATGCCGCCTGGCTCGCGCCCGTTGCCGATGACGCCGATATCGGCGTGCATCTCAGCCTGACCACGCTGTCGCCGCTGACCGCCATGCCGCGCACCGCGCCGGGCGGCCGGGCCGCGACATTCGGGGCGCTGGCGCGGGCGGCCTGGCTCCGCCGGCTGGACGCCGGCGAATGCCGGGCGGAGTTCGCGGCGCAGCTCGACGCTTTCGAGGCGGCGCTCGGGCGCGCGCCGGACTTCGTGGACGGCCATCATCACATCCAGAACCTGCCGGGTCTGCGCGAGGTCGTGGTCGGGCTGGTGCGCGACCGCTATGCCGGACGCGGCACCTATCTGCGCAGCGGCCGGGAACGCGCATCCGCGGTGCTGCGGCGCGGCGAATCGGTGGGCCGGGCGCTGGGGCTCGCGGTTCCGGGCCGGGCGCTGCATCGCCTCGCCCGCCGGGCCGGGGTGCCGGTCAATGACGGGTTCGCAGGCATTTACGACCTGGCGCCCGGCCGCGATTTCGGCGCGCTGTTCCGGCGCTTCCTGGTGGCCACGCGGCCGCGCACGCTGATCATGTGCCATCCGGGCCACGTGGACGACGCGCTGCGCCGGCTCGATTCGCTGACCGACCAGCGCGAGGCGGAGTACGCCTTCCTGATGTCGGACGGGTTCCCCGCCGCGCTGGAGGCCGCCTCGGTGCGCCTTGCCCGCTATGCGGGAGCGGGGGGTTAGCGCGGCCCGCTCCGCCCGCCGCCGCCGGGACATGCTGTCACGGCCCGGTCGCCATATCGTCATCTTGTTGAAATCCGGGGCGATTCCCAACTATGGTCCTTCCTCTGCCGCAATCGCGCGCATCGCACCGATTTATGGAGGGGCCGGTGGCCACCCGATCGACCGCACCGAACGTCGCGTCCCTGGCGCAGGCGCGCAGCCGCGCCCCCGCATCCGATACCAAGGCGGGCCGGCTGCGGGCCCTGCTGGCCTCGGCCCGGACCGAGTTCATCATGGAGGCCCATGACGGGCTTTCCGCCAAGATCGTCGAGGAGACGGGGTTCAAGGGCATCTGGGCGTCGGGGCTGACCATGTCGGCCGCGCTCGGCGTGCGCGACAGCAACGAGGCGTCCTGGACGCAGGTGCTCGAGGTGCTGGAGTTCATGTCCGACGCCACCTCGGTCCCGATCCTGGTGGACGGCGATACCGGCTACGGCAACTTCAACAACGTGCGCCGCGTGGTGCGCAAGCTGGGGCAACGGGGCATCGCCGGCATCTGCATCGAGGACAAGCTGTTCCCGAAGACCAACTCGTTCATCGGCGACGGTCAGCCGCTGGCCGATATCGACGAGTTCTGCGGCAAGATCAAGGCCGGTAAGGACAGCCAGGAGGACGCCGATTTCTGCGTCGTCGCCCGGATCGAGGCGCTGATATCGGGGCGCGGCATGGCGGAGGCGCTGCGCCGCGCCGAGGCGTATCACGGCGCCGGCGCGGACGCGCTGCTGATCCATTCCAAGAAGCGCGACCCCGGCGAGATCCTGGAGTTCATGCGCGAATGGGCCGGGCGCTGCCCGGTCGTGATCGTGCCGACCACCTATTACGACACCCCGACCGATCGCTGGCGCGAGGCCAGCGTCTCGCTGGTCATCTGGGCCAATCACAATCTGCGCGCCGCGATCACCGCGATGCGCGAGGCCTCGTCGCGCATCTTCCGCGACGAGGGGCTGGCCGGGGTCGAGAACGGCATCGCCACGGTCAAGCAGGTGTTCGAGCTGGCCGGCAACGACGAGCTGGCCGACGCCGAGAAGCGGTACCTGCCGACCACCCCCGACGCGCCGCGCGCCATTGTGCTGGCGGCCTCGCGCGGAGTGGAGTTGGGCCCGCTCACCGCCGACCGGCCCAAATGCATGGTCGAGGTGCGCGGCCGGCCGCTCCTCAGCCGGCTGGTCGATACGCTGAATGGCGGCGGGGTGCATGACATCACGGTGGTGCGCGGCTACCGCAAGGAGATGGTCAACCTGCCCAGCGTGAAAACCGTGGACAACGACGCCTTCGCCGATACCGGCGAGGCGGCGACGCTCGCCTGCGCCGCGGCGACGCTCGACGGCGAGACGGTTGTGGCCTATGGCGACGTGCTGTTCCGCCAGTACATCCTCGACCGGCTGCGCGCGGCGGACGGCGACATCGTGCTGGCGGTCGATGCGATGTGGCGCGAACGCGACCCGGACCCCGCCTCGCGCACCCGCGACCTGGTCGCCTGCGCGACGCGGTTCCGCGCCGGCTATCTGGACGAGGACGCCGTTGCGGTCACGGCCATCGGCGCCGGGCTGGACGAGGCCGCGATCGACGGCGAATGGATCGGCGTGGCCCGGCTCAGCGCGGCCGGGGCTTCCCTGGTGCGCGCAACGCTGGATGCGATGGCGGCGGAGGGCGTGTTGGCAGACTCCAGCATGATCGACCTCGTCCAGCGGCTGATCGACGTGGGGCACGAGGTGAGGGCCGTCTACGTGACGGGCCACTGGCTGGACGTGGACAATCCCGCCGACCTGCAGGAAGCCGGCTGCTTCCTCTGAATATTCCGGATTAACACCGGTGCCGCGTGCGTCAGCGCTTGCGGACGCGGATGCGGTGTATGCCGGGTTCCGCCGTGTCGGGCTCATGCTCGATTCCGAGCACCTCGTGCCCCAGCTCGGCGACCGATTCTGGCACGTTTTCAAGGGGTTCGCCGCCGCTGAGGCGGATCTCGGCGGTCTCGCCCGCCGCCATCTTCTCGATAAGAAGCCGTGTCTTGACGAATGTCATCGGACATACATCCTGTGTGATGTCCAAAAAGTAGTCGTCCGGTGCGCTCATTTGCCGACTGATTTACTGCTACATCGATTGATTAATCGAAACGAACCTTTATAGTATAAATTCGTCGCCTGTGAACCGGGAGCACATCTGCATGATCGATAAGCCCAAGGCCGAAGAACTTCTCCAGTGGACGACGCAAATCCTGTCGGCGCATCTGCGCAGCACGACGGTCTCGCTGGCGGAGCTTCCGGATCTGGTTCGCACCGTATACAAGACCCTGGAGAGCGTGTCGGGCCCGGTCGATGCCGCGCCCGAGCTGCAGCCCGCGGTGCCGATCCGCCGTTCCGTCACCCCGGATTATATCGTGTGCCTGGAGGATGGCAGAAAGCTGAAAATGCTCAAGCGCCATCTCAAGACGGCCTACAACATGACGCCGGAGGAATACCGCGCCCGCTGGAGTCTGCCGCCGGATTACCCCATGGTCGCGCCGAACTACGCCAAGCAGCGCAGCGCGCTGGCGAAGAAGATCGGTCTCGGCCGGCAGCGTGGCGGCTGAGCGGGCGGATCCGCCGTTTTCCCTGTAAATCCCTGCCTGTCGTTGCGTTTGCGGCTTGCCTTCGGCTGTAGTAACTTTATCTGGCCTGTAGGAGGCAATACTTAGGGGGAACGATGGTCTCGCGCATCGAACGCGCCTGCCTGAAAAAAGGCATGAAGATGACGGGCCAGCGGCGCGTCATTGCGCAAGTGCTGTCCGACTCGACGGACCATCCGGACGTCGAGCAGGTCTACCACCGCGCGTCCGATATCGATCCCCGCATCAGCATTGCGACGGTCTACCGCACGCTGCGGCTGTTCGACATCGCGAACATCATCAACCGGCACGATTTCGGCGACGGGCGGTCGCGTTACGAGCCGGCGACCGAGGACCATCACCATCATCATCTGATCGACATGCGCACCGGCAAGGTGCTCGAGTTCGAGAACGAGGAGCTCGAGTCGATGAAGCAGCGCATCGCCCAGGAGATGGGCTATGAGCTCGTCGACGACCGGCTGGAGCTTTACGGCGTGCCGCTGGGCTCCAAGGTGCGGCCGAAGGCGAAGGGCAAGGGCACCGGCCAGGGCTGACGGTCCGGGTACGGTCTGTCCTGATCGTCAAAAATCCGTCATTGT
Source organism: Alphaproteobacteria bacterium (assembly GCA_009377375.1). GTDB lineage: Bacteria > Pseudomonadota > Alphaproteobacteria > MPNO01 > UBA2964 > WHUE01. The sequence continues at coordinate 24,632 of WHUE01000004.1, read as the reverse complement.
TGGCGCGTATTGGTTTGGTCTCATGGCAACCAGCCTCATGAACGCCGCGGGAAAGATCGGAAGACCCCTGCGTCCCGACTCCCCGATCCCGCCGATCGAAACCGGCAATCTGGTCGCGCGTCTCGCCGTTCGGGACGCGGAGATCGACGCGGCCCAGGCGCTGCGCTACCGCGTGTTCTACGAGGAGATGCACGCCCGGCCCAGCGACGGCGCCCGCGCCGCGCGCCGCGACAGCGATGCGTTCGACGCCGCCTGCGACCATCTGCTGGTGATCGATCGCGCCCGGAAGGACCTGCCCTGCGGGGTGGTCGGCACCTACCGGCTGATGCGGCGCAGCGCGGCGGAGCGGCACGGGGCCTTTTATTCGGCCGCCGAGTACGATATCTCGCCGCTGGTCGCCCAGCCGGGCGAGATCATGGAGCTGGGGCGGTCCTGCGTCGATGCGGAATACCGTAACCGGCCGACCATGAACCTGCTGTGGAATGCGATCGCGGCCTATGTCGCCCATTACGACGTGCCGGTGATGTTCGGCTGCGCCAGCGTGCCCGGCGCCGATCCGGAGGCCCTGAACCTGCCGCTGTCCTATCTGCGGCACTATCACCTCGCGCCCGAGCCGCTGCGTCCCCGGGCGCTGTCCGAACGCTACGTCGCGATGGGCTCGATCCCGCGGGACGACATCGACGTGCGCGCCGCGCTGGCGGCGCTGCCGCCGCTGATCAAGGGCTATCTGCGGCTCGGCGGCTTCGTCGGCGACGGGGCGGTGGTCGACCACCAGTTCAATACCACCGACGTCAGCATCGTGGTAAAGACCGACCTCGTCACGGACAAGTACATTCGGCATTATGAACGATCGGCCCGCAAAGGCGGCTCGGACTGACTTCGAAGGCAAGGGTTCCTCCGCCCGCGCTCTGTTGCGCCTTTCCGGCTATTTCCTCCTTACGGTGCTCGTCATCCCGTCGCAGTGGCTCGTGCTGCGCCTCGGCCTGCCGAATCCGGGCCGCATCCCGCTCATCTACCACCGGGTCTGCACGCGGCTGATGGGATTCGACATCACCGTGCGGGGCGAGAGGTCGACGACGCGCCCGACGCTGTTCGTCTCCAACCACGTCTCCTATATCGACATCACCGTGCTCGGCTCGCTGATTTCGGCCTCCTTCATCGCCAAGGCGGAGATCGACGGATGGCCCTTCTTCGGCCTCCTCGCCAGGCTGCAGCGCACCGTTTTCATCCAGCGCCGGGCGATCGAGGCGGCGCAGCAGCGTGACGACATTGCCGGCCGGCTGCGCGCGGGCGACAGCCTGGTCCTGTTTCCCGAGGGCACCAGCGACGACGGCAATTTCGTCCTGCCGTTCAAGTCCGCCCTGTTCGCCGTCGCGCAGCGCGGCGTGGACGAGCCGCTCACCGTGCAGCCGGTCTCGATCGCCTATACCGCCCTCGATGGCATCCCGATGGGCCGGCTGATGCGGCCCTATGTCGCCTGGTATGGCGACATGTCCCTGATGCCGCATCTCAGGCGCATGCTGGGGCTCGGCCGCATCGCGGTGACGGTGGAGTTCCACCCGCCGGTGCGCGGCGACGGGTTCGACAGCCGCAGGGCGCTCGCCGATTACTGCTTCTCCCTGGTCGATGGCGGGGTGCAGGCCGCGCTCAGCGGCCGGGCGCTGCCGCCGCCAGCGGTGCCGCAGCCCAGCGGCTCCGCCGTCGCCCATTCTTGACTCAGACCGTCCCGGTGCTAGTTTCGGACGCTGCGCGGGCCGGGCGCGGTTGCGGTCCGGCGCGGCCCGCCCCTTTGGAAAACGCTGTTGGCGAAAAAGCTCTTCATTAAAAGCTACGGCTGCCAGATGAACGTCTATGACGCCGCCCGCATGGCGGACGTCCTGGCGCCGATGGGCTATGAAAATGTCGATGCGCCGGACGATGCCGATCTGGTGATCCTGAACACCTGCCACATTCGCGAGAAGGCGGCGGAAAAGATCTATTCCGAGCTGGGCCGGCTGCGCGGCCTGCGCGCAGAGCGCATGATGGCGGGCGGCCGCGCCGTCACCATCGCGGTGGGCGGCTGCGTCGCCCAGGCCGAAGGCGACGAGATTATCCGCCGCGCGCCGCAGGTCGACCTGGTGTTCGGCCCGCAGACCTATCACCGCCTGCCGGACATGCTGCGCGGTCTGGGAGCGGGCGGCGCGCGGGTCGAAACGGATTTCCCCGTCGAGGCCAAGTTCGATCACCTGCCGCCCGCCGCCGCGCAGGGCCCGTCAGCCTTCCTGACCGTGCAGGAAGGCTGCGACAAGTTCTGCGCCTTCTGCGTCGTCCCCTATACGCGCGGGGCGGAATTTTCCCGTCCGCTCGTCGCGGTGACGGCGGAGGCGCGCCTGCTGGTCGAGGGCGGCGCGCGCGAGATCACCCTGCTGGGACAGAACGTCAACGCCTGGCACGGCGCCGAAGGCGGGCTGGCCGCGCTGCTCGACGCGCTGGCCGGCATCGACGGGCTGGAGCGGCTGCGCTACACCACCTCCCACCCGCGCGACATGGACGACGCGCTGATCCGCGCCCATGGCGAGAATCCGAAGCTGATGCCCTGTCTGCACCTGCCGGTGCAGTCGGGATCGGACGAGATCCTGGCGCGAATGAACCGCGGGCATACCGCGGACGACTACCGCCGCATCGTCGACCGCCTGCGCCGCGTCCGCCCCGACATCGCGCTGTCGTCGGACTTTATCGTCGGCCATCCGGGCGAGACGGAAGCCGATTTCGAGGCGACGCTGGCGCTGGTGGCCGAGACCGGGTTCGCCCAGGCCTATTCCTTCAAGTACAGCCCGCGCCCCGGCACTCCCGCCGCCGAAATGGACGCCCAGCTCCCCGAAGCCGTGAAGGCCGAGCGGCTGGCCCGGCTGCAGGCCGCGCTGGGCGCCTCGCAGCTTGCCTTCAACCGCGCTTTCGTCGGGCGCGACGTGAAGGTGCTTCTCGACCGCCGCGCCCGGCATCCCGCCCAGCTCGGCGGGCGGTCGCCGCACATGCAGGCGGTGCACGTCTCCTGTGGCGGCGCGGAACGCGCCGCTTCGCTGTTCGGCCGGGTCGCGACCGTGCATATCGCGGCGGCGCACGGCAACTCGCTCGCCGGCCGCATCGCGGCGGCGGCGGAAGCCACAGGTCCCTTGCGGCAGGCAAGCGCTTGAAGTCCGGGATCGATCCCCGCGCGGCTGCGCCGGCGGCAGACCCCGCCGTGATCCGGTTCGACGACAACCGCCTGCTGGCGCTGCTGCTGGGCGAGCACGACCGCAACCTGGCCCGCATCGAACAGGGGCTCGGCGTGACCCTGTCGTGCCGCGGCAACCGGATCTCGATCGGCGGCCCGAGCCCGGCGTCGGAGATCGCGCGCGACGCGCTGCACGCGCTTTATGCCCGGCTGGAACGGGGTCTGGCGGTGGATGCGGCCGAGGTCGACGCCGCCGTGCGGCTCGCCGCCGACGCGGCGGCACGCGGTGGCGCGGACGATGACGCCGCCGCCGATCCGGTGTTCCGCACGCCCCGCCGCCACATCTCCGCGCGGTCCGCCGGGCAGCGGCGCTACATGCGCGCTTTGGCGGAGGAGGAGATGGTGTTCGGGCTCGGCCCCGCCGGCACCGGCAAGACGTATCTCGCCGTCGCGCAGGCGGTGGAGATGCTGATCGGCGGCCGGGTCGACCGCATCATCCTGTCGCGCCCGGCGGTCGAGGCGGGCGAGCGGCTGGGCTTCCTGCCCGGGGATCTGCGCGAGAAGATCGATCCCTATCTCGCCCCGCTCTACGACGCGCTGCACGACATGCTGCCCGCCGACCAGGTGGAGAACCGGCTGAACTCGGGCGAGATCGAGGTCGCGCCGCTGGCCTTCATGCGCGGACGCACGCTCAACCACGCCTTCGTCATCCTGGACGAGGCGCAGAACGCGACCCGCATGCAGATGAAGATGTATCTCACCCGCATGGGCGAGGGGGCGCGCATGGTCGTCACCGGCGATCCCAGCCAGGTGGATCTGCCGCCGGGCGCCGTGTCGGGGCTGGCGCACGCGGTGCGCACCCTGCAGGGCGTGGAGGGCGTTCACGTGGTGCGGTTCGACGACACCGACGTGGTGCGCCATCCGCTGGTGGCGCGCATCGTGCGCGCTTACGACGCCGACGAGCGCGCACGCCGCGGCGATCCCGCCGCTCACGCCGACGACGGCATCGACGACGGCGCATGACCCGCCCGCGCACGGTGATTTCGGTTTCGGTGACGGCGCCCGGCTGGCGCGCGGCGCTGCCCGGCCCCGCCGCGGCCTGCCGCCGCGCCGCACGCGCCGCGCTGGCCGCCGCGGATGCCCCGAGGGCGGTCGAGATCAGCATCGCGCTGGCCGACGACGATTTCGTGCGGGGCCTCAACCGCGACTGGCGCCGGCGCGACGAGTCCACCAACGTGCTCGCCTTTCCCGCCGGCAACGGGCCGGGCGCGCCCGATGCGCCGGTGATGCTGGGCGACGTCGCCGTGGCGCTGGAGACGACGCTGGCCGAAGCCGCGCGCGACGGCAAGACGGCGGAAGCGCATCTCTGCCACCTGATCGCGCACGGCGTGCTCCATCTGCTGGGGTTCGATCACGAAACCGACGCCGAGGCCGAGGCGATGGAGGGGGCGGAGGCGCGCGCGCTGGCGCAGATCGGTATTGAAAACCCGTACGCGGCGGATCATGCTTCCCGGAGCCTATGAACGCGATGCCGCAGAAACCGCCCGCCCCGGCGGAACCAGACCCTGAAGATTCGCCGTCCGGCGCTTCGTCCGGCGGGTCGCTGCGCAACCTGGTCCGCCGCCTCTTCGGCCATCGCAACGGGGCGGGGCTGCGCGAATCCCTCGAGGAGCTCATCCAGCAGGAAGACCCCGGCCACCTGCCGGCCTCCGCCGACGAGCTCATGCTGCTGCGCAACATCCTCAACCTGCATGTCCTCACCGCCTATGACGTGATGGTGCCGCGCGCCGACATCGTCGCGCTCGACGCCGAAACCTCGCTCGACGACCTGGTCAGGACGATGAGTGCGGAGGCGCATTCGCGCATTCCGGTCTATCGCGGCACGCTCGACGACGTGGCCGGCATGATCCACATCAAGGACGTGCTGGCGGCCTGGGCGCGCGACCGCTCTGGCAGCGTCAAGCTGACCGACCTCGTGCGCAAGGTGCTGTTCGTCGCGCCGTCCATGCCGATCCTGGAGCTGCTGCTGCAGATGCGCGTCAACCGCATGCACATGGCGCTGGTGGTGGACGAATTCGGCGGCGTGGACGGGCTGGTCACCATCGAGGATCTGGTCGAGGAGATCATCGGCGAGATCGAGGACGAGCACGACGACGACGAGGCGCCGGTCATGACGCCGCGCCCCGACGGCGCGCTCGACGCCGATGCGCGGGTCGAGCTGAACGAGTTCGAGGAGTGGGCCGGGGCCATCCTGACCCCCGACGAGCGCGAGGAGGATATCGATACGCTGGGCGGGCTCGTCGCCTACCTGGCGGGGCGCGTGCCGGTGAAAGGCGAAATCATCCGCCATTCCTCCGGGGTCGAGTTCGAAATCCGCGACGCCGATCCCCGCCGTATCCGCCGCATGCGCATCTCCAACCTTCCGGCCAGGGCCGGCGGCGAATGATTCTGGCGCGGGCGCGCGCCGCCGCCGCGTCGTGGGGCCGCTTCCGCCGCATCGCGGCGGCGCTGCTGCTCGGCGCCCTCGCGGCCGCCGCGCTGCCGCCGGTGCATGCGGTCTTCCTGCTTCCGGTTTCCTTCGTCGGGCTGGTCTGGCTGATCGAGGCCGCCCCGCGCGGCCGCGCCGCCTTCGCCGCCGGGTGGTGGTTCGGCTTCGCCTATTTCTGCACCGGCATGTACTGGGTCGCCGAGGCCTTCATGGTCGAGGCGGAGCGCTATGGCGCGCTGGCCCCGTTCGCGGTCGTGTCCCTGTCCGCCTATCTGGCGCTGTTCCCGGGCGTCGCCGCGCTCTGCGCGCACCGGCTGGCCGGTCCGGGCTGGGGGCGGCTGCTGATGCTGGCCGGGGCCTGGACCGCCGGCGAATGGCTGCGCGGCGTGCTGTTCACCGGCCTGCCATGGAATCCGCTGGGCTCGGTCTGGGCCTTTTCCGATGCGATGATCCAGCCCGCGGCGTGGATCGGCGTCTTCGGGCTCAGCCTCGTCACGGTCTTCGCGGCGGCGGCGCCGGCGGCGCTGGCGGGGGGTGGACCGGTGGCGCTGCGCGCCTCGCCGGCCCTGGTTGCCGTGGCGCTGCTCGCGGCGGGGTGGGGGGGCGGCGCGCTGCGCCTCGCCGGCGCGGCGGACGAAACCGTGCCCGGCGTGCGGCTGCGCATCGTCCAGGGCAATATCCCGCAGCGGCTGAAATGGCAGCCCGCGCTGCGCGAGGCGCATCTGGCGACCTATCTCGCCCTCTCCGGCCTCCATGGCGGCGGCGCGACGCATGTCATCTGGCCGGAGACCGCGGTGCCGTTCGCGCTCGATTCGGATGCCCGGCATCGCGCCGCGGCGGCCTCCGTCGTGCCGGAGGGCGGGCTGCTGCTCGCCGGCTCGGTGCGCACCGGCCCGCCGGGGACGGCGGGGGCATGGAACAGCGTGCTCGCCATCGACGCGCAGGCCCGCGTGGTCGCCGCCTACGACAAGGCGCATCTGGTGCCGTTCGGCGAATACGTGCCGCTGCGCGGAATCCTGCCGTTCGGCAAGCTCACCGAAGGCCGCGGCGATTTCAACGCCGGTCCGGGGCTGCGGACCATCGCGCTGGACGGGCTGCCGCCATTCGGCGCGCTGATCTGCTACGAGGCCATTTTTCCCGGCGCGGTAACCGCGCCGGGATCGCGGCCGCGGTGGCTGCTCAACGTCACCAACGACGCCTGGTTCGGCGACAGCGCCGGGCCGCGCCAGCATCTGGCGGCGGCCCGGATGCGCGCGGTCGAGGAAGGACTGCCGCTGGTGCGTGCGGCGAACACCGGCATATCGGCGGTGATCGACGGCTACGGGCGGGTGCGCCACCGCCTCGGGCTGGGGGTCCGCGGCGTCATGGATGCGCCGCTGCCCCGGGCGCTCGAAGGGCTCACCCTGTTCGCCCGCGCCGGCTGGCTTGTGCTGGCCGGGCTGCTCCTGGCGACCGTCGCGGCCGGTCCGCTCCTCCGCTCGCGGCATCGCGCGACGGGAATGTCCCCCTAATGTCACTGGGAGAAATCGCGAGATTCTATCAACATGCGATTGTATTGTTATCGTTAAGCAGTTATGACATACGGAAGCGTCTGGTCACAAGATTGTGAACCAACTGTTGACAACAAAACATTTCGGTGCCATGAACAATAAGAGCGAACCGTCTTATGGATGAAGTACCGGAGCAGCCGGCTCGTCGCGGACGCCGCGGCCGCGGCGGCGGACCGCACCCCGTCGACATTCACGTCGGCAGCCGCGTCCGCATGCGGCGCACCCTTCTGGGGATGAGCCAGGAAAAGCTGGGCGAGGCGCTGGGGCTGACCTTCCAGCAGGTGCAGAAATACGAACGCGGCGCCAATCGCATCGGCGCCAGCAGGCTGCATGAAATCAGCCATATCCTCGACGTGCCGGTCTCGTTTTTCTTCGAGGAGATGGGCAGCGAGGCGGCGGCTTCCACCAGCGGGCTGTCGGACGAACCGGCGGAATTCGAGCACGATCCGCTGGCGAAACGCGAAACCCTGGAACTGGTCCGCGCGTACTACCGCATCACCGACCCGAAGGTTCGCAAGCGGATTTTCGAGCTGACAAAAGCCGTCGCGAACGCGTCCGGCTGACCCCGTCCCACCCCGCGCCCGGGCTCGTCCCACGCGCCGGGTGGGCTCCGCCCCGGCGGATTTCCGGGCGGAATCCCCTTGACTGGCCCCCCGCGTAGACCCGATAAACGCGCCGGCGGCCGGTCGCGCCGCGTTCCGTTCGCGCCAGTCACAGCATCGTCTCGTGCCTGCACACGATGCGTCCGGACTTTTTCTAACAAGACGGGAGAACTCTATCGTGCCCATGGGAAATTATCTTTTCACCAGCGAATCCGTCTCCGAAGGGCACCCGGACAAGGTCAGCGACCGGATTTCGGATGCCGTGGTGGACGCCTATCTGACCGCCGATCCGATGTCGCGCGTCGCCTGCGAAACGCTGTGCACCACCAACCGGATCGTGCTGGCCGGCGAGGTGCGGGGACCGGATTCGGTGACCCATGAGCAGATCGAGGAGATGGCCCGGCACTGCGTGAAGGAGATCGGCTACGAGCAGGACGGCTTTCACTGGAAGAACGCCGAGGTGAACATCTACCTGCACCGCCAGTCGGCCGACATCGCAATGGGCGTCGATTCCAGCGGCAACAAGGACGAAGGCGCGGGCGACCAGGGCATCATGTTCGGCTACGCCTGCACGGAAACCGACGTTCTGATGCCCGCCCCTATCCATTATTCCCACGCGATCCTGAAATCGCTCGCCGAGGCCCGTCATTCCGGCGCCGAGCCCGGGCTGGGCCCCGACTCCAAGAGTCAGGTCACGCTGCAATACGAGAACGACAGGCCGGTGTGCGCCACCTCGGTGGTCGTCTCCACCCAGCATCACGAGGACCTGACGCAGGAGCAGATCCGCGAGATCGTGCGCCCGCACGTGGTCAACGTGCTGCCGGACGGCTGGATGTGCCCGGAGGAGGAATTCTACGTCAACCCGACCGGCCGCTTCGTCATCGGCGGGCCCGACGGCGATTGCGGGCTGACCGGCCGCAAGATCATCGTCGACACCTATGGCGGCTCGTCGCCGCATGGCGGCGGCGCGTTCTCCGGCAAGGACCCGTCCAAGGTCGACCGCTCGGCCGCCTATGCCGCGCGCTACGTCGCCAAGAACGTGGTCGCCGCGGGGTTGGCCGACAAATGCGTCCTCCAGGTTTCCTACGCCATCGGCGTCGCCAAGCCGCTGTCGGTCTATGTGAACACCATGGGCACCGGCAAGGTGGACGAGGCGAAGCTGTCCGAGGTGATCCAGCAGATCGTCAACCTGTCGCCGCGCGGCATTCGTGAGCATCTGAAGCTCAACCGGCCGATCTACGCCCGCACCTCCGCCTACGGCCATTTCGGCCGCCAGCCGGACTCCGACGGCGGGTTCTCGTGGGAGAAGACCGACATCGCCGACGCGCTGAAGTCGGCGTTTTCCTGAGGCGGGCCCTGCCGGTGCCTAACGGCCCGGAGCCCGCCGCGAGGCGGGTTCTCTACGGCCGCCGCATGGGCCGGCCGCTCCGGGCGGGCCAGAAGGCCCTGCTGGACACCCTGCTGCCGCGGATCGGGATCGACGGCGACGCCCTCTGCGCGCCGTTCGATCCCCGGCCGCTCTTCGGCCCCCGCGTTTCCGAGGTGTGGCTCGAGATCGGCTTCGGCGCCGGCGAGCATCTGGCGGCCCAGGCGCGGGCCCGACCCGATGTCGGGCTGATCGGCTGCGAGCCCTTTATCAACGGCGTCGCCCGCCTGCTGGCGGAGATCGCCGCCGAAGGCCTGGAAAACGTGCGCATCCTGCATGACGACGCGCGGCTGCTGCTGGCGGCACTCGGGCCGGAAACGCTGGGCCGCGCCTTCGTGCTGTTTCCCGACCCGTGGCCGAAGACGCGCCATCACAAGCGGCGCGTCGTCGGGCCGGACACGGTGGATCGTTTGGCCCGCGCGCTCGCCGACGGCGCCGAGCTGCGCATCGCGACCGACGATCCCGGCTACAAGGGATGGATCCTGCGCCACGTGCTGGCGCACGGCGCTTTCGAGTGGACGGCGCGCCGGCCGGGGGACTGGCGGGCGCGGCCGGCGGGCTGGCCCGGAACGCGCTACGAGGAGAAGGCGGGCGGGGCGGGCCGCGTTCCCGCCTTCCTGACATTTGTGCGCCGGCCCCGCACCCTGTGCCAAAGCTCTTGATGCGGGCGGCGAAATAGCGATATTTTAGGGGGACATTCCTTTGGATGGCGATTATAAGCCGCTTACCGGGGGTGGGCCTGCGGCCCACTTTTTTTATACGCTTTTGGTGCGTGCCCGGAACCAGGGGAACATGGAAACACTGGATGCGGATTGACGGGCAGGATGACGCGGAACCCGACAGCCGAGATCGAGCGCCTGATCGAGCCAGCCATCGATGCGGCGGGATACGACCTGGTGCGGGTCCGCGTCTTCGGCGAGAGCCGCCCGCGGCTGCAGATCATGGCGGAACGCAAGGACCGCCGGCGGGTGACGGTCGATGACTGCGCCGCGATCAGCCGGCTGATCTCGCCCATCCTCGACGTCGCCGACCCGGTCGCGGGGGAATACGATCTCGAGGTGTCCTCGCCGGGCATCGACCGCCCGCTGGTGCGTCTTGCCGACTACGAACGCTTCGCCGGCTTCGAGGCGAAGGTCGAAACCGCGATCGCGGTGAACGGGCGCCGCCGGTTCCGCGGGCGGCTGCGCGGGGTGGAGAACGAACAGGTGGTGCTGGACTGCGACGACGAGGCGGTCGCGCTGCCCATCGGGGACATTCGCCAGGCGTCGCTGGTCCTCAATGACGAGCTGCTCGCCGCGGCGCAGGAAGAACAGAACGGATTAGGGTGACGGACATGGTGGATATGGACACGATCGAAGGCGCCGGCTACGACCGCATCGAGCTGCTGCAGGTGGCCGAGTCGGTGGCCCGCGACAAGGGGATCGACCAGGAAGAAGTGATCGAGGCGATGGAGCAGGCGATCCAGAAGGCCGCCCGCTCCCGCTACGGCCACGAAAACGATGTGCGCGCCGAGATCGACCGCAAGACCGGTGACATTCACCTTGCCCGCTTCCTGGAGGTCGCCGACGAGATCGAGAACGACGCCACGCAGATCACGCTGGCCGAGGCGCACAAGCGCAACCCCGACGCCCAGATCGGCGACTTCCTGACCGAGGCCCTGCCGCCGATCGATTTCGGCCGCATCGCCGCCCAGACCGCGAAGCAGGTGATCGTGCAGAAGGTGCGCGAGGCGGAGCGCGCCCGCCAGTACAACGAGTACAAGGACCGCGTCACCGAGATCGTCAACGGCATCGTCAAGCGGGTGGAGTTCGGCAACGTCACCGTGGACCTGGGCCGCGCCGAGGCCGTGCTGCGCCGCGACGAGGTGATCCCGCGCGAGAACTTCCGCCCCGGCGACCGGGTGCGCGCCTATATCTACGACGTGCGCCAGGAGCAGCGCGGCCCGCAGATCTTTCTGTCGCGCACCCATCCGCAGTTCATGGCCAAGCTGTTCGCCCAGGAAGTGCCCGAAATCTACGACGGCATCATCGAGATCAAGGCAGTCGCCCGCGACCCCGGCAGCCGCGCGAAGATCGCGGTGCTGTCCAACGATTCCAGCATCGACCCGGTGGGCGCCTGCGTCGGCATGCGGGGCTCCCGCGTGCAGGCGGTCGTCGGCGAGCTGCAGGGCGAGAAGATCGACATCATCCAGTGGTCGCCCGACCCGGCGACCTTCATCGTCAACGGGCTGGCCCCGGCCGAGGTGGCCAAGGTCGTGCTCGACGAGGACACGCGCAAGATCGAGGTCGTGGTGCCGGACGAGCAGCTCTCGCTCGCCATCGGCCGGCGCGGCCAGAACGTCCGCCTGGCGTCGCAGCTCACCGGCTGGGACATCGTGATCCTGACCGAGGAAGAGGAATCCGAGCGCCGGCAGGAGGAATTCCGCACCCGCTCGCAGATGTTCATCGACGCGCTGGAAGTGGACGACGTGCTTGCCCATCTTCTGGTGACCGAGGGGTTCTCGTCGGTCGAGGAAGTCGCCTTCGTGCCGATGGAGGACCTGATGTCCATCGAGGGCTTCGACGAGGATCTGGCGGGCGAGCTGCGCACCCGGGCGCATAACTACCTCGCCGAGAAGGAAGAGGAATACACGCGCCGCCGCCGCGAGCTGGGTGTCGCCGACGACCTGATGGGCGTGGCCGGGCTGTCCGGCGCGATGCTGGTGGCGCTGGGCGAGGGGGGGATCAAGACCCGCGACGACCTCGCCGATCTCGCCGCCGACGAGCTGAACGACCGCGACGAGGGCGTGCTGCGCGACTTCGGGCTGAGCATGGATGACGCCAACGCCATCATCATGGCGGCGCGCGCCCACTGGTTCGACGACGAGGAGCCGGCGGAGGACGGCGGCGCCGAAGAGGAAACGGCGAGGGGCGCCTGAGGCTCCCTGCGCCGCACCGGGACGATGACCATGGCTGTCGGCGAGCAAGATGCGGTGCGGACCGACGCGCGCGCTTTCCGTCGCGGAGATGCGGAAAGTCCCGAGCGCCGCTGCATCGTCACCCGCGAAAGCGCACCGCGTAACCGGCTCGTGCGCTGCGTCGTCGCCCCGGACGGGACGGTGGTGCCGGATATAGAAGGGCGGCTTCCGGGCCGCGGATTGTGGTTGCGCGCCGAGCGCGATATAGTCGGAGTGGCGTGCGCGAGGAACGTCTTCTCGCGCGCCGCGCGTGCGCCTGTTCGCGTCGCCGACGATCTGGCCGACCGGATCGAGGACCTGCTGCTGCGGCGCTGCCTCGACCTGATCGGCCTGGCGCGCCGCGCCGGCGAGGCGGTGACCGGGTTCGAGAAGACCCGCGCCATGGTCGAATCCGGGCGCGCAGGCGCGCTTGTCGCCGCTGCCGACGGGGCGGAGGACGGGCGCGCGAAGCTGCGGGCCGTTGCCCGTGGATTGCCGCTGGTGGAGCTGTTCACCGCGGATGAGCTGGGCGCCGCTTTCGGCCGCGATCGGGCGGTGCATGCGGCGGTCGCGAAGGGCGGGCTGCTCGACCGGCTGCTGGCCGAGACGGGCAGGCTTGCCGGCTTTCGTACGGCCTGACCTGGCGGATCGATAAGGAAACTGCGTGGATATGACGGACCGGACCGAGACGAACGACACCGACCAGGACGACGGGAAGAAGCTGCTGAAGGCACGCCCCGGCCGGCTGGAGCTGAAGAAGACGGTCGATGCCGGACAGGTGCGCCAGAGCTTCAGCCACGGCCGCACCAAGTCCGTTGCCGTCGAAGTGCGCCGCAAGCGGACCTTCCGCACCGGCGCCGGCGGGGCCATGACCGAGGTCAAGGAAGCCGCGCCCGCGCCGGAGGTCGAGAACGAGGCCCCCGCCGCCGCGCCCGTTCCGGAGGCCCAGCCGGCGCAGGAGGCGCCGCGCCGCGCCGTGCTGCGCACCCTGACGGACGAAGAAACCAAGGCCCGCGCCCGCGCCCTCAGGGGTGCGCGCGACGCCGACGGCGAGACCGCCCGTGTGACCGAGCGGGTCGTGCAGGGCGCCGAGGCGCGCCGCGCCGCCCAGCGCGAGGCCGAGGAGGCCAGGCGTCTCGAGGAGGAGCGCCGCCGCGAGGAGGCCGAGGCCCAGGCCCGGCGCGACGAGGAAGAGCGCCGCCGCAAGGAAGAGGAGGAGGTTGCCCGCAAGGCCGCCGAGCAGGCCGCCGCGCGCGCCGCGACGCCGGAAGGCATCGCCGAGGCCGCCGCCGCTGCGGCCAAGCCCAAGCGCGGGGTAGAGGGCGAGGAAGACGAGGAAGCGCCCAAGGGCGTCAAGACCGATGCGCGCAAGCTGACCGTCCGCCGGTCGGAACCCCGCCGCCGCACCGGCAAGCTGACGCTCGCCCAGGCGCTGGACGACGAGGAGCGCGTGCGCAGCCTCGCCTCCGTCCGCCGAGCCCGCGAGCGCGAACGCCGCAGCATGCGCGGCCCGCAGGAAACGGTGAAGATCATCCGCGACGTCGTCATTCCGGAAACCATCACGGTGCAGGAGCTGGCCAACCGCATGGCCGAGCGCGGCGTCGACGTCATCAAGTCGCTGATGAAGATGGGCGTCATGGTGACGCTGCCGCAGACGATCGACGCGGACACCGCCGAGCTGATCGTGGCCGAGTTCGGCCACCGCTCCAAGCGGGTCAGCGAATCCGACGTCGAGATCGGCCTGAAGGGCGCCGACGACGCGGCCGAGACGCTGGTGCCGCGTCCGCCCGTCGTCACCGTCATGGGCCATGTCGATCACGGCAAGACGTCGCTGCTGGACGCGCTGCGCGCCACCAACGTGGCCGGCGGCGAGGCCGGCGGCATCACCCAGCATATCGGCGCCTACCAGGTCCGGCTGGAATCGGGCGACAAGATCACCTTCATCGACACGCCGGGCCACGCCGCCTTCACCGCGATGCGCGCCCGCGGCGCCAATGTCACCGACATCGTCGTGCTGGTGGTTGCCGCCGATGACGGCATCATGCCGCAGACGGTGGAAGCCATCGACCACGCCAAGGCCGCGGGCGTGCCGATCATCGTCGCCATCAACAAGATCGACCGGCCCGACGCGAACCCGGCCAGGGTCCGCCAGGAGCTGCTTCAGCACGAGCTGGTGGTCGAGGAGCTGGGCGGCGACATCCTCGCCGTCGAGGTTTCGGCGATCAAGAAGACCAACCTCGACAAGCTGCAGGAAGCCATCCTGCTGCAGTCCGAGGTGCTGGAGCTGAAGGCCAATCCGGCCCGCACGGCAGAGGGCGTGGTGATCGAGGCCAATCTGGAGCGCGGCCGGGGCGCGGTCGCCACCATGCTGGTGCAGCGCGGCACGCTGAAGGTGGGCGACCTCGTCGTCGCCGGCGCCGAATGGGGCCGCGTGCGCGCCCTGGTCGACGACGCCGGGCAGAATGTCGACAGCGCCGGGCCGAGCGTGCCGGTGGAGGTGCTGGGGCTCAACGGCGCGCCGATGGCGGGCGACGAGTTCGCGGTCGTCGATTCCGAGGGTCGCGCGCGAGAGATCACCGAGTTCCGCCAGCGGCGCGGCCGCGCCGAGCGCAGCGCCCTGGGCGCGCGGGGCACGCTGGAGCAGATGTTCTCGCAGATCCAGGCCGGCGAGGTCTCGGAGCTGCCACTGATCATCAAGACGGACACCCACGGTTCCGCGGAAGCCATCGTCACCAGCCTGGAAAAGATGGCCACGGACGAGGTCAAGGTGCGGGTGCTGCATTCCGGCGTCGGCGGCATCAACGAATCCGACGTCACCCTGGCCCAGGCGACCAACGCGCTGGTGTTCGGCTTCAACGTCCGCGCCAACGTCCAGGCGCGCGATCTGGCCAAGCGCGACAACGTGGAGATCCGCTACTACTCGATCATCTACAATCTGACCGACGACGTGCGCGACCTGCTGTCCGGCATGCTGGCCCCGGAAGCGCGCGAGACCTTCCTCGGCAACGCCGAGATCCTGGAGGTGTTCAACGTCACCAAGGCGGGCAAGGTCGCCGGCTGCAAGGTCACGGAAGGGATCGTCCGGCGCGGCGCGTCGGTGCGGCTCCTGCGCGACAACGTGGTGATCCACGAGGGCAAGCTCGCGACGCTCAAGCGCTTCAAGGACGAGGTCCGCGAAGTGCGTGACGGCATGGAATGCGGCATGGCCTTCGAGAACTACCAGGACATCAAGGCGGGCGACGTGATCGAGTGCTTCGAGGTCGAGCAGGTCGCGCGCACGCTCTAGCGCGCGGCCCCGCCGCCCGCCGCCGCCTGCCGCCCCGCCGTGCGGGGCCGGGCGAAGGGACGGGCCGGCGCAGTCCTCGACCGGGAACACGGTACGCCATGAGACAACGCAGTCCCAAAACGCCGCGCGGCGGCCCGGAACGCTCGCAGCGCCAGCTTCGCGTGGGCGAGGTGATGCGCCATGCGCTGGTCGCCGCCCTGGCCCGGAACGAGCTGCGCGATCCCGTCCTCCAGGGCGTGCCGATCACCGTGACCGAGGTGCGGATCAGCCCGGACCTGCGCAACGCGACCGCCTTCGTGATGCCGCTGGGCGGCGAGCAGGCGGCGGAGGTCGTGGCCGCCCTGCGCCGCGCGTCCTCCTTCCTGCGCCACCTGATCGGGCAGCAGGGGCTGACCATCAGATACCTGCCGAGCCTCTCCTTCGAGCTCGACACCGCCTTCGAGCACGGCCAGCGCATGGAGGCGCTGCTGCGTTCGGACGAGGTGCGGCGCGACACGCTGCCCCCCGGGCCGGACGACGGCGACGATGGGGCGTAGGAAGCGCGGACGGCCCGTCACCGGCTGGATCGTCCTCGACAAGCCGGCCGGACTGACCTCCACCCGGGCGACGTCGAAGGTGCGCGCGATGCTGGACGCGCAGCGCGCGGGCCATGGCGGCACGCTGGACCCGCTCGCCACCGGGGTGCTCCCGATCGCGCTGGGCGAGGCGACCAAGACCGTCTCCTATGTGCTCGACGGCTCGAAAAGCTACCGCTTCACCGTCCGGTTCGGCGAGGCCCGCAGCACCGACGACGCCGAAGGCGCGGTGACCGACACCAGCGACCGCCGCCCCGCCGACGAGGACATCGCCGCCGCCCTGCCCGGTTTCACCGGCGCGATCGAGCAGACGCCGCCGGCATATTCCGCCATCCACATCGACGGCCGCCGCGCCTACGACCTCGCGCGCGCCGACCGGCAGGTGGTGATCGCGCCCCGGACCGTCCATGTCGACGCCTTCGCGCTGGTCGCCCGGCCCGATGCGGACCATGCCGTGTTCGAGGTTTCCTGCGGCAAGGGCACCTATATGCGGGCGCTCGCGCGCGACCTTTCGCTGCGTCTCGGCACGGTCGGGCATATCGCGGCGCTGCGGCGCACGCGCTGCGGGCCGTTCACCGAGGAGGGGGCGATTTCGCTGGATTCGCTGGCGACCCTGATGCATAGTGCGCCACCTTCCGAGTACCTGCTCGCGGTCGAGACCGCGCTGGACGACATCCCGGCGCTGGCCCTGAACGCGACCCAGGCCGACCATCTGAGACATGGGCGGCCGGTCAGGGTGCGGGGCGAGGAAGGACGCCGCTTCGTTGAAACCGGTTCACTGGACGACGGGGCGGTGCTGTGCGCCATGGCCGAGGGCCGGGCAGTCGCGCTGGCGCGGCTGGTCGGCGACGAAATCCGGCCCATGCGCGTGCTCAATGTCTGACAACACGGCTTACAGCGGAGAACCCGATGTCGATTACGCCGGAAAAGAAGCAGAGCCTTATTGGCGAATACGCACGCGCAGAAGGCGACACAGGTTCGCCGGAAGTCCAGGTCGCCATCCTCTCCGAGAGGATCGGCAATCTCACCGAGCATCTCAAGGAGCACAAGAAGGACTTCCACTCCCGTCGCGGGCTGCTGATGATGGTCGGCCAGCGTCGCGCGTTGCTCGACTATCTGAAGCGCAAGGATTCGGAGCGATACGACACCGTGATCCAGCGCCTCGGGCTGCGGCGATAGACGCTGCCGCCCGGATTGCGGGTACGCGGGAAGGTCCCGCGCGCCCGGTTGTGCCCTGCGCCTGAGGCGCGGGGTTTTCGTCGTGCCGTCGCGGATAGGCCGCGGCGCACATGCGGCGCAAGGTGCGCCGCAGCCGGGCCCGCCATTGAGGCGCTGCCCGGTCAAGGGCCGGATCGCCCTGGGCGCCCGGCCGGGAAGGAAGGTATGGAAGATATGTTTACCGTTCATCGCAAGGAACTGATGTGGGGCGGGCGGAAGCTCGTGCTCGAGACCGGCAAGGTGGCGCGCCAGGCGGACGGCGCGGTGATGGTGTCCTATGGCGACACCGTCGTGCTGTGCACCGCGGTGGCCCAGAAGTCGCCCAAGCCGGGAATCGACTTTTTCCCCCTGACCGTCAACTACCAGGAAAAGACATTCGCCGCCGGCAAGATCCCGGGCGGCTTCTTCAAGCGCGAAGGCCGTCCCAACGAGAAGGAGACGCTGACCTCGCGCCTGATCGACCGGCCGATCCGGCCGCTCTTCGCCAAGGGGTTCCGCAACGAGACCCAGGTGATCTGCACCGTGCTCAGCCATGACCTGGAGAACGATCCCGACATCGCCTCGCTGGTCGGCGCCTCCGCCGCCCTCACCATTTCCGGCATTCCGTTCCTCGGCCCCATCGGCGGGGCGCGGGTCGGCTACATCGACGGCGAATACGTGCTCAATCCCCTCATCGATACGCTGGCCGACTCGCAGCTCGACATGATCGTGGCCGGCACGGGCGACGCCGTGCTGATGGTGGAATCGGAGGCCAAGGAGTTGTCCGAGGACGCGATGCTCGGCGCCGTGATGTTCGCCCACCGCGAGTTCCAGCCGGTGATCCAGGCGATCATCGAGCTGGCGGAGAAATGCGCCAAGGAGCCGTGGGACCTGACGCCGGAGCCGGAGGAGGCCGCGAGCCTGCGCGCCCGCGTGCGCGAGACCGCCGAGGCTCCGCTGCGCGAGGCCTACAAGGAGACCGTCAAGCAGGCGCGCGTCGAGAAGGTCGCCGCCGCCAAGGCCGCGGCGGTTGAGGCCGTCGTCGAAGAGGACACCAACCGCGAGCTTGTGGGCTCGCTGCTGAAGGAGTTGGAGAAGAAGATCGTCCGCGGCGCGATCCTCGAGACCGGGCTGCGCATCGACGGGCGCGACACCAAGACGGTGCGTCCGATCGACGCCGAAGTCGGCGTGCTGCCGCGGTCGCACGGCAGCGCGGTGTTCACGCGGGGCGAGACCCAGGCGCTGGCGGTGGCCACGCTCGGCACCGGCCAGGACGAGCAGATCATCGACGCGCTCGAGGGCGAATACCGCGAGCACTTCATGCTGCACTACAACTTCCCGCCCTATTCGGTCGGCGAGGCCAGCTTCCTGCGTTCGCCCGGCCGGCGCGAGATCGGCCACGGCAAGCTCGCCTGGCGGGCGCTGCGCGCGGTGATGCCGTCGAAGGAGGACTTCCCCTACACGGTCCGCATCGTGTCGGAGATCACCGAATCCAACGGTTCGTCGTCGATGGCGACCGTCTGCGGCAGCAGCCTCGCGCTGATGGATGCGGGCGTGCCGCTGAAGCGTCCGGTGGCCGGCATCGCGATGGGGCTGATCAAGGAGGACAGCGGCTTCGCCGTCCTGTCCGACATCCTCGGTGACGAGGACCATCTCGGCGACATGGACTTCAAGGTGGCCGGCACCGAAAAGGGCGTCTCGTCGCTGCAGATGGACATCAAGATCACCGGGATCACCGAGGAGATCATGAAGGTCGCGCTCGACCAGGCGCGGGACGGCCGCATGCACATCCTGGGCGAGATGTCCAAGTCGCTGGACACCGCGCGGTCCGAGGTGAGCGGCAACGCGCCGCGGATCACCACGATCTCCATCCCCAAGGACAAGATACGCGAGGTGATCGGCACCGGCGGCAAGGTGATCCGCGAGATCTGCGAGGTCACGGGCGCCAAGATCGACATCGAGGACGACGGCACGATCAAGGTCGCCGCGGTGGATACGGATGCGTCCGAGGCCGCGATCAACTGGATCCGCTCCATCGTCGCCGAGCCGGAGGTGGGCGTGATCTACACCGGCAAGGTGGTGAAGGTGGTCGATTTCGGCGCCTTCGTGAACTTCCTCGGCTCGCGCGACGGGCTCGTCCATATCAGCGAGCTCGCCCCGCGCCGCGTCGGCAAGGTGTCGGACGTCGTCAACGAGGGCGACTCCGTGAAGGTGAAGGTCCTCGGCGTCGACGACCGCGGCAAGGTCAAGCTGTCGATGAAGGCCGTCGATCAGGAGACCGGTGAGGAAATCACCCCCGAGAAGGCGGAAGCCGCGTCCGGCGAATAGCACCGGGCGCGATCCTGTGACGCCCGCGGCAGCGATCGCGCTGCCGCGGGTCATCGGCCATCGCGGCGCCGCCGCGGTGGCCCCCGAGAACACGCTCGCCGGTCTGCGCGCCGCCCGTGATGCCGGCGCGCGCTGGGTCGAATTCGACGTCCGGCTCAGCGCCGACGGCGCCGCCGTTCTCGCCCACGACCCCACCCTCGAACGCATCGCCGGCCGCAAGGCGCGCATCGGCCGCCTGACGGCGGCGGCGCTTGCGGCGCATGCTGTCCCCTCGCTCGACGACGCGCTGGCGCTCTGCGCCGCTCTCGGCCTTGGCGCCAACGTGGAAATGAAATACTGCGGCCGGCGGAGCCCGGCTCTCGCCCGCGCCGTCGCCGCCGCGATCCGCCGCGCCGGGGCCCCTCCGCCGGTCCTCGTCTCCAGCTTTCGCCCCTCGCTGCTGCTGGCGCTGCGCGTGGCGGCTCCCGCTATCCCGCGCGGGCTGCTGATGAGCCGCCTTCGCCCGGGCTGGCGCGGCCGCCTGCGCGCGGTGCGCCCCGCCGCGCTGGTCTGCGGCGCCCGCCGCCTGACCGCGCCCGACTGCGCCGCGCTGAAGGCCACCGGCCTGCCGCTCGCCGTCTACACCGTCAACGACCCGAATCTCGCGCGCCGCCTCTGGCTCTGGGGCGTCGACGCCGTCATCACCGACGACCCGGGGCGGCTGGTCGGCGCCGACCGGGATGGATGACCTCCGCGGATATTTTTTTGCCCCGCCGGGGTGGTCGTTCCCGAATCCGTTCCTATAACGAACCAGTAGGGGGCGTCACCGCCTCCGGTTTGACCGGGCGAGGCCGCGCGCGAGCGGCTGCAATCCGGCAAATCTTTTGCGCGTTCGATGTGTACGTTCTGTCGAGAGGGACCGGTGCCGGTCAAGGATCGCAGCAGCTTCGGCTATGAAGACCTGATCGAATGCGGCCACGGCCGGCTGTTCGGCGAAGGCAATGCGCAGCTGCCGCTGCCGCCCATGCTGATGTTCGACCGCATCGCCCGCATCGACGCGGATGGCGGGGCCAACGGCAAGGGCTCGGTGGTTGCGGAGCAGGACATCCGCCCCGACCTCTGGTTCTACAAATGCCATTTCGAGGGCGACCCGGTGATGCCGGGCTGTCTCGGCCTCGATGCGCTGTGGCAGCTCGTCGGGTTCCATCTCGGCTGGCTCGGCGCGCCGGGCCGCGGCCGGGCGCTCGGCGTCGGCGGGCTGAAATTCACCGGGCAGGTGACGCCCGACGTCCGGCTCGTGACCTACACGGTGGATATCAAGCGCGTGCTGCGCCGCGGCTTCGCCATCGCCATCGCCGACGGGACGCTTGCGACCGACGGCAAGGTCGTCTACGAAGCCACCGATTTGCGGGTGGGGGTGTTTACCTCCACCGACGACATGTGAGGACGCCATGAGAAGAGTTGTCGTGACCGGTATGGGGATCGTCAGCAGCATCGGCCGCAACAAGGACGAGGTGCTGGACTCCCTGCGCGAGGGCCGCTCGGGCATCAGCTTCTGCGAGGAGTACAAGGAGCGCGGGTTCCGCAGCCATGTCCACGGCGATCCCAGGGTCGACCTGGACGCGGTGGTGGACCGCAAGTTCCGCCGCTTCATGGGCGACGGCGCGGCCTACAACTACCTCGCCATGGAACAGGCCATCGCCGATTCCGGGCTGGAGGCGGACGAGGTCTCGAACGAGCGCACCGGGCTGATCATGGGCTCGGGCGGGCCGTCGACGCGCAACCTGCTGCAGGCGATGGACACCGCGCGCGAGCGCGGCGCGCGCAAGGTGGGACCGTTCATGGTGCCGCGCACCATGTCGTCCACCAACTCGGCCACGCTCTCGACCGCGTTCCGGATCAAGGGCGTCAACTATTCCATCAGCTCCGCCTGCGCGACCAGCGCGCACTGCATCGGCAACGGGGCGGAGATGATCCAGTACGGCAAGCAGGACGTGGTCTTCGCCGGCGGCGGCGAGGAGCTGGACTGGACCATGAGCGTGCTGTTCGACGCCATGCCGGCGCTGTCCTCGGCCTATAACGACCGCCCCGAGGCGGCTTCGCGCGCCTTCGACGCCGGGCGCGACGGCTTCGTCATCGCCGGCGGCGGCGGAGTCGTGGTGCTGGAGGAGCTGGAGCACGCGAAGGCCCGCGGGGCCACGATCTACGGCGAGCTGGTCGGCTACGGCGCCACCTCGGACGGCTACGACATGGTGCAGCCGTCGGGCGAGGGCGCGGTGCGCTGCATGAAGATGGCGCTTGCCACGGTGGATGCGCCGGTGGACTACATCAACACCCACGGGACCAGCACGCCGATCGGCGACGCCAAGGAGCTGGTGGCGATCCGCGAGGTGTTCGCCGACCGCAACCGGGTCCCGGCCTTCAACTCCACCAAGTCGCTGACCGGCCATTCGCTCGGCGCGGCCGGGGCGCAGGAGGCGATCTACAGCCTGCTGATGCTGCAGCACGATTTCATCTGCGCCTCCGCCAACGTGGAGGAGCCGGACGAGGCGGTGGGCGACCTGCCGCTGGTGACGGAACGCCGCGACGACGCGCAGCTCAACTGCGTGATGTCGAACAGCTTCGGCTTCGGCGGCACCAACGCCAGCCTCGCCTTCAAGGCCTATCAGCCGTCCTGACCGACGGAAAGCCCAGATGAACCCCGAACCGCTTTCCGCGCGCGGAGCGCCGCGATGACCACCCTCGCCCCGCTGATGGCGGGAAAGCGCGGCGTGGTGCTGGGCGTCGCCAACGACCGCTCCATCGCCTGGGGCATCGCGCGCACGCTCGCCGGGCACGGGGCGGAGCTGGCCTTCACCTATCAGGGCGACTCGTTCGAGCGTCGCGTCCGCCCGCTGGCGGAACAGCTTGGCGCGGGGCTGGTCCTGCCCTGCGACGTGTCCAGCGACGCCGAGATCGAGGCGCTGTTCGCCGCCGTCGGCAAGGCATGGGGCGGACTCGATTTCGTCGTCCACTCGCTCGCCTATTCGGAGAAGGAGGAGCTGCAGGGCCGCTACTCCGACACCTCGCGCGCCAATTTCGCGCGCACCATGGACATTTCCTGCTACTCGTTCACCGCGGTGGCGAAGCGCGCGGCGGCGCTGATGACGAACGGCGGCGCGATGATCACGCTGACCTATTCCGGCGCGGAGCGGGTGATGCCGTTCTACAACGTGATGGGTGTCGCCAAGGCGGCGCTGGAGGCCAGCGTGCGCTACCTCGCCGTCGATCTCGGGCCGCAGGGGGTGCGGGTGAACGCGCTTTCGGCCGGCCCTGTGCGCACCTTGGCCGGCAGCGCCATCGGCGGCGCGCGCCAGACCTTCCGCTGGACCGAGCAGCACAGCCCGCTGCGCCGCAACGTGTCGCTGGAGGAGCTCGGCGGGGCCGCGCTCTATTTGCTGAGCGATCTGAGCCACGCCGTGACCGGCGAGGTCCACCACGTGGATTCCGGCTACAATATCGTCAGCGTTCCCGGCCTGCCCGACGAGGCCGGCTGACGCAGTCCCAGCCGCGCGGGGCGCCCGGCCAACATACGGTCAGGTATTTTCCTGCTTGATAAATCCGCCGATTCCAGTTTAAAGCTATTCAAAACTGGCGCGGAGCACCTATATAAAGGTCAATCGAGCAAGGATTTTTCCATGTCTGAACGTCCATACACACGCGTGATCGGGATGCTGAACGGGGTGGGGCTGCGCCCGACCCGTCAGCGGCTCGCGCTGGCCAAGCTGCTCTTCGACGGCGCGGACCGCCATGTGACGGCGGAAGAGCTTCATGCCCAGGCGCTCGGCGCCAACGTCTCCGTCTCGCTGGCCACCGTCTACAACACATTGCACCAGTTCACCGCGGTGCAGCTTCTGCGCGAGGTGGTGGTGGAGCCGGGGCGTTCGTATTTCGACACCAACGTGACCGACCATCACCACTTCTTCTTCGAGGATTCGGGCGCGATCCAGGATATCCCGGAAGAATCGGTCTCCATCGCCCAGCTTCCCCGCATCCCGGAGGGGACGACGCTCAACCGCGTCGATGTGGTGGTCCGTCTCGCCGGCCAGCCGGCCGGAGGAATGGCTTCCGATACAGATTAAAATCATTATAAACTGTTGACGAAGCCATTACGTTTACTATAAAAGAATATGACGGCCGATAAAAAGAACGGTCGCCGGGCCGTGGCCGGGACCAACCCGGCACACAGGATCAGAAGGAAGAGGAGAAACCAATGCCAGCTCTCAAGGGCACCAAGACCGAAGGTAATCTGAAGGACGCGTTCGCCGGCGAATCGCAGGCGAACCGGCGCTATCTCTATTTCGCGCAGAAGGCCGATGTCGAGGGCTATAACGACGTCGCCGCCGTGTTCCGCTCCACCGCGGAGGGCGAGACGGGCCATGCGCACGGTCATCTCGAGTATCTCGAGGAGGTCGGCGACCCGGCGACGGGCGAGCCGATCGGCAGCACCTCCAACAACCTGAAGGCCGCGGTCGCGGGCGAGACGCACGAATACACCGACATGTATCCGGGCATGGCGAAGGAGGCCCGCGACGAGGGCTTCGACGAGATCGCCAACTGGTTCGAGACCCTGGCGAAGGCCGAGCGCAGCCACGCCGGCCGTTTCCAGAAGGCGCTGGACGAGCTCGACTAGCCGGCCCGTCCGCCGCGATTCCTCCGGGGACCCGACGCGGTCCCCGGATTCACCCCCGATAACATATGCGCGGAAGCGCCCCTTGGCCCGCGCGCAGCCGCTGTGCGGGAACGGAGCCGATCATCATGACGGAAGGCAGCCTCGGAGCCCCTGTTCGCCACAAGATCGACTGGACCAATCCGGATTTCTACGACGCCGACAAGCTCGACGCGGAGATGCGCCGCGTCTTCGACATCTGCCACGGCTGCCGGCGCTGCTTCAATTTGTGCGACTCGTTCCCCCGGCTGTTCGACCTGATCGACGCGTCGGAGACCGGCGAGCTCGACGCGGTGCAGTCGGACGGCTTCAAGCCCGTCGTCGACGCCTGCACGCTGTGCGACATGTGCTTCATGACGAAGTGC
>WHUE01000049.1 GCA_009377375.1 Alphaproteobacteria bacterium | reverse complement strand
CTGTGCGGCGCACTCGGCGCGACCACGGCGGGGCTGGCCGCCACGTTCGGCGGCTGGGCGGAGATCGTCCGCGCGGTCGAATCGGCGGTCGTCTTCGCGGCCTTCTTCGGCACGCTGTCGCTGCTGCGCGCCACCGCCGACGCGAGGCCGGAGATCGGGCGGGCGCGCGCCCTGCTGGCCCGCAGCGCGGCGCGCGAGCGCGATGCCGGCATCCTGGTCGGCAGCCATGTCATCGGTTCGGTGCTGGTGGTCGGGGTCATGGCCATCATATCGCCCATCGTCGGGCGCGACGCGCCCTATGCCGAGCGCAAGGCGGCGGCGGAGGCGTGCCAGCGCGGCATGTGCGTCGCCGCCTGCTGGTCGCCGTTCTGGCTCGCCATGGCGGTGCTCTACCAGTATCTGCCGGCGGTGAAGCTGTGGCAGATCATGGCGCTGGGGATGGGGGTGGCCGTCTGCGGTCTGGTGCTGGCGCATCTGATGTATGCGCGCGGGGTCGGGTTGGCCGCGCTGGGCCGCGCCGTCGCCGGGCTGGCCCCGGTGCTGCCGCCGGTGGCGCTGTGCGCCGCGCTGGTGGTGGGCGTGACCGCGGCGACCCCGCTGACCACGCTGCAGGCGCTGATCACCGCCGTGCCGCTGCTCTGCGCCGCGGGGCTGGCGGGGGCCGGGCGGGACCGCATCCGGGGGGCGCTGGCGCAGGTGCGGGACGGGCTGTCGGCCGTGGGCGGCGAGATCGCGATCCTGACGTTCTCGCTCGCGCTCGGCGCCGCGATCCGGGTGGCGCTGGGCCAGGCCGCGCTGGGCGACGCGATCGCGGCGCTGGATCCGCCGCCGGCCGCGGTGATCGGCGCCATCATCGCGCTGGTTTCCGCCGCCGCGCTGATCGGCGTGCACCAGATGGTGACCGTGACGGTGCTGCTGGTCCTGGTCGGCCATCTGCCGCTCGGCATCCACGACGTGGTGCTGATGGAGGCGGGGCTGCTCGCCTGGGGCTTCGCGTCGATCTGCGGCATCTCGGCGGTGTCGGTCGCCGCCGCGAGCTCGATGTTCGGCATCGAGCTGGAACGCATGGTCTACGGCCCCAACCTGAAGTTCCTCGCCGTGCTCGGCGCGGTGGCCACGCTGCTGCTGGCCGCGGTCAACGCGGTCATCGCCTGACCCCGACAGGGGAAATCCGCGGCTCGCGCCGGCGGCGGCCGTCCTGTCCTGAGACACAGGGCGCGGCATCGGCGGCGCGGCTGTCGCAATCGGCGACACGGCACGGCCGCCGGCCGACGCGCACCGCGCGATCGGCCGTCCCGGAACCGTGTGAAGATGGAAGAAGAAACTGGAGCGGGCGATGAGATTCGAACTCACGACCCCAACCTTGGCAAGGTTGTGCTCTACCCCTGAGCTACGCCCGCACCATGACCGGATGCTCCGCGTGGAGCCCCGTTCGGGAGAGCCGGATATTAGCCGTCTTCGCGCGGTTTGCAAGCGCGAGATTCGGCGCGGATTCCCCGCCGCCCGCGACGTCAGTTGTAGAGCGGCAGGCTGCGGCCGTGGACGGCGCGGAACCAGGCGCCGGAGACCAGCGAGGTGACGACGGCGGCGATCACCAGGGTGACGAAAAAGCTCTGGCTGATGATGCCGAAGGCGAAGGCGACCGAGGCGAGCACGATGCCCGGGCCGCCGCGCGTGTTCATCGCCATGCCGAGATTGAGGCTGGTCAGCAGCGACTTGCCCACGAGCCGCGCGCCGAGCATCACCGAGACCATGACCAGCGCGGTGGACCCCGCCATGAACAGCAGCGTGAACCCGGCGTCGAAATGGTTGGGCAGGTCGACCCGCAGCCCCACCAGCGCGAAGTAGACCGGCACGAAGAAGGCCAGGGAGACGTCCGAGATGCGGTCCTTGATGCCCGCGAACCCGGCCTGCGGCATGGCGCCGATGGCGATGCCGGCGACCAGCGCGCCGAACACCGCGTTCACGCCCACCAGGCTGGCGACCGCCGCGAACACGAAGCAGACGCCGAGCACCAGCCCGATCGCCGGCGGCCCGTCGCCCGCGCCCGCGGGCAGCGCATGGGCCGCGCGGCGCATCAGGGTCCGCCCGAGCACCAGCGAGACGCCGAGGAAGCCGAGCGTGATCGCCACCTTCTTCATCACGTAACCCGCGTCGACCGCGGCCGCCTCGCCCGTCGCCGCGCCGGATGCGAGCCCGGTGGCCACGGCCAGCGCCGACCACAGCAGCAGGTCCTGCACCGTGGAGCAGGCCAGCACGATCTTCGCCAGCCGCGTGTGCATGATGCCGAGATCGATGAAAATCTTGGAAATCACCGGGATCGAGGTCACGGTCACGGCGACGGCGACGACGATGCGGAACGCGGTCGGGTGCGCGCCCTCGCCCATATAGGGGGCGAGGTCGAACCAGTCCGGCGCCATCCAGCCGATGGCGAAGGGCGGCACGGTGGCGGCGAGGAACACGGCGACGATGGTCCGTCCGTCGTCGCGCGACAGATGCTGCTGCACCCGGAAGCCGGAAATGAACATCAGCAGCACCAGCCCGATCCAGTACAGCACCTCCAGCGCGCGGGCCTGTTCGGGGCCGGCCTCGTACAGCCAGGCGAAGACATCGGGCGCGGCGAGGCCGAGCGCCGACGGTCCGAGCAGCAGGCCGCCGCCGATCTCGCCCACCACCCGCGGCAGGCCGAGCCGGTCGAACAGGTAGCCGCCGCCGAGCGCCGCCGCGAGCAGCGCGACCACGGCGATGAAGAGCCTGGACAGTTCGAGATCGGTCATGGCGCGGGATATGCCGCAAAACACTTAATGTTCCGTATAGGTTAACGGCAGGGCGAGGAGGCGGTATGCTGTACGCATGAACGATGCGCCGCAATCGACAGCCCGTCCCGCCTCGCCGGAGGACCTGTTCGACCGGCTGCGCGCGCTGGGCATCGAGACGGAGACGCACCGCCACGACGCCGTTTTCACCGTCGCCGAGGCGCAGGCGCTGCGCGGGGCGCTGCCCGGCGCGCATTGCAAGAGCCTGTTCCTGCGCGACAGGAAGGGCGCGCAGATTCTCGTCGTCTGCCTGGAAGACCGCCGGCTGGACATGAAGGCGCTGGCCGTGCTGCTGGGATCGGGCCGGCTGTCCTTCGGCAGCCCGGAACGGCTGCGGGCCCTGCTGGGGATCGAGCCCGGCTCGGTCACCCCGTTCGCCGCGATCAATCTCGATACGGCGGCGCGCGACGGCTTCCGCATGGTGCTGGATTCCGGGATGATGGCGGCGGAGATCGCCAACTACCACCCGCTGACCAACACCGCGACGACGGCGATCCGGCCGTCCGACCTGCTGCGCTTCCTTGCCGATTGCGGAATCGCCGCGGAGATCGTCGTGCTGGACCCGGCGACGCAGCGGCCGGGATGACCGGGCGGTCTTGCATGACGCGCGCGGAACCGCCATTTTCTGTACCAGTCGGCCGCGCTCCCGCGCAGGCGTGGGGGGCCGGACCGAACCACCGGGACGACAAGGGAAAGAACTGGAATGGAGCCGATCATCGACCCGAATGCGGCGCCGGCCGGCCTGATCAAGGACGCAACGGCGCAGAGCTTCGTGCAGGACGTCATCGAGGCCTCGCAGGAGGTGCCGGTGATCGTCGATTTCTGGGCCCCGTGGTGCGGCCCGTGCAAGCAGCTCGGCCCGCTTCTGGAGAAGGCCGTGACCCAGGCCGGGGGCGCGGTCCGCATGGTCAAGGTCGACATCGACCAGAGCCCGCAGATCGCCCAGCAGCTCCGCATCCAGTCGATTCCCGCCGTTTTCGCCTTCTACCAGGGCCGCCCGGTGGACGGGTTCCAGGGCGCGCTGCCCGAGAGCCAGGTGAAGGCCTTCGTCGACCGGCTGATCGAGGCGTCCGGCGGCGCCAACGGCAAGGATTCGGCCGTCGCCGAGGCGCTGGAGCAGGCCAGGCAGCTGCTCGACAGCGGTCAGCACGGCGCCGCAGCGCAGCTTTACGACCAGATTCTGCAGCACGAGCCCGGTAATATGGCCGCGACCGCCGGTCTGGCCCAGGCGCTGCTCGGCGCCGGCGACCTGGCCGGCGCGCGGACCACGCTCGACGCCGTGGAGGAGAAGGATCGCAGCCATGCCGCGATCGCGGCCGCGCTGACCGCGCTGGCGTTGGCCGAGCGCGCGGCGGAGGCCGGCGATGTCGGCCCGCTGCGCGAGGCGGTCGACGCCGACCCGGCCAATCATCAGGCGCGGCTCGACCTCGCCGTCGCGCTGTTCGGCGCGGGCCGGCAGGAAGAGGCGGTAGACGAGCTGCTGGAAATCTTCCGCCGCGACCGCAAATGGAACGACGACGCGGCGCGCAAGCAGCTGCTGGAGTTCTTCGAGGCGCTGGGCCCGGCAGATCCGGTCACGCTGGGCGGCCGGCGCAAGCTGTCATCGCTGCTGTTTTCATGACCGGCGGGCCGTTCGACCCCGGCTTCGACGCGCTTCCGCGGCTGATTCCGGTGTTTCCGCTGACGGGCGCCCTGCTGCTGCCGGGCGGCCAGCTTCCGCTCAACATCTTCGAGCCGCGCTATCTGGCGATGACCCGCGCGGCGCTGGCCGACGAGCACCGCGTTATCGGCATGGTGCAGCCGCGCATGCCGGACTTCGCCGACAACCGGGGCCCGGTCGCGGTCGCGCCGGGGGACAGCGGCCCGGAGATCTACGAGGTCGGCTGCGCCGGGCGCATCACGGCCTTCAGCGAGACGCAGGACGGGCGCTACGTCATGACGCTGACCGGGCTGATCCGGTTCGCCATCACCGAGGAGCTGGCGCTGAAGGACGGCTACCGCCGGGTGCTGGCGGATTATCACCGCTTCCGCGGCGATCTGGGGCCGGAGGATTCCGACGACGGGATCGACCGCGAGCGGCTTCTGGCCGCGCTGCGCGCCTATTTCACCCACGAGGGAATCGAGGCGAACTGGGAAAGCATCGAGGGCGCGGCGAACGACCGGCTGGTGACGTCGCTGTCCATGACCTGTCCGTTCGCGCCGCCGGAGAGACAGGCGCTGCTGGAGGCGCAGTCTCTGGCGGAGCGGTGCCGGATCATGGTCACCCTGATGGAAATGGCGCTGGCCGAGCTGGGCGACGGACAGCCGGACAGCAGAAACTGAACGCGACCAACCACGAGGAATGACTGCCATGAACCAGACCGCACAGGGCGTAGACCCCAAGCTGCTGGAGATTCTCGTCTGCCCGGTGACCAAGGGGCCGCTGCGCTACGACGCCGAAGCGCAGGAGCTGATCAGCGAGCAGGCGGGGCTGGCCTTTCCGATCCGCGACGGCATCCCGATCATGCTGGCGGACGAGGCGAGACGGCTGGACGACGCGCCCGGCGGCGCACGCTGAGCCGCCCGCGCAGCAAAGGGGGACCGCGTCATGGCTGAGCCGGCGGCCGGCGCGCCGCGCGCGACCAAAATCAGGCTGCGGACCGCGGAAAAGACGCTGGAGGTCGAGTTCGCCGACGGCGCGTCCTTTTCGCTGCCCGCCGAGCTGCTGCGCGTGGAAAGCCCGTCGGCGGAGGTGCAGGGGCACGGTCCTGGCCAGAAGACCCTTATCGCCGGCCGCCGCGATGTCGGCATCATGAAGCTGGAAGCCGTCGGCAACTACGCCGTGCGCATCTTCTTCGACGACCTCCACGACACCGGAATCTATTCCTGGAGCTATCTGTACGAGCTCGGCGCGAACCTGCAGTCGCGATGGAACGACTATCTCGCCGCGCTGCAGGCGGCGGAACTGTCCCGCGATCCCCGGAAATAAGCGTTCGAACCCACATGTCCAACCGAATCACGAGATTCACCATCGTCGGCGGCGGCAGCGCGGGATGGCTGGCGGCGAGCATCCTGCTGGGCACGCTGAACCGGCGCAACGACGGCGCCGACACCCAGGTGGAGCTGATCGAATCGCCGACGATTCCCATCATCGGGGTGGGAGAGGCGACGACGCTGTCCACCTTCGTCACCTTCGCCCAGCTCAACATAGACGAGCTGGATTTCCTCAAGCACTGCGACGCGACCTTCAAGGCCGCCGTGCGCTTCTCCGGCTGGGACGTGAACCCGGACGGAAGCCCGCGCCACTATTACCACCCGTTCGACGCGCCGCCCTACATGTTCAACCTGCCGCCCGCCTATCACTGGCACCGGCGGGCGCGGGCAGACCGGGAAGCGGGCCGGCCGGTGACGCCGTTCGCCCACGCAATGAGCCCCACCCCGGCGCTGATGAACGCGATGCGCGCCCCGCGCGGCTTCGAGCAGGGTCCGTTCGAGGGGCTGGTCAATTACAGCTATCACATGGACGCGACGAAGCTGGGCGACTACCTGCGCGGCTACTGCACCGCGCTGGGGGTGGATTACATCGCCGACGACGTGGACGGGGTGCAGCGCGACGAGCGCGGCTTCATCTCCGCCCTGCAGTTGCGCCGGCGCGGCGAGCATGCGGTGGAGTTCGTCATCGACTGCTCCGGCTTCCGCAGCCTGGTCCTGCGGCAGGCGATGGGAGAGGACTTTATTCCTTACAGCGATTCGCTGCTGTGCGACCGCGCGCTGGCGGCACAGCTGCCCCATGCCGCGCCGGACTCCCCCATCGCGCCCTTCACCACCGCGACCGCGCTGGGCGCCGGCTGGTCCTGGGAGGTGCCGCTGTGGTCGCGGCGCGGGACAGGCTACGTCTTTTCCAGCGCGCACCGCAGCGACGACGAGGCGATCGCCGAGTTCCGTGCCCATCTGGGCGAGGCCGGGCGCGAGGCGGAGCCGCGGGTGATCCCGATGGCGATCGGGCGGGCGCGGCGGGGCTGGGTGAAGAACTGTCTCGGCGTCGGGTTGTCGGCGGGGTTCATCGAGCCGCTGGAATCGACCTCGATCCACCTGACCCAGGTCGCCATCCGCCGCTTCCTCGACCACCTGCCGGAGCGCGACTGCGCGCCGGTGCTGGCCGCGCGCTACAACCGGCTGACCACCGAGATGTACGACGACATCCGCGACTTCATCGTCATGCATTACTGCCTGTCCAACCGCGACGATTCCCCGTTCTGGCGCGACGCACGGCAGGAGGCCCGCATTCCCGACCGGGTGCGGGAGCGCCTTGCGCTGTGGCGGCGCAAGCTGCCGAGCGCCCTGGATATCGACACAAACAACCCGCTCTTCCCGGAATGGAGCTACATCTACGTGCTGTTCGGCAAGGGCGCGGTCGACGATATCGCCTTCCCGATGGAGGCGGCGGTGTCCGACGACGATCTCGACGCTTTCCTGGCGGAGCAGGCGACGGCGCGCGCGCGCATCATGGCCCGTGCGCCCGACCACCGCGCCCTGCTCGCCCGCATCCACGCCGAGGCCACCGATCCGTGGTACGGCGCGGCCGGCGCAAGATAACTTCCGCTAAAGCGCCTCGCCGCGGATCATGCGGGGCAGGTCGCCGACCAGCCCCATCGCGTGGCGCATGAACAGGCGCTTGAGCGGGGCGGCGCGGTTGACGGCGGCGAGCCCGGCGTCGCGCAGCGTCCGCAGCGGCGCGAGGTCGTTGGAGAACAGCCGGTTGAGCCCGTCGGTGACCGCCAGCATCGTCGCATTGTCGGGCCGCCGCCAGCGCTCGTAGCGATCCAGCGCGACGGCCCCGCCGGGATCGAGCCCGAGCCGCATCGTGTCCACCGTCACCTCGGCCAGCGCCGCGACGTCGCGCAGACCGATATTGAGCCCCTGACCGGCGATGGGATGGATGGCGTGCGCCGCATCGCCGATCAGCGCGAGGCGCGCCGCCACGTAGGTCTCCGCGTGCAGCAGGCCGAGCGGATATGAAAATACCGGCCCGACCACGCGCAAGTCGCCCAGATAGTCGCCGAAGCGCAGCCCCAGCTCCTCGGCGAACCCGGCCTCGTCCAGCGCCAGGATGGCGGGGGCGATGTCGTCGCGCTCGGTCCAGACGATGGAGGAGCGCCGGCCGGTCATCGGCAGGATGGCGAAGGGGCCGGCAGGCAGGAAACGTTCCTGCGCCGCCCCGCCATGGTCGCGCGCGTGTTCGACGGTGCAGACGATGCCGGTCTGCCTGTAGCGCCATTCGGCGGTCCTGATCCCGGCTTCCTGGCGCATCGCGGAGCGCCGCCCGTCGGCGGCAACGACCAGGCGGCAGGAGGTCTGCCCCCCGTCGGCGGCGTGAAGAACCGCGCGGCGCGCGCCGCGCTCGGCCGCAGCGATGCGCACCCCCTCGACCAGCGCGCCGGGGTCCAGCGCGGCCAGGCGGTCGGCCAGGGCGCGGCGGATCGCCCGGTTCTCGACGATATGGCCCATCGGGCCGTCGCCCAGCGCGCGGTGGTCGTAATGCAGGAACAGCGGCGAGTGCCCGTCGGAGACGCGGATATCGAGGATCGGCTGGGCGTCGGCCGCCATCGCCGGCCAGGCGCCGACCGCTTCCAGCACCGCGCGCGACCCGGCCGCGATCGCCGTGGTGCGGCCGTCGAAACCGGGGTCGGTCTGGGCGGAGACCGGCTGCGGCTCCAGCACGCGGACGCGGACCCCGGCCCCCGCCAGCGCGCAGCCGAGCGTCAGACCCGCCATGCCACCGCCGACCACCGCCACGTCGCAATCCATCCTGCCCGCCGCCATCCCTGCCTGCCCGGAAACCGCGCAGCCCCGCCATATCGAGGGACCCAGGCGCACCATGCCGCCGCGGCGCGCACCCTGTCCACCGCCAATCCCCTGTGAACGCGAAATCGCTTTCTGCCTTCAAAATAGGCAAATTCTGAAAAATGCCGAGCTGTTGACCAGAATCCCGGTCGGCCACAGAGCGCAACGCCCCCCGATTCGGCCGGAAAAAATCCTCTAAAGGATTGTTTCAAAAGTATGAATCCGCGGCCTGCGGGATGGTTCCGCCAATTGGCACAGCCTTTGCAGTATGAGCGTCAAGGTCCCGGTTACGCGCTGTGCAACCGCGGCCGATGATGGGCAATCCGTGGAGGACTCACAATGAAACGCACAATGCTTACCGGCGCGTTGACCGCACTGGCGCTCGCGGGGGTGATCGGGGCTTCGGCGCCAGCCAGCGCCGCCGAACCTCTTGTGGACCCGAAGGGCATCCCGGGGGAATTTTCGGCCAACGTGGCGGTCGTGTCGGAATACTTCTTCCGGGGCATCTCGCAGACCGACGACAGCCCCGCCCTGCAGGGCGGCATGGACTATTCCATCGAGCTCGCCAGGCCGGTCAGCGCCTATATCGGCGTCTGGGGCTCCAACGTCGACTTCAACGACGGCTCCGAGGCCACGCTCGAGCTCGACTACTATGCCGGGTTCAACGGCGCCATCGGCAGCACCGGCCTCACCTGGGACGCCGGCTTCATCTACTACACCTATCCCGGCGCCGACAGCGGCCTCAACTACGACTTCTGGGAAGTCCAGGGTCAGCTCGGCTACGATTTCGGCGTCGCCAACGTCACCGCCAGCATCAACCACTCCCCCGAGAACTTCGGCGATAGCGGCGACGCCACATACTACAAGCTCGCCTTCGGCCTGCCCCTCGGCAAGGTCGATCTCGGCGCCTATGTCGCCAAGCAGTTCATCGACGACGAGGCCGCCTTCGGCTCCCCCGACTACCTCGAGTGGAACATCAGCGCCTCCATCAACCTCGCCGGCTTCGACCTCTCCGTCGCCTACACCGACACCGACATCACAGGCAGCCCCGACGGCAAGGACGGCATGGTCTACTTCACCGTCGGACGCTCGTTCTGAACCGGGTAGCGTTTCGACGCTTCGCCTGACGCGGCGGCTCCTTCGGGAGCCGCCGTTTTTTATGCGCTTCCCGCCTGTTATGCTTTCGGCCGCAATTGCAGGGGGGGAAGCCGTCGTGACAACACCCGTCGCCGGATTCATCGGGCTGGGGCGCATGGGGATGCCCATGTCGCAACGCCTCCTCGCCGCCGGGCGCCGGCTCGCCGTCTGGGGCCGCACGCCGGGAAAGCTGGTCCCGGCCGTGGACGCGGGCGCGACCGTGGCGGCGACGCCGGCTGCCCTCGCCCGCGGGGCGGAGATCGTGATGCTTTGCGTCAGCGACACCGATGCGGTCGAGGAGGTGGTCTTCGGCGCCGACGGCATCGCCGCGGGCGCGGGCCCCGGCAAGCTGCTGGTCGACCATTCCTCCGTCCACCCGCTGCGCACCCGCGCGCTGGCGGCGCGGCTGGAAGAGGACACCGGGATGGTCTGGGTGGACGCGCCGGTCTCCGGCGGCGAGGACGGCGCCCGCGACGGGCGGCTGATCGTCATGGCCGGCGGCGAGGCGACCGCGCTGGACCGCGTCCGGCCGCTGATCGGGGCCTATGCGACGCAGATCACCCATATGGGCCCGGTCGGCGCGGGACAGGCCTGCAAGATGTGCAACCAGCTGATCATCGGCGCGGAGATCGCCGCCATCGCCGAAGCGCTGAATTTCGCCGCCCGTTTCGGGGTCGAGGCGGCCCGGCTGTCCGACTGCCTGGCCGGCGGCTGGGCGGATTCCGCGGTGCTGCAGAACCACGCGCGGCGCATGGCAGCCGGGGATTACCGGACCGGGGGCTCCGCCCATACCATGCTGAAGGACATGACCATCGCCTGCGACATGGGCCGGGCGACCGGCACGCCGATGCCGGTGACCGGGCTGGTCGCCGCGCTCTACGAGCTGGCCGTCGCGCAGGGCCTGGCCGACGCGGGACAGATCGCGCCGATGCGGCTCTACCGGGACGGGCCGGTCTGATGGCGGAGAAGCGCAAGACTCCGGAGTCCCTGCGCAGCCACCGCTGGTACGGCGCCGACGACATGCGCGCGCTCAGCCATCGCGGGCGGATGCGGCAGCTCGGCTATGGCGAGGCCGATTTCGAGGGCCGGCCGGTGATCGGCATCGTCAACACCTGGTCGGACATGAACACCTGTCACGGCCATTTCCGCGAACGGGCGGAACAGATCAAGCGCGGCGTGCTGCAGGCCGGCGGCTTCCCGGTGGAGCTGCCCGCCATGTCGCTGGGCGAGATCTTCGTCAAGCCGAGCACCATGCTCTACCGCAACATGCTGGCGATGGAGGCGGAGGAGCTGCTGCGGTCGCACCCGATCGACGGCGCGGTGCTGATGTGCGGCTGCGACAAGACCACCCCGGCGCTGATCATGGCGGCGGCCAGCATGAACATCCCCGCCATCGTCATGCCGGCGGGTCCCATGCTGCGCGGCTTCTGGCGCGGCGAGACGCTGGGCAGCGGCACCGACATCTGGCGCTACTGAGCCGACTGGCGGGCGGGCGCGGTGGACCGCGAGACGGTGGACGGGGTGGCCGGCGGGCTGTCCCGCTCGCACGGCATCTGCATGACCATGGGCACGGCGGCGACCATGACCGCGGCAGCGGAAACGCTGGGGCTCGCCCTGCCCGGCTCGTCCTCGATCCCGGCCGCCGATTCCGCGCACGCACTGATGGCCGCCGCCTGCGGCCGACGCATCGTGGAGATGGTATGGCAAGACCTGATCCCGTCGCGGTTCCTGACCGCCGCGTCGTTCGACAACGCCATCGCCGTGGACATGGCGCTCGGCGGATCGACCAACGCGGTGATCCACCTGATCGCGATGGCCCGGCGCGCCGGGGTGGCGCTGGACCTGGCCCGGTTCGACGCGATCTCGCGCACCGTGCCGGTGCTCGCCGACATCCGCCCGTCCGGCCGGCACCTGATGGAGGATTTCTATTATGCCGGCGGGCTGCGCGGGCTTCTGTCGCGGCTGCGCGAGGCGCTCGACCTCACCTGCCCCAATGTCTGCGGACTGACCCTTGGCGAGACGCTGGAGGGCGCCGCCGTGTTCGATGACGCGGTGATCCGCCCGCTGACGGACCCGGTCTCGGCCGAGGGGGGCACGGCGGTGCTGTTCGGCAGCCTCGCCCCGGATGGCTGCGTCATCAAGAAGACCGCCTGCGATCCCAGGTTCCTGCACCACCAGGGCAAGGCCGTGGTGTTCCGCGACTACGCCGATCTCGAGGCCCGCCTGGACGACCCCGCGCTGGACGTGACCGCCGACTCGGTGCTGGTGCTGCAGAATTGCGGCCCCGTCGGCGCGCCGGGCATGCCGGAATGGGGCATGCTGCCGATCCCGCAGAAGCTGCTGCGCGAGGGGGTGCGCGACATGGTGCGCATCTCGGACGCGCGGATGAGCGGCACCAGCTACGGCACCTGCGTCCTGCACGTGGCGCCCGAAGCCCATATCGGCGGTCCGCTGGCGCTCGTGCGCGACGGTGATACGATCCGGCTCGATGTCGAGGGACGGCGGCTTGACCTGCTGGCGGACGAGGCGGAGCTGGCCGCCCGGCGCGCGGCGTGGACCCCGCGCCCCGCGCCTTACGGCCGCGGCTACGGCGCCATGTACGCCGCCCATGTCGGCCAGGCGGATACCGGCTGCGATTTCGACTTCCTGCAGGCCGGCCCGCCGACGCCGGAACCGGAGATTCATTGACCACGCAGGCGGTCGCGTCCGCGCCCTCAAAATATTTGACGCGCGGCGAAACCGTCGCGATGCTTGGCGCCTCTCCCGCGCCATTGCGGCGAACAACGCCGAGGACCAAGACATGCACAAGCTCGAGATCGACCCCTGGTTCACCGAGCGCGCCAGGCGCGCGCGGGGCGACCGTCCCTTCGCCTACGAACGGCTGGAGTCCGCCCGGACGGCGCTGGTGGTGGTGGACATGCAGAACTATTTCTGCGCCGACGGCATGCCGTCCTGCGCGCCCGTGGCCCGGGCGGTGGCGCCGAACATCAACCGCCTTGCGGAATGCGTGCGCGCGACCGGCGGGCACGTCATATGGGTCCAGACGGCCTCGCCCGAGGATCCGGAGGAATGGGCCAACCGGCGCGAGGCGACGCGGCCCGAAAGCTGGGAGAGCCGGCGGAAGCTTCTGGCGCCCGACGGGGCGGGCTATCCGATCTTCGAGACCTGCGACGTGCGCCCGGAGGACCGGATCGCGGTCAAGTACCGCTACTCCGCCTTCATCCCCTACCCGTCCCAGCTGGACGACATGCTGAAGGAGAACGGCATCGACACGCTGCTGATCACAGGCGTGGCCACCAGCACCTGCTGCGAATCCACGGCGCGGGATGCCAGCATGTGGGGATACCGCACGATTATGGTGTCCGATGGCAATGCCGACCAGACCGATGCGCTGCACAACCACACGCTGGGCAAGTTCATGGTGACGTTCGGCGACGTGCAGTCGACGGACGAGCTGATCGAGAAGCTGATCGTCGAGGCGGCCGTCCCCGCCGCGGAGTAGGCCCGGTGCCAGGCGGAGGAGAGCGGCACGTGCCTCTCTCCTCCTAGCGATGCGGCGTTACGGCTTGATCAGCTGCTTCGCGCGCTCGACGATGTCCGACGGCACGTCGAGCGACGCGCGCAGCGCGGCAGCGGTGTCCTCGCCTGTCATCGGGTCGATGATGAGCTTCAGCCTCTCGCCTTCGGCCTTGAGCTTCTCCGAGTGCGCCGCCTTCCAGAACGCCTCGCGCAGCGCGGCCACCCGGGGGGCAGGCACGCCGGGGGGCGCTGCGAACGGCCGCGAAATCGCGATCGGGCCGAACAGGAACTTCAGAAGCTTGAGATCGTCCTCGTTGCGCGCGAGGTCGTAGATCATCGGCGCGTTGCCGAAGATGGGATGCTTCTTCGATCCCGTCTGCATGATCGGCACCAGCTTGCCCGATTCGATGTCGGCCTTCTTGGCGCCCGCCGCCTGCGACGCCCAGACCGAGCAGCGCGCGTCGATCTCGCCGATCTCGAGCGCCATGAAGGCGGGTCCGGTGCCCTTGTATCCGGCGATGACTTTCGTCTTGTAGCCGAGAAGGTTGCGCAGGGCCCGCGGCTGGTGCGAGGCCGGATCGTCCATGCCGTCGGCGCCGAAGATGATCTCCCGGGCGGTGGCGTCCGTTATCGATTTGACGCCCGACTTGCCGGACGCGACGCAACCGGACACGTCCTGGGTGAGATTCCCGATCCAGTGGAACTTGAACGTGTCCCAGCGGACGTTCGGGATGCCCATGACCGGGGCCGCGATCGCCGAGGTCGTCGGCAGGATGATGGTGGTGCCGTCCTGCGCCGCAACGTTGTACACGTGGTTGACGGCGCTGAACCCGCCCGCGCCCGGCATGTTCCGGACGATGACGTTGGGCTTGCCCGGCAGGAATTCGCCCAGATGACGCGCCATGAAGCGGCTCCAGAGGTCCGCCCCGCCGCCGGCCGCGTAACCGACGACGATGCTGACATTCTTGCCCTTGTAGAAATCGGCGATATCGTCTGCGGTGGCGGGATGGGCAAGCGCGACCGCGCAGGCGAGCGCAGCGCCTGCGGCGGTGATCGAAGTTCTCATGTCTGTCAGCTCCCGGGTTATGGGCGGGACCCTGCGGGTCCCGGAGCGTCCGGCGGAAAGGCTCTCGCAGCGAGGCCCGACCGCGACCGGACCGTTCAATCGTCATGCCCTGGATTCGACTTGCGTCGGCGTCCCGCACCGCTCCCGGATGCGGGAAACAGGAAAAGCCTAGTGCGGGCGCCCACGCCCGGTCAAGCGCCGCAGCCCCGCGGTCCGAACCGTCCGTTAAAAAGACGCGGCCGCACAAGCGGCCGCGTCAGCGTCGGCCAATGCGGCAACGGCTATCGTTTTTTCAGAAGGAGAGCCTTGATATCCGCCTTCTGTTGAGACGTGAGTTCGGTAAGCACGGCGCGCGCCATCCGCTCGGCTTCCTCCGCCTCGATGAACTTGAGGAAACGCTTCCGCTTTTCGCCCTCCGCGATCACATCCTTGTCCGTCAAGATCGCCTTCGCGGTCGCGCGCAACGTATCGACCTGCGCCTTGGGCGTGCTCGGCGGCGCCACCAGCATTCTGCCGAGCCCTTCGATCGTGTTGCGGATATCGACCCACCAGAGCTGCTCATCGTTCAGCTTGAGCACCTCGGTCACCGACGGAAGGTCGGGAAACAGGTCCGCACGCTTCCGGTTCCAGGTCGTGATCGCCTTGGCGTTGCCGGACTTGACGTAGTTGTACGCCGAGGTTTCGGAGACGTAGAGCGCGTCCATCTCGCCCTGGGCGAGGGCCAACGCGACCGCGGCGCTGCCCTGGTAGCCGGCGACGATCTGGCACTTGAGCTGGATGGCGTGACAGGCGAAGGACGCGCCCACGCCGAGGGCGTCCAGCCGCCCGGACGCCCCGAACCTGATGCTCTCTCCGCTTTTCAGCAGATCCTGCACGGTGCTGTGGGGCGATTTCGGCTGGACCAGCAACAGCCACCGCGAATAGTCGGTGATGCCGAGGTGCTTCAGCGCCGTCAGGTCGAAACGGACGCCCTCGACACCGAGAATCTGCTGAACGGCGGCGCCGGTGCCGTTGACGATGGTCATCTGCAGCCCGTCCGCCGGCGCGTTGGCGAACCGGTTCAACGAGTTCATGCCGCCGGCGCCGGGTTGGTTCTCGACCACGACGGTCGCGCCCAGCCTCTGGGCGAAATGCGGCGCGAGCATCCGCGCATAGGCGTCGTAACCGCCGCCGGCGCCGAAGCCGACCAGAATGCGGACGGTCTTGCCCTTGTAGTAGCCGGCGTCCGCGGCGGCAGGCGGTGGCGCGAGCATCAGCGCAACCGCGCCCGCGGCCGCGAAGAGAGCTGTTTTCCTCATGTGACCTCCCTCGATTTTCCGGTTTCTCCCTGTCCCATATCCATGGGCACGATCAGGATAAGGCGTCTCCGCCGAGACCGCCAGCGAAAGACGAGCCCAAAGAACCGCCGGCTCCTCCCGGCAGCGGGATAAGGGAAAGAACCAAAGGAGGAACAGAACGGATTCCGGTTACGGACAAGCGAAAGAACGGCGCGCCTGCCGGGCAGAATCCACACCGGTCCGCGCCTGCCCCCCTGCCGGGCCGTCATGCGATGGGGGCGTAGGACAACCTGCAGCCCGATGCGGCCCGGTCGCTCCTCCCCCGGCCCGGAAAAGCGAAGGGCCTGGAAACGGCATCCGCTTCCAGGCCCTCGAATTCTTTGGTGGGCCGAGTGGGATGAAACTGGGCACTGGATTGTCAGCGCCTCATTGCCGGTTCTCTAAGTACGCTACATCCCGGCACGGCAAGCGGCTGCGTGTATGCCTCTTCGCGGCCCCTGTCGGTGCAATTAGCTGAAAATTGCGGACGATTGCCTGTCCCCGTACACGTTCCGTCAATCCTGGCCGCGTCGAAGGGGGCCACACCC
The DNA here is from genome assembly GCA_009377375.1 of Alphaproteobacteria bacterium. Lineage (GTDB taxonomy): Bacteria > Pseudomonadota > Alphaproteobacteria > MPNO01 > UBA2964 > WHUE01. The sequence continues at coordinate 15,079 of WHUE01000049.1, read as the reverse complement.
CGCGCTTGGACCGTCCAGGAGGCCATCATGCCGCTGTCACGCCTGTTCCCGTTCTGCCGGGACAATTACGGCTTCCTTTTCGATTGTGGCGGGTGAGCCCGCCGGCGCGGTTGCGCTTGCCGCCGATATAGGGCGCGACCGGCCGCACGGGACGATAACTGTTCATTTACCGCACGAGTCCATGATCGCCCGGCCGGTGCGCCGGCGGGCGGGACGGTTCGGCCGAAAACCTCGGCCGGTCGTGCGGAGCCCTGATCCGCGGCTCTGGGCGTTGCCTCGCCCATCCCCCGCCCCCTATGCAGGGCCGGAGGGGTTGCGAACGGCGTTCGCGTGTCGGCCGCCGCTCCTCGGCGCGGAGACTTGGTTGACACCGGCGCCGCCACCCTCGCCCGGCATGATGATTCCGCGAGGACGATTGCGGAGCAGCGCGAAAAGGTGGCCGCGCTCCAGAATGAAGTTGATCGGCTGAATGCGGAACTCGTCGCTCGGCACCGTCGCCGGCCGGAACCGAAGCAGAAGGGCAACGTCGTCTATCTTGGCGACCACTGACTAGCCCATTAACACACTGGACCCGCCCTGCGGTTTCGTGGGGCGGGGGTTTAATTGGAGGGACTAAATGGCGACGGTGGAGTCCGGCATCACGGGGCGCGACGGGTACATAATCAACACGTCCGTCGAAAAGGCCATCAAGTACATAGAGGGGCGCGCCGAGAACCGGGATTTGAACGGAGACGGACATGCACTTCTTCGCGAACTGAAGGAAGCGGCTGAACGCCACTCGGCGGAACCGACGCTGATTGCGGTGGCGCTCTACCTTGCTATCAGGTTCGAGCAGGGGCGCGGGGACCGCCTGGCGTGGTCCGACTTGCAGGATATGAAGGCTATCCTGACAACCACGTACCGGGACCACGTTGCGGAGATATTGCGGCTGGACCGCCGTCCAGCCGATATCATTAACGAGAAGGCGGAAACATTCAGCGACGGCGCGGCCCCGAACTGACCAGCCGCAGACAGGGAGAGGCCCGATTACGGCGCTGCCCCAGCCCAAAGCCGCGCACGTCGAGGAAGCGGAGGCCCTGCGGCTGACGAGGGGAGACGGCGGCCGATAGCGGAACCGTTGCCGCGTTCTGACGTTGAAAGGCTGTAAGACTCTCAGCTATCCCGTGAGACCCTTACGTCCATGAACTGGCCCCCGTCACACAGGCGCGGGCTTTTTCGTCCCTGGCGTGGTCTTTTTGTGATCGTGCATCGGCCGGCGTAGGCGTGCGTCGACTAGGCCGGTACATTGGCGTTGATGCGCTCCGCGTCGCACGGTCCCCACCTTCCCCCGAAGCTAGCTCCCCGGCTAGCCTCCGTAAACCGTCCGGGGCGGGGCGCATCATTTCCCCCGCGTCGCCCGACCGCCGCCCCACCGCGCCTGAAACACCAGAGCGTCACGTTTCCCCATAAAGTAGAACCGAGTTACATCCTGCGGCCCGTCGCCCGGCCGGGTGATCTGGTGGCCGTAGGAGGCCCAGTCCATACCCCGCTGCTGACACCACCCCAGCATCGCGCTCAGGCGGCTACCAAAACCGGACGGCTGTTCCTCAACGTCTACGCGGTACCGATACGTGCGCTCCGCATGAGTCTTGCCGGTAACACGCTCGTCCGTCATGGGCGTGACAGCCGCTTGTTCTTTGCATGACCCCGCCGCCGCCTCGTTGTCGCCGATCGCGCTGCCGAGGCGCCCGAGCATCTCCTCTAGTGTCTGGCTCTTCGCCACTCCAACCCTCCATTGCTTCGAATAGCAGAGCCCCCTACCCATTTAGAGGTAAGCCGTTTGTACTCCTTTTCCAGTCGGACCAGTTCCGGGCGTGGATTGGCGTGTGGCCGTTCCTCATTCCCGGCACAACAACTCCCCGCCCCACAGTCGCTTGAACGCCAGCGCGTCGTCGCCCTGCATGAAGTAGAACCGCACCACGTCCTGCGGCACCTCGCCGGGCCGGGGGCACCTATACCCGTGCTGATCCCATTCACAGCCCCTTTCCCGGCACCATGCGCGCATGGCGTCGAGGCGCGGCCCCAGCCCGCGGCCCGGCAGCTTCATCTTCCGTCCCATTCCTCATCATGTGGGAGCACGTGGCCGCGCTTCTGGCGGCAGCGTTCGCATTTGAGCCGCTTCTGCAGGTCGCGCAACGTGAGCTCGCCGGCCAGCAACATGACCTTGCGGGGGTCCACCCTATGCGCGTGGCCGCACGCCAGGCAAAACGCCCAGAGCAGCCGGCGCGCCCGGCATGCGTCCGACAGCGTCTCGATCACCCCTTTCCAGTTCCGTGTCATAGTGAGAACGGAATAGGAACAAATGTGCGGGGGAGTCGAGTCGGCTGATGTCCTGGTGGAGATCAGAGGGTCGGAGCCACCGCCTCTTGTGCCCCCGCGTGCCCCCGAAAGAAACAAAGGCCTAGGCGTCTCCGCCTAAGCCCTTGAAACTATCGGTCTGGCACGACCCGCTGGCGATATATGATGTCGGCCATGACGGTTTCAAACCTGTCGGCAATGGGGCCGATCTCGAAGGCGGTTTCAGCATAGCAGCGGGCCCTCGCACCGTATTCGACCAATCGCGTCGGTTCCTCGTAGAGATGCCGTACCAGACTGATGATCTTCGCACTGTCCCTAGGATGCACTCCAATGCCCAGGCCCGCCTCCTCGACGAGACGCCGACCCAGGTTGTCCTCAGGTACCGCCGCCAACACCGCGCGACCAGCGCAGAGATAGGCCAAGATCTTGCTCGGGACAGACGAGGGCGACGCGTCGGGCGTAATAACCGCAAGAAGGATATCAGCGGAGGCGAGAACGTTGGAAAAGCGTTCATGCCCCTGCCACTCGACCAGAACGAGATTCCGGAACGCCTTCTCCCCTTCCATCTGTCGCAGGCGCTCGAACCCGAAGCCACGCCCGACGACGACGAGACGGAAGTCCTCCAGATCCTCACAGGCCTCGGCGAGCGCAAGCAACGGCGCAATCTCGTGCTTGTGGCCCAGCATTCCCGTGTACATGACGTTGAATGTCCCCGCGAGACCGAATGCCCGCGAAAACTCGTTGTCCTTCGGGCGCGGCATGATCTCGTCGGCAGGCATCCAGTTGGGAATTACATGGATCGACCGGGAACAAATTCCGAGCCGGGCGAGCTGAGATTCAAAATCCCCGGCAATGACGATTACGCTAGCCGCTTTTGTGATGACGTCGCGCTCCACCCATCGGACCAGCCGTCGGCCCAAGCGGCCGACCGGGCCGAGGCGCCTTTCAAGGACATAGCCAATAGTGTGCGTGTGGATGTCCTGTGTCCAATGGACGTACGCGCAGTCCGCTGCGGCCGCGCGCCGGCGCAACACCCAGCTCACGATCATCGGCGCATTCGTGTTGAAGACATAATCGGGTGCGAAGGCAGCGACCTCATCCGTTAGTAGCCGAGCGTAGGCGTACTCCTGATAGGCGCGGCGGAAGATTTCGTTCTTCCTGAATTCGTGGCCGGTCGTTACCGGCCGGATCGCGAAGCCGGCGGGATCACGGAATTCGGTCTGCAGCCTTCCGCCGCGTATGTCCAGATCGGCGTAAAGCACCCTGACCTCATGGCCACGTCGCGCCAGTTCCCGGCCGAGCTGTGCCGGGAAGGCGAAGCCGCCGAAGTCGTGGATTAAAACGCGCCGCCTGTTTCCGTTCGGCATCACTGCAGCAGCCTGTGTCGGCGGATTTCGGCCACGGACGCGGTGTAGCGGTCCCCGAAGCCGATCAGGGGCTCGCCACACGACCAATCGAGAAACTCTACCAGCCCTTGGCGGAACATTACCTGCGGTACGAAGCCAAGAAGGGCGCCGACGCGTTCGAGCGACGCGCAATGATGGCGGATATCTCCTTCCCGGAACTCTCCGGTGATCTGCACCTCGGTTGATCGATTGAGCCTGAGTTCCATCTCGGCCAAAAGGTCGAGAAGATTCATGCTCGTGCCGGAGCCAATGTTGAGCGCCACGGGCTCGTTCGGCGGCTCGGCGACCGCGCGGCACGTCGCCGCGACTACGTCCACAACGTGCACGAAGTCGCGCGTCTGAAAACCATCCTCGAATATCTGGAGAGGCTCCCCGCTCATGAGCGCGCCAGCAAACAACGGCAGGATTCCGGCATACGGATTTCGCATCGACTGACCAGCTCCGTATACGTTCTGGTACCGTAAGGCGGCGCCCTTCAACCCAAGCGAGTTGCATGTGCCCAGAACGAGCTGCTCCTGAGCCAGCTTCGTCACTGCGTAAACCGAACTAGGGGCAGGTGCCGCCTCCTCTGGCGTGGCCCGCGGCGTGATCGTCTGACTGCATTTGGGGCAACGCGGCTCAAACCGGCCGGCCAGGAGATCGCCACGCTGCCGCGCAGGCGGATCGACAGAGCCATGGGCAGGACAATGACCTCGGCCTTCACCGTAAATAGCCCGTGATGAGGCGACGACGAGCGAAGCGAGCTCAATCCGCTCCCGGACCAGAGCATCAATCAAGTGTCCCGTGCCAACGATGTTGACTTCACAGTAACGGGCGGCGCTATAGCCGGATTGAGCTGTGCCCGTTTCGGCGGCAAGGTGGAGGACGTGGGAGCGATCTCTCAAACCTTGGGACCACGCGCCCGGATCGCATACGTCACCAGTGATTAGATCCACCGCCTGGCGCAGTTCCTTTACGACATGCGACTGCTCCGGCGCCGGTCCGTGAACTTGCGGTGAAAAGTTGTCGACTACGCGTACATCCCATCCCTCTGCGGCCAGCCGCAGCGCCACTCTGGATCCGATGAAGCCGGCTCCGCCGGTGATCAGTATTCGCTTCGGCACCCGCTGCTCCGGCACGGAACCCGCGCTTGAACATTGGAGGCGGCGTCGTTTACAACCATCCCCCGCACCCGGGGGCCGAGGCGGCCATGACTGCACCTAAGTCGTTCAAACCATTCTTCCACCTGTCCGTCGACGACGTGTTGGAGGGGCTGATCGCAGCGTCCGACGGAAGGACGCCACTTGGGGATGATCCCATGCTCGGCACGTTGGACGCTCTGCACGAGGCCTTCGGCGTGCGCGCCGATCTCTACGTTTTCTGCGAAGGCACGCGGAACAACATCCGCCGTCAGCTTGACGATCTGTCGCCCGCGCTCGCTAGTGATCTTCGTGCGCGGCCGTGGCTGCGGCTGGGGCCTCACGCCCTCGACATGGACACGCCACCTCACGTCCAGTCCCCCGCCGACCTTGAATTCACCCTCCGACGATCATTCGATATCATCGAGCGTCTGGTCGGCTGCGACCGCATGAGCCGCTGGGTCCGCCTGCACCACTTCTCGGAGTGCCACGAAGCGGCCCCGCTGCTGCGATCGCGGGGCGTCGACACCTTACTCACCACGGATAAGCCTGCTGTCGCATATCGCCTGCCGCAAGCGGCGCGCGCGCTTCTCCGCACCACCGGACAAGTTCGCCATAACGGTATGAATTTCGCGAGGTCGCATCTGCGGGTCGAGCGGCTTTCCGCCGAAGGCGCTGACAGCGGGCAGCTTACCCGACTGGTTACTGAGGCCGTGGATGCCCATGGGTTCGTCACGATTTTTACGCACGAAGTCTGCTTCGCCGAGGCGGGAACGCGCGAAGTACTGCGCAGTGTTATTGAGATCTGCAGCGAGCTTGGTCTGGCTTCGGCCTGACAGCAGCAGTTCATTTCTGAGCCCAAGCGGGCGGTAGCCGCGCGCCGTCAGGGTGCGTGGTTTCAGCTCCGAGCGCCCCCGCCATGGCGTGGGCGGCAAGCAGTCTGTGGCGGTTCAAGAGGTCGAGAAGTTCGGAATGGGCGAGGAGCTGATGGTCGGATCGGAAGGGGCTGTCCAAGAGCGGTGTCGCTGCCCGGTTCCGTGTCAATTCCACCAGTACCGGCGCAATCGCGTAGTAGCCGTGGCGTCTAGTAACCCGCGGCATCTCCTCCTCGGTGATTAAAACCTCGTGGATCTTCTCTCCCGGCCGAACGCCGATCTCCGCGATGTCAATATCGCGGCCGCCGATGAGGACTTCGGCGAGGGTTGTGATGAGGACACCCGGAGCGCGGGGAATGAGTATCTCGCCGGCCCGGCCATAACAACAGGCTGCGATGAGCGTATCGACGGCGCGCTCCAACGTTACCACGAAGCGGGTCATGCGCCGGTCGGTCAAGGTAGCCGGCCCGCCCCTTCGAATCTGCCCTTCCAGCACTTCGATGACGGAACCCCTCGAACCCATCACATTACCGTAGCGAGCACACATGAAGCGTGTTCCAGCGGCATCAAGATTGGCTGCTGTCAGAATACGCTCCTGCAACGCCTTGGTCATTCCCATCACGTTGGCGGGGTAGCAGGCTTTGTCGGTCGACGCAGCTACGACCGCCTCGACGCCTGTGCCTCTCGCGAGGACGGCCTGAACAATGTTGATGAGACCGAGCACATTAGTCTGCACGGCTTCGATCGGGTTATACTCGCACTGGGGCACCTGCTTCAGTGCAGCCGTATGGAAGACTATGTCGGCCTGGTTGACGGCACGTTGAACGGCGTTCGAATCGCGAACGTCGCCGATCCGGAATCGCAATTCAGGCAGGTCTCCGGTAAATTCGCGCTCCAATGCCGTCCGGAAATGGAGCTGCTTAACCTCGTCGCGGCTAAAGAGTATGAGGCGGGACGGCCTGCCTTGCCGGATCGAGAGCAACCGCCTCGTCAGTGCCCTGCCGAGCGATCCGGTGGCACCGGTTATGAGCACGCTTTTGGCGGCCAGAACTTCTTCGCACGCATCGTTTGCCTTCACCAGCCATCTCCCATAGTTGGTTCGACCGGACATAGACAAAGCTCATCCAGCATCGCATTCCAGGGCGGAGCAGCGATGCCAGTCCTCGCCTCAAAATCGCGCCCGTCGAGGCTCCGGTCGCAGATGAGAGTGTCGTCTCTTACGACGATGGTCCCGAGCCGAAGCCGACGCTCGATTTCCACCAGCAGGTCATACTTGCTGATCGGCTTGGCTGCCACATGGAACAGGCCTGAAAGCTCTCGATGGCCGTCGATGAGCCGCAACAGAACGCGGGCGAACGCGGCCGTGGTGAGCCCGCTGAAGATCGCTCTGCCGAAGCCTTGCACACGGCGACCACGTTGAGCGATGAACCAAGCGAACAAGCCGCCGGAGACACTGCCGCCAGGCCCGATCAGCGACGTGCGCAAGGTCAGGTGGGGCAATCGCTCTATCTCTCCGAGAAGCTTAGAGCAGCCGTAGAGATCCGTCGGGTCCGGTGTCGCCAATTCGGAGTAGTAACCATGTCGGCCGGAGAAGACGCAGTCGGTACTAACTTGGATCAGCTTCGCCTTTCGTCTGTCACACCACTTCGCGACACGTCGCGGCAGCAGCGCGTTGGCGCCGAGCATGAGCATCGGGTCGTCCGCGTCCGGCCGCTGCTTGACTAGGCCAGCGCAGTTCACCACAACTTCAGGGTCGAGCGCGTCAAGGCGTTCGTACAGTCCTGCCAGATCATGGACATCAACGTGCTCCGCCAGTGAAAAGCCGCGGCCACATATCTCCTCCAGATCCCTGCAGGCCTCCCGCGCCCTGCGGGTTACGCCGAATACCTGGTGCCCCTGCGACAGCACCTGACACGCTACGTGCCCAAGCATGCCCGTCGCCCCCAACACAGCGATGCGTGCCAATTCACCGGTCCCTGCTAGCTGCTTGATCCTATGATTTCCAACCGCTCGGCCTCGTTGATTAACCTTGGGATCAAGCACAAAGGTATTCCGGAGGCCGACTACAGAGTGTGACCATATCGTGGCATGGACGACCTGCTGTCAGTGGGTCCTGATGCGTCCTTGCCGTAGGCAAGATTAATACGATCGCTGGTTCTGCGGACCGTCTGCTTCCGAGCTGCGATCCGCGTCGGGAACGACCAGTCAACGTCGGAAGTGGACGTGGGCAAGGGCCCCTCGCGTCCCCACTGCAGCAGCCGCCACTGCGGATGGAGCACAATTTCTGCTGTCTGAAAACTTGCCACAGGGAGAGAGATTCGAAAGTTGGGCGGCCGATCACACCGGAAAAGCCGCGGGCCCGTTCACCTACAGGCTCCGTACTCCCTCGCTTCTGGTAAACGGCTACAGAGAAAAAAGGCCCGCAGAGAAGATGTGGTCGCTCCTAGAACGGTGGTTCGGTAAAGAGCCATCTCCCGATAGGGCGCGTTTCCTCGCGTTGCGCAGAGGTCTAGTTGGCGCAAGAGAAAATTTGGGAAAGGAATTGGCGGAGGGAGAGGAACTGGGTTCGAACATTCTCCACCTGAATTAGCGGCGACGCCCTCCCTTCACCTTCCCACGCGCTTCCGCAGATCGTGGGGAGCGTCTACGCTCGCGATGCCCGTTAGACCCGTTCAACGGTGCTGCACTACTGTCCTTCTGCCGAGTTAAGAGCTCTACCAGAGCCGTGGCGTAGCGAGTCGTGCGGCCATGGCCAGAGCACGTAGCTTGCCCCCCAACCGTCCCCAAGATTCGGCGATATCCTGAAGCGAGGCCGATATTGCCGGCGTCGAATTGTGCTACGATCTGGCAAACTTTTAAGAACGACCTTCGACATGCTGGCAACAAGGGAGGAAAGCCATGATGCAGCAGATGGTTACAGCTCTTGGCGCAGGGCTTCTCTTGTCAGGGGTGTTGGGGGTAAGCGCGCACGCGCAGGACAGCGCAAATCCCGATGCAAAACCCGGGCGGCACAAGTTTTGCAATGAGTTCCGCCCGCCGATGCACGAGGCGCTCGGAAAAACGGTAGGCGTCGAGGACTGCCGCATCGTCCGGGAGGAAATCGTCTTCAACATCTACGGACACAGATTCCAGCGTGTCGATATTCGGCTCTCGGGCACTGTAGAGGGGTGGGCTATGAAGAAGAAAGGTCCGCGCTACAATTACTTCACCGACGGTCCGGAGTTCGTGTTCGCGCAGCCTGGAAACCCTGGGCCGCACTTCCGCGGGATCGCACGCTACGAGGCCGAGCGCGGCAGCGGCATGACGATCCTGTATCCGCTAGACGCAGATCACTGGAACGGCAAGGCCTTTCTTACGGCTCACGGCGCCGGATCCTACGCGGAAGTGGGCGATTTCATCCCGCGTGACCCGCGCAGGAACTTGCAGCCGCTAGCGAACGCCAATCGCTATGTTGGATTGATGATCGATAAGGGCTATGCGGTCGTCCACACGCTGCGGTCCTCCGCCATCCCGCGCAGCCGGGGAGACATTACTGTAACCTTGGAAGACGGCTCCGTCGTTGAGAAGTATCAGGTCGGCGCTCATGCGGGCCTGATCCTCGAATGGAATCGGCTCGCGCAACTGTATCTCGAAAAGCACATGGGCCGGGCGCCTAGCCGCACCTATTTCTACGGCTTCTCCGCCGGCGGCTTTCTCGGTCGGCTCATCAACTACAAGCCCGGCGTCAATCGGGGACCGGACGGCGGGCCCGTTATCGACGGATTTCTTGTGGACGATTCCGGCGGCGGGCTATGGCTTCCGAAGGTGATCGTCGACGACAAGGACGTCCTGTTCGCGACCGAAGAGGATCGGCAGGCCTTCGTCAAGCAAATTGACCTCACGCATCAGGCCTACGCAGGCGATACCGGAGGCTACCTGCACAACAAGCGGCTTAACGCCATCATGTTGCGCGACAAAGGGCTGGGCGATCACCACCGCGTCTACGAAATCCGCGGAGTTAGCCATTTCGACGCGGGGGCAAGCATGACGCTCGACCAAGTGCACCAGACACTGGACCTCGGCCCGCTAATCGATGCACAGATCGACTTGCTTGACCAGTGGGTGGAGCGGGATGTGCCGCCACCGCCCAGCACGGCGGACACTCCGGAGATCAGCCAAGCTTCCGAGGACCGGAAGGCAATCGCGCTTCCGGAAGTCGCGTGCCCGCTCGGCGTTTACCACTTGTATCCCGTGGGCCTCGGAAAGTCACGCCGCGGCGGTCAACATACTGCATTCGCGATGTTCGACGGCATCAATATGGAACCCGTCGACGGCAGGGGCGAGTTGGTCGACATGAACGGAAACGGCACGCGCGACAAGCGAGAGACCCTGACCCAGGCGTGGCAACGGCTGGGACTGCTCGGAGAGGGAGAGACGGTCGACAGGGGGCGATACGTAGCCTGCGTTGCCCGGTCAGTATCCAGTTTGGCAGAAAGACGTCTGCTGCCGCCGCGGGCCGTTGCCCAATACGTCAGCGAGGCCGCAGTTGCTCCTCTCCAAGAATAACGGCTGTCTTTTTGGGGTGGACGGCACCAATCGGGCAAGGCCCGCAGTATTGCGACTGCTGGTGAGTTCGAAGAGCCGGAATTCGTGCTCAAGCGATCAGCCATGGCGGACAGCAAAGATCCTGACGCCGGCAATGAGCATGTGATTAGCAAGATCAGGGTGGCCAGGCGCTGCTTGTACAAGAGCAGCTTACCGTCGCTCCGCGCCGCGACGAGGATGCCCTCCCCGACCGGCACGATCTCGCCGAACCCGGCCCATCACGAGCCAACCTCGATGAGCCCGGTCCAGCTCGGCGCTCCGTCGGCATGGCCGGCATGGCGGTACCAGAGCAGCGCGCCTTCGAAAGAAGGCCAGCACCGCATCGCCCATGAACTTCAGTATTTCGCCTCTCGCTTGCAGGATGGGGGTGGTGGCGGACGTCGTGACGAACGAGGAGATGCTGGCGGCCCGGTTCATTCAGCAGGGCCTCGCGCGGAAGTACGACGGCGGGCGCCGGCAGGGGTGGTGCTCGACAATCATCTTGACGGCACCGTCGGCCAAACCGGTCGTTCATGAGGGCCCCAGCATAACCAGGCTGCGAAGCACATCATGTAAGCGGTGACTGGCAACACATTACCGCCTAAGGCGAGCGGTTTCGCGGCAGGAGCCAACGACTTGGATCCACCACTTACGCTTCTCCCCGGTGATGCTCTGCGGCAGCGGAACGTGCCGCGTTCGGCGTCAACGCGGCTTCAAGATACCGCCCCATATTCCGGATCGAGTGTGAATATCGGTTTCGTGCCTTTGATCGTAATTCCGCCCTGCGTGCGTTCAGCGAGTTCAGGGATTAACGGCCGCGCACCATCCGTTGAAAGCCATAGCCGTAACAAGTGCCGCTTACGTTCGGGCTCGTCGTACTCCTCAAAAGCGGTACGCGAATGCATCATGACATGGTTGTGCAGAAACTGAATGTCCCCATGTTCGAACCGGATGCGCATTTGGAGCTCGTTGGCGAGCTGGTCCATTACGTCCAGCGCTTCATGCTGTGCCGCTGTCATTCGCGGCAATTCTTCGAACCGTTCGGCAGATTTAATATAAATTCCGCCACCACGAGTGCTCATGTAACCGTCGCGGAAGGAAAAAACTGGCATCTGGTACCAAGGTTTTCCGCCTTCCGGTACCTCACCTCGACGATCCATGTAGTAAGGCTCGGTCAAGACTTGGGCCAGATCGGGCCGGCGCCGCAGCATCTCGTTGTAAATATTGACCGAGCTTACAATGGCGCTCAACCCACCGCTCTTCGCTGGATGCAGGCAAAACAACGCGACCACGTCGCACGAGTCGGAGTGGAAATCCATGTGCTCCTTTGTCTGGTAGCCTCGGTGCTGCGGATTTGACTGCTGGTATCCTAAGTCCTTCACGTGGCCAAGCATGTGCCCCTTGCCGTTCTGTGACACCGGGCGGCCAATATAGGCTCCTATACCCCAGAAACCGACTGCAGCTTCCAGTCGGGAATAACGTTGCACCGGAAAACCACGCAACTGGACAATGCCCTGTCCGTCAAGGATTTCACGGCGAAATTCCTCAAGCTTTGGACCGAAATACGGCAGCGTGAAATTTTCTTTTTTAATCGTCAGGATGTCGCTGGTGCTTTCGAGCGCACGTTTGATCGCCTGGTCGAGGTCGGCTATGTCCTCCGGACTCAGCTGGTAATACCAATCGCCCGACGACTCCATCTCCGCGGCCGTCCAACCTGCCGGATCAGTCACTGGTTGCACAGGCACGGCTGGTTTGCGCGTGCGCGCTCTGTCTCGCATTGTCAGCAAATTCATCGTGCACCTCTATGTATTGGACGAAACCGCAAGCTCATTTTGCCTTCGTATAGCCGAGGATCACTTTTGCACGCTCGATCATTTCGGGTGTGGCGGATATTATCTCTGCCACCCGCGATTCGACGACCTCACCGGTCGACGGACTGATTGCAACACTGCGCTTGTTCGCGTCCGCCAGAAGATCGGGATCGGCCATGGTCGCATCAAAAGCGCGTCTCAGCGCCTGGACGCGGTCTTTGGGCACACCGGGTGGCGCCATAATCGCTCGCGAAATTCCAATTGGCAGTGCCACAACAAGGCGGACGATGGCTCGATCATCATCGTTGCGCGCGAAGCCACTGATCAGAGGCACGTCGGGCAGGTCCGGATCCTTGCGCAGCCCCCCCTGGGCCAGCAGCTTTATCTTCTTCTCCTTGATGAAGTGCGGGTTGAGTACCTTCCAGCTGATCCACGAACCGCCGCGTCCGTGGACTTCGCCCTTGTCCATTGCTGCTGTAATCGCTGCGGTCCCCGGATAGCCGGAGACGAAGCGGAACTTGGTGCCGAGCAGCGTGTTGGCAATCGACGGCATCACGTAGGTTTCGTCACCGATACCACTATTGCCCATTATGACCTCCACCATCTTCGCTTCTTCCAGGGACTGGGCCGGTGCGTCCTTGTGTACGGCCAGCACTGTGGTCAGCTCGGCCATGTTGCCGAGCCAGTGCACCCTTTGCATGTCATAGCGGATGCCCTGCGGCCGTGTGAGCTGGCGCAGCGGCAGGTCCATGAATGGCATGTTGAGTACGAGACCGGTCTTGGGCGCGACGTTATAGACGTAGTTCGCCGCCACGTTGCCCCCGCCACCAGGCATGTTCTCAACGATGACGGTCGGCTTGCCGGGGATGTGTTCGCCGAGATATCTACCGAGGACACGCCCATAGAGGTCATAACCGCCGCCGCCCCCCGCCCCGACGACGATTCGTACCGTGTTGCCAGCGAAGAACTGTTCGGCGGTGTCGCCGAACGCTGGGGAGACAGAGAGCACAGCGGACAAGGAAATCGCTGCCAAACCATTCAATCTATTACATATTGCTGTTGCCATCTTGAAGCTATCCTGTTTTCCGTCGCAGGCCGCTCGTTTTTCTCGTTTCTCGCTGACCGGTCGCCACAGATCATAGATTACCGGCCGACGAACTTGTAATTACGAATCAACCTCTGGCATAATCTGTAGTTATGGCACTTGACACGCGCGACTTGGCTTACTTCGCCGAAATTCTCGATAGCGGCAGCATTACAGCAGCCGCCTTGCACTACGGGATATCTCAGCCCGCACTCAGCAAGCGCATGCAATTGCTAGAAAAGCGCCTCGGTGTAAAGCTACTGGAGCGGACTCGGACAGGTGTGACTGCCACTATTTACGGCGAGAGCCTCTACGTTCGTGCAAGGGCGATCACATCTGAGCTCGCTCGCGCGGAAACCGAGCTGGAAGAATTGAGCGGGACGGGTGGCGGCAAGCTATCGATTGGTGTCTTGCCGAGCCAAGCGGCGGACCTCCTCCCCAGAGTGGTTGTGAAGTTGGCTGCTTCGCGCCCCGACCTGAAACTGACGGTTGCAGAGCAAGATCGGCTACTTCTCGTGCGTGGGCTTCGTCAGGGCGACTATGATCTGATCGTTTCCGTAATCGGGGAATACGAAGAGAGTCTGGGTTATCTGAATTACAAAATCTTGCTGCATGACCACCCAACCATCGTGGTCCGAAAAAGTCACCCAATTGCCGAGACGTCGGTTGTGCAAACCGATCAATTTCTCGAATACCCGTGGATAATGCCACCCGTGACTGCGGAGCGACGGAGAGAACTCCAAGGGTATCTAGAATCTCTCAATATCAAATTGCCTCTACAAAAAGTTGAATGCCAATCTTTCGCTCTGCTTACGGCCGTTGTGTCGAGCAGCGACTTCATCGGACTTTTGCCGCACAATGTCCCAAGTCCCGAAGAACGCCTTGGACTGATCACCTCATTACAGGTCGGCTGGACGCCAATCGATCGGCAAATTGGTCTTCTGTATCTGCGACAAGCTCCATTGTCGAGCGCCGCTCGTACATTGATAAAAGAGCTGCAAGTTGCCGCTCAACGAGATCACAGGCACTGAATCTATAGATAGGGCTGCATAGAAGCTGCCTCTCGCCGGCTCCGCTTCGCCGTGGAAGGGCGGTATGAGGCACCCGATTGCTTGCCCGGCTCGAAATCCACTGTCCGGCCCGGCGGCACGACATCAGGCTGGGGAAACTGCCGCCTCCAGCGTGCCGTCTTCGACGTTAACGCTGTTCGAAGCGCCCGGACTACACCGCCAAGCTAAGGTGCCGCGGCAGCATAGTGTCTCAGTTTAACATATGCGGGTGAGTCGGACGGCGTAGCTCTTCCAACGCTAGAATTAGTCGTTTCTAGATTCTAGCGGATATGGCGAGGGCGCTACCTCTGGAGAGGTACGAGTGTTCCGATCAGGCGGATCAGCTCTTGCTGCTCTGGGCTCGCCCTCGCGAGAGGAACTCGGCCAATTCAACATCGGTCCTATGGCCGCCTGACGAGGGGTTTGCGTCGTGCCGAATGAACAGGTGCCCCAACTCTGTGTCGCGGGCGAGCCGCCACCGATCACCGTTTGGACTCCGGTAAATCTCTCTCGTCTCAACGACCACGCCTATTCCCTCTCGTGCCTTCCGTTAAGCATACTGGGAACGTGGGGCTCGGGCGATGGGGTGTCAACGAGGGGCAGATTTCAAACTGAGACACGACCCAATCCGCCTGAGCGAGAAGCAAATTCGGAGAGCGGTGGCGCATCCACGGAAGCATGCAGAGACGGGCGGCGGAATTTCGTCAACTATCGAAAATTTGCGGTCTGCGTTCTAGCCTCGATCTTTTGCGTATTGGAAAGCTGTCTGGCGCAACAGAACGGTCAGCGCTCTGCCAGGCCTCGATCACCGGCAGCTACCCTCCCCCCTCAATTTT
>WHUE01000048.1 GCA_009377375.1 Alphaproteobacteria bacterium | reverse complement strand
GGGCTCAACGCCGTCAACCACGTCTACAACGTGGCGCGCAAGGACGGCTCCATCATCACCACCATGACCTCGACCCTCGCGATCGACCCCTTTCTCGGCAACAAGAAGGCGCGATGGGATACGCTCAAGTTCAACTGGATCGGCAGCCTGACCAAGGACCCGCCCGGCTGCCTCGCCTCGGCAAGATCCGGCGTGAAGAGCATCGAGGAGGCGCGCGAGAAGCAGATCATCTTCGGCGGCTCGGGACCGAGCGCGCTCAGCTCGCAGCATCCCACCGCGCTGCGCAACATCTTCGGCCTGAAGATCAAGGTCGTCACGGGCTACACCGGCACGGCCTCGATCCGGCAGGCAATGGAAACCGGCGAGGCCGACGCGAGCTGCTCGATCTACGCCTCCCAGGCGATGGGGCAGCTGAAGGGCGACATCGAGGCCGGCCGGCTGGTGCCCATCGTGCAGATGGGGTCGAAGAAGCATCCAATCTTCCGCGACGCGCCGCTCGTCTCCGAACTCGCGCGCAACGACGAGGAACGCCGGCTCGCGCGCTTCGTCTACGCCCTCGCCGAGCTGTCGCGCCCCATCGCCGTTCCTCCGGGAGTCCCCGCCGAGCGGGTGGAGGCGCTGCGCAAGGCGTTCCAGCAGATGGTGCAGTCGCCTGAGGTCGCAGCCGACGCCGCGAAGCTGAACATCATCATAGATCCGATGAACGCGGCGGAGACGGCGGCGGTGTTCCGCGAGGTGCTCTCCACGCCGCGGGAGATCGTCGAGCGCGCCCACGCGGCGATGCGGGACTAGCGGCCGAATCGGCTTTTCCCGGCGGGCGACTCCGGAAGAGAGTCCCCGCCGCTCAGCCCCTGTCCCGCTCGTAGCTGGTCAGATCGATATATTCCAGCACGGTGCCGTCGGGATCGCGGAAATAGGCGCGGGGGCCGTTGACGACGCCGCCCTGGCGGTCCTCTTCGAACAGCACCTCGACGCCCTTTTCGCGCAGATGGTCGAGCGCGGCCTTGTAGGCCTCGCTGTCGCCGACGGCGAAGGAATGGTGCACGCCGTTATGGTCGTCCAGCGATGGATTTATCGGCGCGGGATGCCGGACCAGGATGATGCAGACCCCGCCCGCGTCGAGAAACGCCATGTGTCCCTGGGGCGGGCTGAACAGATGGGTGCAGCCGACCACGTCGGTATAGAACTGCGTGCTCTTCGCGATGTCGCTGACCGGAATGCTGAAATGGGCGATGCCCTTGATGTCTACCATGACGGACTCCCTGCAATGGCGGTGCTGGCCGGTTTTATGATTTTCCATTCCGCCTTATAGCCCCCGCGTCGGGGGGAATCCACCCGGCCGGCGGCGTCTTGCGCGGCGTCCGGCGAGGTGCGAGGATGCCGGCCATAACAAGGATGCGCGGCAGGCGCCGCGCGCCGTAAACACACAGGTTTCGAGGGAGGTCAGCATGTTTTCACGTCGTCTGGGCGCCGCATGCGCCGTGTTCTGCGGCGTCGCCGCCGGTTTCGCCGCATCGGCGCAGGCGGATGCCATCGCGGATTTCTACAAGGGCAAGCAGGTCGCCGTGATCGTGCCGTTCGGCGCCGGCGGCGGCTACGCGCTCTATACCCAGATCGTGACCAGGCACCTGCCGAAATTCGTGCCCGGCAACCCCACCATGGTCCCGCAATACATGCCGGGGGCCGGCGGTGTGAAGGCCGCGAACTACGTCTTCAACGTCGCGCCGAAGGACGGCTCGGTGATCTCCATGGTCTCCGACTCGGTCGTGCTGGCCGCGGTCATCTCGCCCAAGAACGTGAAGTACCGCGTGAACGAGTTCACCTGGATCGGCACGATGGAGCGGGTGAACAATGTCCTCGCCATACGCGCCGATACCGGTGTGAAGACGGTGGCGGACCTGGCGAAAGCAGAGGCGGTTGTGGGCTCGTCCGGGCGCGGCTCGCCGACCTACCTGCTGCCGTCTCTGGTGCGCTGGCTGGCGCCGGAATCCAAGATCAAGATCGTGCAAGGCTACAAGGGCATCAACCCGATGTTCCTGGCCATCGAGCAGGGCGAGCTCAACGGCGTGACGGTCAGCTGGACCGTCTTCAAGTCGCTGCGCGGCCCGTGGTTCAAGGACGGGTTCGCCAACGCCGTCGTCCAGTTCGGCACGCGCCGCGAGCCCGATCTTCCCGACGTGCCGCTGGCGATCGAGATCGCGAAGACCGACCAGCAGAAGGCGGTCGCCCGCTTCATGGCGTCGAATGCCGAGATCGGCCGGTCCTTCGTCGTGCCGCCCGGCGTGCCTGGTGCGCGGATCGAGGCGCTGCGCGCGGGCTTCGACCGGATGGTGCAGGATCCCGCCTTCAAGGAGGAAGCGGTCAAGAACGGCGTGCAGCTCACTCCCGCCACGGGTGCCAATGTGCAGCAGGCGGTGAAGGAGGCGAGCGCCATATCGCCGGAGCTCGCCGAGCTGGTCCGCACCGCGATCTTCGGCGCGAACTGATCCCCGCGGGCGGGGCGCGCCTGCGGCGCCCCGTCCTGGCTGTGGTGTCGCAGGCGTAGGCGAGTACCGCATGAACGAGGAAAAGACCCGCGAGACGCCGATCACCAGGATCGGGTCCGCGCATGCGCGCACGGACGTTCTCACCATGCGCGGCAAGGACACGCTGACCGAGATCGTCGGCGTGCGCAGCTTCAGCGAGACGTTCTTCTTCATCGTTACCGGGCGGATGCCGGAGCCGGGCCAGACCGTCTGCTTCGACGCCTGCCTCAACATCCTGATGGATCATGGGCTGACCCCCGGCGCGATGGTGGCGCGGATCGTGGGCGATTCGGTGCCGGAGGACATGCAGGTGCCGGTCGCCGCGGGGCTGCTGACCGTCGCCAACCGCCATGTCGGCACCATGTCCGGGGCGGGCCGGCTGCTGGCGGAATGGCAGGCGGGCGGCGAAGACGTCGATGTCTGGGCGATGCGCACGGCGGAACGGTTCAGGGATCGGAAACGCCGCGTGCCGGGGTTCGGCCATCCGCACTATTTTCCGGACGACCCGCGCGCCGAGCGGCTGTTCGAGATCGCGGCGGCGGCGGGGTGCGAGGGCAGGGCCATCGCCGCGCTGCGCACGCTGGGCAAGGCGGTGGATGCGGCGCTGGGGCGGCACTTCACGCTGAACGTCACCGGCGCGATGGCGGCGGTGCTGACTGAGATCGGCTTTCCGGTGGAGGCGTTTCGCGGGGTCGCCGTCGTCGGCCGCGCCGCCGGTCTGGTCGCCCATATCGTGGAGGAAAAGCAGGCGGGGCTGACCCGGCCGCTGCTCCGCATGGCGGACCGGGAATTCACGCCGGACGCGCCGGACGAACAGGATTAGAAGGGAGAAACGCCATGGCGGGAGCGCTCGACGGAATCCGGGTCCTGGAATTCGCCAGCTATGTCAGCGGCCCCTATGTCGGGATGATGCTGGCCGACATGGGAGCGGAGGTCATCAAGATCGAACCGCCGGAGCGCGGCGATCCGTTTCGCGGCTGGGGCACGGATACGCTCAGCCCCACCTTCGAATCGCTGAACCGCAACAAGAAGAGCGTGACGCTGGACCTCAAATCCGAAGGCGGCATCCGCCACGCCCTGCGGCTGGCCGACAGCGCCGACGTGCTGGTGGAGAACTACCGCCACGGCGCGCTGGACCGGCTGGGGCTGGGCTGGGAGGCGCTGTCCGCGCGCAACCCGCGGCTGATCTACTGCTCCATCACCGGGTTCGGGCCCTCCGGCCCGTATCGCGACCGGCCAGGCTACGACACGATCGGCGTGGCGATGGGCGGGCTCCTGAGCCTGCTGACCGACCTCGACGATCCCAAGCCGATGGGATATTCCTTCGCCGACCATCTGGCCGGAACATCCGCTTTCCAGGGCGTTATGGGCGGGCTGTTCGCGCGCGAGCGCACCGGGCGCGGCCAGCGTGTCGAGACATCGCTGCTGGAGGCCACCGTGTCCTTCATCAGCGAGAACGCGTCGCGCTACTTCTTCGACGGCAAGGTGCCGGACCGCGCGCGACGCACCCATATCGCCCAGGTCTTCGCCTTCGTGGACAAGGACAGGCGGCCGTTCGTCATCCACCTCTCCTCGCCGCCCAAGTTCTGGGAAGGGCTGACGGAGGTTGTCGGCCATCCCGAATGGCGCGGCGACGAGCGCTTCGCGAAGCGCCCGAGCCGTATTGCCAACTACGATGCGCTGCACGACGCCCTGCAGGCCGTCTTCGCCACCGATGCGCGCGAGACGTGGCTGGACAGGCTGCGTGCAGCCGATGTGCCGTGCGGGCCGCTGAACGACCTTAAAGAGGTGTTCGACGATCCGCAGGTGCAGCATCTGCAGATGAAGCAGGACGTGCCGCACGCCACCGCCGGCTCCCTGCCGCTGGTGCGCGCCGGGGTGCGGCTGTCGGACACGCCGCTCAGCCTGCGCCACGGCGCGCCGCCGCTTGGAGCCGACAACGAAACGGTGCTCGGCGAAGCGGTTGAGGGGTAGGATCGCCGGACAGGAGGCTTTCCAGAAGGAGACAGCACATGAACCCGATCTTCGCACGCGGCCTGGTCACGGCCGTCGTCGCGCCTGCCGCGCTGCCGGGAGGAGTCGTCGCCGCCGATCCGGTGGCCGATTTCTATGCCGGCAAGCATGTCACCATCGCCGTGGTCGCGGCCGGCGGCGCCTACGGCGCCAACGGCCAGATGCTGGCCGAGCATATGGGCCGGCACATTCCCGGCAAGCCGGGCATGTCGATCCAGGTGAAATCCGGTGCCGGCGGGCGCACGCTGATGAACTGGCTCTACAACGTCGCGCCCCAGGACGGCACGGCGCTCGGCTTCATCCACAAGGACGTCGCCGCCTTCTCGCAGCTCGAATCCAAGGGGGCGAAGTACAAGGCGGACGGGTTCCAGTGGATCGGCAGCGTGGCGCCGATGATCACGGTGATGTTCGTCCGCAAGGACGCCGGGGCGACCGGCATCGAGGGGCTGAAGACCACGGAGGTGACGATGGGCGCCTCCGGCAAGTCGCATCCGACCGCCCTCTTTCCCCGTCTGCTCAACCAGGCCATGGGCGCACGGCTCAAGGTCGTGACGGGCTATCGCGGCTCCTCCGATATCTTCCTCGCCGTGGAGCGGGGCGAGGTGTCGGGCACCACCTTCACCTGGGACACGGTGCGGGCGCAGAAGCCGGACTGGATCGAGAAGGGGGAGATCGTGCCGCTGGTTCAGCTCGCCCTGGAAAAGGACCGCAGCCTGCCCGACACGCCGCTGCTGGCCGACATTTTGCCCGGCGCGGAGGACAAGGCGATGGCGCGGTTCCTCACCTCCGGCTCCAAGGTCGGGCGCGCCTTCGCCGCCCCGCCCGGCGTGCCGGCCGAACGCGTCGCCGCGCTGCGCAAGGCGTTCGACGCGGTGGTGAAGGACGAGGCCTATCTCGCTCATGCCAAGCGGGCGCGGATGCCGGTCGATCCCCTGTCCGGCGAGGAGCTGCAGGCGCTGGTGACCAGCGTCGCCACCGCCCCGAAATCGGTGGTCGCGCGGGCGAAGGATGCGATGGGAATGAAATAGCGCGCCGGCCGGAAGGCGGGCGCAGGCGGCTACTCCTTCGCCAGGTCGAGCACTTCCTTGGCGAACAGATCCTCGGGCTTCAGCTTGCGGCGGGTCACGCCCTGCTCGTGGCAGTATCGCAGGAAGGCCTCCAGCGTCGGCCGGTTGGGCTCGACGCCGTAGGGCCAGTACTCGCCGCCGCCGAATATCTCCTTGCGCGCTTCCTGCGCCATCATGTAGCTCCACGGGATCGGGACGGCGGAGCCTGGGTGCATGATCCGGCGGACGCTGCGCTCCTTCGATTCATGGAAGGCGCGGTACAGGCTGAGCGCCACCCACGGGTCGCGCTCGTACACGTCCCTGCGGATCACCACCGTGTGCATAATCGGATAGACGCCGGTTTCCCTGAAATACGCCTTCTCCACCGTGCGCGGATCCTTGAACAGCGGCTGGATGCGCCTGTCGCCCGCCAGAAGCGGGGCGGGCGGCGAGGCGCACATGATGGCGTCGATATCGCCGTCGATCAGCATCTCGCTCAGCGAACGGTCGGCGACGATGTCGAGCTTCACCCCCTTGGGCAGCCTGGGCGCGATCTTCTCCGGCCGGCCGGCATCGTTGACGCCGCCCTGCACCCAGCGCACGTCCTTCAGCGGCACGCCGAACTGGTGCGTGAGGAATCCGCGCGAATAGACCACGGCGGTCATGCCCCATTCGGCGACGCCGATGCGCTTGCCCTTCAGGTCCTCCGGCTTCTTCACTCCGCCGCTGCGGATATAGACGGACGAATGGCGGAACACGCGCGACGGAAACACCGGGATGGCGATGCAGTTCGACGTGCCGTCGGCGACGGTGGCGCAGTAGCCGCCCATCGACATCTCCGAGACCTCGAACTCGCCATGCGTCATGAACCGGTAGAACATCTCGTGCGGGCGCACGCTGAGCGGCACGAGGGTGAGGCCCTGCGGCCGCACCACGCCGGAGGTCAGGTCGCGGATGTGGTCGTATTCCGACAGCGCGACGGTCAGTCTGAGCGTTTCCATGGGGACTCCCTGTTGGTGCGCGATGCGTTATGATGCCCGCCCACTGCTTATAGCAATTACGGCGGAACGCTGCGAGGGAGGCCGAGCAAATGGATACCGTCACGGAACACGTCGCCGAGGTGATGTCGGACGAGCTGCGGGCGGAGCTGGACAAGCTGGCGCTGGCCTGTCGAATTCTGGAAATGGAAGGCCACGGCAGCCGCACGCTGGGCCATGCCGCGCTGCGCGACCCGGAAGGCCGCGGCATGTGGCTGAAACGCTGGGGGCTGACCTTGGGCGAGGTGTTCGACCACACCGATTTCCAGCTCATCGACTTCGACGGCAAGCTGCTGGCCGGCGACGGCAAGAAGCGCCACAGCGAATGGCCGATCCATGCCGGCATCCTGAAGGCGCGGGAGGACCTCAACGCTGTCGCGCATACCCATCCCACATACGGCCGGATCTTTTCCGCCAGCACCGCGAAGCTGCGCCCGGTCTCCAACGCCGGCAGCTATTTCTTCGAGCCGCCGCCGCGCTACACCGTGACGTCCGAGCTGATCCGCAAGCCGGAGGAGGGCGACGCGCTGGCGGAGGTGCTGGGGCCGAGGCACCTGGCGGTGTTCCTGCGCAACCACGGCGTCGTCTTCTGCGGCAAGACGGTGGAGCACATGACCATCATCGGCATCCATCTCGAGGAAGCCTGCCGGGAGATGCTGGCGATCGCCGCCTCGGGGCTCGACTGGTCCTGGCCGGAGGGCGAGGAGCAGGATCGCAAGTTCGGCTCCATCGGCAGCCCGCGCAACATGGTGCTCTACTTCCAGCACTTCGCGAACAAGCTCGCCGCCGCCCAGGCGCTGGGCCATCCGTCCCTGCCGAAGGACCGCCGGGGCATCTGACCGGTGGGCGGACGGGAAGCCGGCCCGCCCGGCCCGCCGATCTTCAGTTCATGCCGACGACCTGCTTGTAGCGGGCGATCACCGACTGCGGGATCAGCAGCGCGTCGTGGACGATCTGCGTCAGCTCGGTCCCCGGCGTCGGATCGATGCCGACATTGCGCTTCCTGGCCTCATCCTGGAAGGCGGGGTCGTTGAGCACGGCCTCGACCGCCTTGCCCAGGGCGGCGCGGCGCGCCTCCGGAATGCCCGGCGGGCCGTAGACCGCGCGGCCGATCGCGCCGGTGACGTGCTGGAGCCTCACCATGGCCCTCTGTTCGGGCGTCTTCGCGAGGTCGATCATCCGCGGCGCGTCCAGCCCCTTGATCGGCCGCGCGCCCACCTGGATCAGCGTGATCACCCTGCGGTCGCTGATCCAGTCCGGCCGGTTCACCTGCCAGCTCTCCCAGTAACTCATCCGCCCATGGGTCTCGCCGGTCTGCATCGCGAGATCCATCCCCTTGGAGCCCTTGTAACCGGGCACGACCTTGAATTTCGTGCCGGCGATGTAGTTGGCGAGCAGCGGCTGTTGGTAGTTGTCGGCCGATTTGGCGGTGGCGCCGATGATGACCTCGCTGGCCTGGGCGTCGGCCAGGGACTTGGCGGCGGCGGTGTTCCACACGGCGATGATGCTGCGGAGCGGCGAAGCGCTTCCGAACCAGTTCAGCTTTGCGGCGTCGTAGCGCACCTTGTCGGGCAGCAGGATCTGGTAACGCACCACCGCGGCCAGCGGCATGCCTATCGTCAGCCCGTCCCTCGGGGCGACGCTGTAGACGAAGTTGGCGCCCTTCACCCCGCCTGCGCCCTGCATGAACTGAAGCTGGACCGCGGGATTGCCCGGGATAAACCGCGGCAGGTGCTGGACGATCAGCCGCGAATAGGCGGCATAGCCGCCGCCCGCGCTGCTGGCCTGGATATAGGTGACGGTCCTGCCGCTGTAGAACTCGGCGACCTCGTCGGCGGTGGCCGGGGCGGCACATGCGGCGACCGCAGCGGCGGCGACGGCGAGAAGGCATGGTCTGGCTGTGAACATGGCGTGCTCCCGGTGAGAGTGGACCGTCTTCTCCACGCGCGGCGCGGCCTGACGGGAAAAGGCTAGGGAGGCTTGGGGCGGGAGTCAAATTGCGCCGATTTTCGCACACGCTGTCATCCGCGCGTCACCGGCACCGATTAGAATGTTCGGCAGGGACAATGACGGCTGGCTAATTCCTGGACACCGGATGCTTAATTTATGGCCTGGACCGGCCCCGGAACCGGCTGGTTGTCACGGAAATAACATAATTGATTTCAAAGGGTTATTTAATTTCATCGGGGTATTGACGAGTGGCACGCGGATTGCAACATGGAGTGAGGCGATACCCTGATGCAGGCCCCGGCGACCGCTCGCCGCTCACCAGCCGAATGGCGGGCGCGATGCCGGCTTTGAAGACCACGGCGCAACCAGAGACCAAGAGGATCACGATGCTCGACGATACAGGCTCCACCGGCGACTATGCGGTCGACTCGACGCCCGATGCACTTTCCGTCTCGGAGATTACCGTTCAGCTCCGCCGCCGCCTCGGCTGGTACGGGCTCGAGGGGCTGACGCTGCGCACCCTGGCGCGCCAGCGGGACGGGCATTTTCTGGCCGAGCTCTCGGTCGGTGACGAGACCATCTATCGAGAGCTGATCGACGGTTGGACCGGTCGCGTCCGTCAGCGCGAGATGGTATGGCCCGACTCCGTGGCGCGCGAAATCCGCGCCGCCTGATCGGCCCCTCTCCAGGCTCAGTCTTTTGGGCCGCCGTTGGACATCGCGTCCAGCTTGCACTGCATTTCGGCGAGTTGCTCGCGCAGGTGCCTGACCTCTTCGTCGTGGTCGCCGCTGTCCCCGGGCTTCGCCGCGCCCCTGTCTCCCTCCGGAGATTTCCATGCAGCGCCCGGGGCGAACATGCCGAAGGACCGCTGGAACAGCTCCATGTTGCGCCGCCCGATGTCGCCGAGCCGCTGCACCTGTTCCATGCTGTGCGCGAAGCCTTCCATGCTCTGGTTGAGATAGGTCGAGAAATGGCCGCCCAGCCCCTTGTCGTACAGGCTGATCGCCTGGCGGAGCAGGTCGAGCGGCAGCAGGCTCTCGCCCCGGCTTTCCTGCTCGGCGACGATCTGGGTCAGAACGGAGGCGGTGATATCGTTGCCGGTCCGCGCATCGACGACCACGAAGGTCTCTCCTTCGACCACCATCTTGTGCAGCCCATCAAGGGTGACGAAGCTGCCGGTCGCGGTGTTGTAGAGCCGCCGGTTCGCGTATTTGCGGATCACCACGGCATCGCCGGCCGTCCCGGTCGCGTCCCCAGCTTTGGGGTTGTCGGTGGTGATTTTGGCCATGCTGTTCCTGCCGCTATGTGCCCGATTTCCGCGACTTTGCCACAAACGCGCGCTTTTGTGTTGCAAAAAAGTTTTGCGATGCAGAAAAATTAATTGACAGCAGGGCGGAAAATCCCCATCTTCGATTTTGCAGCGCAGAATTTTTCGCCTTCCCACCGGCGAGGCGACCGAGAAGCGAACGAGGAGCGATCCAGATGACCACGAAGACAACGAAGGACAAGGGACCCGAGGCCGCCGCGAAGGCCGCCGCCGAGACGCTCGACGCCATGATGGCTGCCGGCAAGCAGAATGCCGAGGCGGCCGTGAAGGCCAGCTCCGAAGCGGCCACGGAAGCCTTCGACACCGCCGCCAGCCTTGGCGAGGCCCAGATGAAGAAGTCCGCTGAGGGCTACAAGGCCGCGACCAAGTTCGGCAAGGACAACATCGCGTCGATGAATGCCGTCGCCAGCGCCATGACCATAGGCTTCGAGGCCTATGGCGAGAAGGTCGCGAGCTACGTCAAGACCGCAGCGGATGAGAATTTCGAGCTGGCGGGCAAGTTCATGTCCGCCAAGACGCCGGAGGAGTTCGCGGCGCTTCAGATCGAGGCGATCTCCAAGTCGGTGGACCGGGTGGTCAGTCACTCGGTTGAGATGAACAAGATCGTGGCCGACATGTGGATGCAGTCCACCGCGCCGGTCAAGGAGCGCTACGACGCGGCCATGCAGGCCTTCACCAAGTCGTTCGCTGCCTGACACAGCTTTGCCGGCGCGCCCTGCGCTGGCAATCGCTCCGGTGGGTACCTCCCTGCTCGCCGGAGCCCCTCCCTGGTGAACTCCTCCCTGTTCACCGGTTTTCCGGCGGTTACCTCCCTGGCCGCCGGTTCTGTCAAGACTGGGGCGGGATGATGCGTCATCCCGCCCCTTTTTCTTTTCCGGTTTCGCGGGGTCCGGCGGTCAACCCGGGACCATCAGCTCGGCCTCGCCCTCCACCACCACGGTGTCGCCGACGCGGCAGATGGTCTCCATCGTCACCCGCTTGCGTTCGACATTCACCTCGGTGACGGTCGCGGTGGTGACGACGGTGTCGCCGATCCGGACGGGGGCGCGGAAGCGCAGGTTCTGCCTGACATAGATGCAGCCGTAGCCGGGCAGCTTCGTGCCGACGGTGGTGGAAATGAAGGACGCCGCCAGCATGCCATGGGCGACGCGGCCCTTGAACATGCTGGCCTTGGCGAATTCCTCGTCCAGATGCACGGGATTATCGTCGCCGGAGACCTCGGCGAAGGTCCGGATGTCCTTGTCGGTGACGGTGCGTTCGTAGGTGGCCGACTGGCCGGGTTTCAGTTCGTCGATGGCGGGCACATCCGGTCTCCTTGCTCATCCGTCGCGGAATGCGGCGGTCACTCTGGTTTTCTCAGCGCGCACGGTCCCAAAAAGCGCGGTGCGGCAATCGCACGTCTTATTCGGCGGGCATGACGCCCCATATCCGGTGGTATGTGGCGGGTCCATCGGACTGGAGGTAACGCATGATCCTGGGATTCAACGATTGTCTGGCGCTCAGCGCGCTGACCGAAGCGGAAATCGACGCCATTGCCCGGCACGAGAACCTGACGGAGATGGTGGCGCTGGAACTCGGCAACTACCTGATCCGCCAGCCTGATGGCTGCGTCATCATCAAGGGCATGATCCTCGACGACATTGCCGAGGCGGAATCCCGCGGCAGAGCCGGGCGCGCGGTGGTGCTGAAGGCGACGCTGAAGCATTTCATCGATACCCATCCGGACAATCCGGCGAACGCCTGAACCGCCCGGTCGCGGTCCGGCTATCCCTTGTCCTTGCCGCCGCCGGCGAACTGGGACATGAAGGCTTCCTGCATGCGCTCCATGGCCTGCATGCCAGTCGGCATCCATTGTTTCATCAGGTCCTCGGGGTTCATCGCGGCCATGTGCTCGGCCATGCGCTTCTGCATCTCCGCCAGCATCTCCTTCTGGAACGCCTCGATGTCCGGCAGGCCGAAAAACGTCCGGGCCTCCGCCGGGGTGCAGTCGATGTCGATCGATATCTTCATGGTCTCGCGATTCCTCCCTTGTTCCCGCGCCGTTCCGAATCCGTGTCTATGACCGCACCAGCACGTAGGAACCCGGCGCATCCTCTATCGGCTTGAGCCCGCCGTCCCCGGGCACGCGCGCCGCGACCTTCTTGCCCGATTTCGGCCCCAGCCACTTGTGCCAGTAGGGCCACCACGAACCAGGGACCTCACTGGCGTCGGCCATCCAGTCGTCGGCGACAGCGTACTCCTTGCGGTCTTCGTTGACCCAGTGCTGGTACTTGCCCTTGGCGGGCGGATTGACCACCCCGGCAATGTGGCCGGAGCCCGCGAGCACGAAGCGCCTGGGGCCGCTGAACAGGTTCATTGCCTTGTAGACCGACCGGAAGGGCGCGATATGATCCTCGCGCGTGGCCTGGAAGAAGGACGGCGTCTTGATGGTGGTCAGGTCGATCGGCACCCCGGCGAGCTCGATTCCGCCCGGCTGGGCCAGCTTGTTCTCCAGATACATCCGGCGCAGGTAGAAGCTCAGCATCCGCGCTGGCATGCGGGTGGCATCGGCGTTCCAGTAGAGCAGATCGAAAGCCGGCGGGTCCTTCCCCATCAGGTAGTTGTTGATGACGAACGACCAGATCAGGTCGTTCGCGCGCAGCATGTTGAAAGTCCACGCCATCGCGCCGCCGTCGAGATAGCCCTTCTCGGCCACCTGTTTCTCCAGCGCGGCGACCTGTGTTTCGTTCGTGAACACGCGCAGTTCGCCGGCTTCCGTGAAGTCGACCTGTGAGGTCAGGAAGGTCGCGGCCTTGATGCGGTCGTCCCCCCGGGCCTGCATCCAGGCCAGCGTGGCCGACAGCAGCGTGCCGCCGATGCAGTAGCCCAGCGCGGTGACCTGCGACATGCCGGTCGCCTTTTCGACGGCGTCGACGGCGGCGAGGACGCCGTCCGTCATGTAGTCGTCGAACCCCTTGTCGCGGTGGCGCTCGTCGGGATTGACCCAGGAGATCAGGAAGACCGTGTAGCCCTGGTCGGCAACCCAGCGGACCAGAGAGTTCTCCGGCTGCAGGTCGAGGATGTAGAACTTGTTGATCCAGGGCGGGATGATCAGCAGCGGCCGGGCGAAGACCTGCTCCGTCGTCGGCGCGTACTGGATCAGCTGCAGCATTTCGTTCTGGAACACGACTTTTCCCGGCGACACCGCGATATTGCGGCCGACCTCGAACGCGGTCATGTCGGTCTGGCGGATCGACGGCTGGCCCTGGCCGTTCTTCATGTCGGCCATGAAGTTCTCGTAGCCGCGGGTCAGGTTCGCGCCCTTGGTCTCCATCGTCTCACGCAGCACCGACGGGTTGGTCAGCGCGAAGTTGGTCGGCGCCAGCGCGTCGATCACCTGGCGGCCGTAGAAATCGATCTTCTGGGCGGTTTCGGAATCCACGCCCTCGACCGCGGCCAGCATCTTCTTCAGCCATTCGGCATTCAGCAGGTAGGACTGCTTGAGGAACGAAAAGACGGGGCTTTCATCCCATGCCGGATCGCGGAAGCGCCGGTCGCCGGGATCCGTCCGGACCACGGGCTGCGCCTCTTCGTCCTGGCCGAGCAGACGCTGGGACGTCTGCAGGAAGAGCTGCTGGTATCCGGTCCAGAGCTCGGTCTGCGCCGCCATCAGCGCCGCCGGGTCGGCGCGCACCTTGCTCATGGCGTCGGCAAAGGTGTCGGCCGCCTCCGCCGCGTCGGGGCGCGGCTCGGCCGCGGCGGCGGCCTGCGTCATCCAGCCAGCCCAGGCCTTCTGGCCCTCGACCGCCATCTGGGTCATCTGCGCGAAGAAAGCGGAGGGATCCGGAAAAGCCGGCTTTTCGGAATTCTGGTCGCTCATCGGGGAGGCCCATGTTATTTGCGTTTGCGGAATCGCCGCGCCAATGTCCGACGTTGGGCGTAAGGAATCAACCTTCTTCTGCGGAACCGGCGCCGTTTGCCCGAATTGCCGCCGCCGCGGGCGCGCCGACGGCGCCCCAATGCCGGTTTGACTTGCCTTTCCGCCGGGCCGTACCATCCGGTCAGGAGAGGGACCCGGACGCCAGACGCCGGGCCCGCCACCACAGGGCCCCCAGGGAGGACAGCATGAGGATTATCACGCCATTCGCGTTCGCCGTGACCGTTGCCGCCGCAGCAACGGTCCAGGCGCCGGCTCCTGCCGTCGCGGCCGACGTCTTCGCCGGCAAGCAGCTGACCATCATCGCCGGCTACCGCCCGGGCGGCGGGGTGGACAACAACGCCCGCCTGGTCGGCGCCCATATCGGCCGCCACATTCCGGGCGCCCCCACCATCATCAACAAGAACATGCCGGGCGCCGGCGGGGCGCGGCTGGCCAACTGGCTCTACAACAAGGCGGACAAGGACGGGCTCACCGTTGCGGTGCCGGGCCGCAGCTGGATGATGTCCAGACTGCTGAAGGATCCGGGCGTTCGCTTCGATCCGTTGAAGTTCGACTATATCGGCAGCCTGGGTCCGGTGCCGTACTACCTGTTCGTGCGCGCCGATTCCGGCATCCGGAGCCTCGACGATCTCAAGAAGTCCAAGCGGGAGGTGGTGTTCGGCGGGCTGACCAAGCGGGCCAGCAACTATGTGGTGCCCGCGCTTCTGGGCGCCGACGGCTGGCCGGTGAAGGCGCTGCACGGATACAAGGGCACGGCCAACATTCTGCTCGCCATCGAGCAGAAGGAAGTGGTGGGCATGTACGCCTCCTACTCCACGATCCAGAACAACCGCGGCGACCTGATCGACAACAAGGTGCTCGTGCCGATCGCCTCCGCGGGCGGCGGCAAGGCCTCGGGCAAGCTGCAGGCGCTGCCTGAATACATGTCGGCCAAGGCGCGCGGCGTGTACAAGCTGGTCACCGCGCCGTCGACCTGGGGTGTGCCCGTGGTGGCCCCGCCCGGCACGGACGAGGAGGCGCTCTCCATCCTGCGCGCGGCCTATGACAGGATGGTCAAGGACCCTGCCTTCCTCGCCGATGCGAAGAAGCGCGGCATCGAGGCGGAGCAGCCGAACACCGGACCGGAGGTGCAGGCGGTCATCGCCGACGTCCTGAACGGCGCCGACGAGGACTCGGTGAAGGCCTATCTCGCCTATGTCCAGCGGACCACGAAGAAGAAGTAGAGATCCGACGGCGGGCGCCTGCGAGGCACCCGCCGTATCCGCGGCTGCCGCATGAGGCGTCATGTTTGAAGCGTTGTTCGAGGCGTGGACCGTTATCTTCACGCCCACCGCCATGGCGTTCCTTACCGGCGGCGTGCTGCTCGGGCTCGTGCTCGGCGCGATTCCCGGTCTCGGCGGCGTGATCGGGCTCACCCTGCTGATCCCCTTCGTCTACGATCTCGGCCCGGCGCCGGCCATGGCGATGCTGATCGGCATGGCGGCGGTCACCACCACCTCGGATTCGATCCCGGCCATCCTGTTCGGCATTCCCGGCACGGTGTCGGCGCAGGCGACCATCCTCGACGGCTTTCCGATGGCGCGGCGGGGCGAGGCGGCGCGCGCCCTGGGGGCGTCGTTCTCGGCTTCGGTGATCGGCGGTATCCTGGGCGCGGTGGTGCTGTTCTGCGCCATTCCGGTCGTGCGACCGCTGGTGCTGGAGTTCCGATCGCCCGAATTTTTCATGCTGGCGATGCTCGGCATTTCGATGGTGGCCGTGCTCAGCCGCGGCGCGGTGGCCAAGGGAATGGCGGCGGGCGGCATCGGCCTGATGCTGACCTGCGTCGGCCAGGACACGCTGAGCGGCACGTTCCGCTACGTCTACGACACGGATTACCTGTGGGAAGGGCTTCCGCTGGTGGCGGTGGCGCTCGGCATCTTCGCGATCCCGGAGCTGATTGACCTGGTGCTGGCCGGCGGCCGCATCGCCGGCGACGCGGCGAAGGTCGGCGTCGGCGACGTGCACGGAAAATGGCGCGGCGTGCGCGACACGCTCGCCGACTGGGCCGGGGTCCTGCGCTCCTCCGCCCTCGGCGTGTTCGTCGGACTGATTCCCGGGCTCGGCGGCACGGTGGTGGACTGGTTCGCCTACGGCCTGGCCAAGCAGACGTCGCGCAATACCGAGAATTTCGGCCGCGGCGACGTGCGCGGCGTTATCGCGGTGGACGCGGCGTCCAATGCCAAGGAAGGCGGCGCGCTGGTCACCACCATCGCCTTCGGCGTGCCCGGCTCGGTGACGATGGCGCTGCTGCTGTCCGCGTTCCAGATCCAGGGGCTGATCCCCGGCCCGCTGATGCTGACGCGGCAGCTCGACGCCACGCTGACGCTGGTCTGGGGGTTGGTGCTGGCCAACATCATCGGAGCCGCGATATGCTTCGCCTTCGTCGCCTGGATCGCCCGCGTCTCCATGATCGACGTGAAGCGCATCTTCCCCGTGCTGATGGTGATCATCTTCCTCGGCGCGTTCCAGGGACGGCAGGGGATGGGCGACCTGGTCCTGCTGGTGTCGTTCGGCGCGCTCGGCTGGCTGATGAAGCGGGGCGGCTGGCCGCGTCCGCCGCTGATGCTCGGCTTCATCCTCGGCAGCAAGATCCAGGAGTCGCTGTTCCTGTCCCTCGAGCGCTACGGCGCCGACTGGATTCTGGAGCCCCTGCCGCTGTTCCTCGGCGTGCTGTGCGTGATCTCGATCGTCGCCGGCGTCTTCTACCAGCCGGGGACGGGCAGGCGGGCGCCGACGCAGTGGACCGCCGCGCCCCGGCTGTCGCTGCCGCTGGCGCTGACTGCGTTCCTGACCGTCGCGACCGTCTTCTTCATCGCGGAAGCCTGGGAATGGGAATTCCAGGCGCGACTGTTTCCCATCGCCATCGCCATCCCCACGCTGGGCTTTATCGCATTCCAGCTCTGTTCCGACCTGTTCACCGTGCCCGCGGCCGATGGCGGTGCGCGTTTCGCCGATATCCGGCCCGAGGAAGCGGGCAGCCGGGCCGAGCTGGTCCGCGGCGCGGTCGAGGCTTTCGGCTGGATATTCGGGCTGCTCGCCGCCATTACCGTGTTCGGCTTCCCGGTGGCGCTGGCGGTCTTCGTGTTCTCCTACATGCTGCTGCGCGGGCGGGAGAAATGGTGGGTGGCCGCGCTGGTCACGGCCGTTCTGGTGACGCTGCTCTACACCTTCTTCGACGGCGTGCTCCACGTGATCTGGCCGGAAGGGCTGCTCGCGCTGGGATAGCACCGGGCGCGGTCCGAAAAAGAACCGGACCGCTCCTCGGAGCGGCCCGGCTGTCCCCTGGTTCTTGACGGAGCCTCAGACGGGCTCCTTCACCTTGCCGCCGGAATCGCCCCTGGCGGCGCGGTCCTCCTGATACTGCTCGTCCTGGAAGCCGTGCTCGGACAGGTCGAAATAATTTCCGTCCGGATCGACCGCGCGCTGTTCGGCATAGGGCGGGTTGTTCGGGCGGATTTTCGGGGCCGGATGGCCGTGCTCCTTGAGCCGGCCGGCCACGTCGTCGATCGAGTCCACCTCGAATCCGAAATGGTCGATTCCCGGCTTTCCGCCGTCGCGCACCGGCAGCAGCGCCACGTTCATGTAGCCGTCGGTCATGTAGATCGCGCCCGTCGGCCGACGCAGGATCACCTTCATGTCCATCGTGTCTTCATAGAACTGGGCCAGCTTGATGGGGTCGTCGCTCTTGATCGCGATATGTCTGATCTTCGCCATGGTGCCTGTTCCCTGTGGTGGTTTCACCCGCGATGCGCCGCCCCTGCCGGTTTCAGGTTCAATCCTGCGCATCTCGAGAAGAATACCACCCGAAAAGGATCGGGAAAACCGTTCAGCCCGCGCCGGCCGCTGGCCCGAATTCAGGGCAACGGCCGTCCGAACCCCGCTTTTTGACTAATGCGAATGATTTGCAGTTGCAATTGGTCGGCGGGCTCGGGTAACGTGCCGGTGATGAAGGTGACCGAATCCCAGGACCAGCCCCTGCCGCGCGCCAAGCCCGCCGCCGCGCCGAAGCGTCCGCCGGCGCCGCGCGTGAAGGCGGCGACGCTGCTGGCGGGTGCGCGCGAGGCGATCATCGAACACAGGGACGAAGAGTACCGGCTGCGCCTGACCAGCAAGGGAAAGCTGATCCTGACCAAGTAGGACCGGCCCCCACGGGCCGCGGACATCCATCGACCGGCAAGCCACCCAGGGCAAGATGCCTCCGGCAGCCAGCCAGGTTCCAGAACGATCCGAAACCGATGTTGGCAGGGCAGGTGCCCTCGCGCCGGTCCCGGGTCGAACCGAATGGCCGCGGTGCGGGCGTTCCTTCCGTCGGTAAGCCGCCCTGCTCACGGGGGAAGGAACGGTCCGCGCCTCGGCTGGTGGCGGAGCCGGGCATGACCGTCCGGCTCCGCCACATCCCGCGCGCCGGCCGGAAAGGCGTCAGCCGCCGCCGAATACCTTTTTCAGAAGCTCGGTGCTGCGTGCCGCCGGGTTGGCGCGGATCGCCGCCTCCTCGCGCCCGAGATAGAGAAATACGCCGGCCATCGCCTTGTCGAGGACGTAGCCGGTCAGGTCCGCCTTCGCGTCGGGCACGAAGGGCAGCGACCTGTACTGCCCGATCATCCTGTCATAGGTCGCGACGGCGCCGACCTGCGCCAGGGCGGATTCGACGACCGGCCGCATCGCGCCCGACAGCGGCGCCGACATGCGGTCGCGGAAATAGCGGGTGGCCGAGTCGGACGGGCCGTTCAGGATTCCGCGGGCGTCGGTCAGCGTCATTTTCCGGATCGCATCCATGAAGATCGGCTTGGCGCGCGGCACGGCTTCTTCCGCCGCGTGGTTGAGCCGCAGCTCCAGATCGTCGGCCAGCCCGCTCATCCCGACGCGCCCGAGCGCGGTCTGGACCGGTTTGAGCGCCGGCGGCAGCGGAATGTGCAGCTCCGGCGAGCGGTTGAAGGCATTGGCCTTGCCGAGCGCGGAAACCACCCGGTCGGCGCCGACGGTCAGCGCCTCGCGCAGCCCCTTCGCAATCTCCGCCTCGCCCAGCGCCGCCGTGTCGCCGCCGGGCGGCTTCTGCGAAAACCCCTTGAGCAGGTCCTGCCCCTTGTCGAACAGGCCGCTCTGGGCGAGCGCGGGCCCCGCCAGCGTCAACAGCAGCAGGGCGGCGAAAGGGAGGACTCGATGCATGGCGGCGGCTCCGGACGAGGGTGGAAAGGCTAGAAATAGACGGTCCGGCCGGGTCGCAGCCAGAGAATTTTTCGCCGCCTGCCATTTTCGCCGCCCGCCCGCGCGGCTACAGTCGCCGCCATGGCCGAACCACGCTACCGCCTCGGCGTCGACGTCGGGGGAACCCATACCGATCTGGTGCTGAACGAGGTTTCGACCGGGCGTCTGCGCATCGAGAAGCTGCCGTCGTCGCCGGCCAACCCGTCCCTCGCCGTGCTCGAAGGGATGGGGAGGCTGCTGTCCGGCGGCGTGGCGGCGGACGAGATCGGCTTCTTCGCCCACGGCACCACCGTTACCACCAACGCGCTGCTGGAAGGCAAGGGTGCGAAGGTCGGGCTGCTGATCAATGCGGGCTACCGCGGCATCTGCGAGGTGCAGACCCAGGCGCGGGACGAGGGCAACCCGTTCGATCACCTGTTCCGGCGCGCGCCCCACATCGCGCCGCCTTCGCTGACGCGCGAGATTCCGGGCCGCATCGACTATGCCGGGGCCGAGCTCGAGCCGCTGGACGCCGATGCGGTGCGCCGCGCGGCGGCCGGGCTGGCGGCGGAAGGCGTGGCCTCGTTCGCGGTCTGCTTCCTGTTCTCCTTCATGAACGACGCGCATGAGCGCGCCGCGGCCGCGCTGATCCGCGACGCCGTGCCCGGCGCCTGTGTGTCGCTGTCGTCCGAGGTGCTGCCCCGCATCCGGGAATGGCCGCGCTTTTCCACCACGCTGGTCAACGCGGCGCTGGTGCCGGTGCTCGCCCGCTATATCGCCGATCTCGCCGCCGGGCTCGACGACCGGGCGGTGACGACCCGAAGCCGCTTCCTGATGCAGTCCAACGGCGGCGTCATGCCGCTCGCCGCCAACTGCGAAAGCCAGACCGTGCACACGCTGTTGTCCGGCCCAGCCGGCGGGGTGCAGGGCGCGGCCTGGCTTCTCGGGCGGCGGGCGGGCGGGCGGAACATCGTCACGCTGGACATGGGCGGCACCTCCTGCGACATCGCCTTTGTCCAGGACGGCCAGCCGCTGGAGCATGCGGAGACGCTGATCGCCGGGCGCATCGTCGGCGTGCCGGCGCTGGACGTCTCCACCATCTCGGCCGGCGGCGGCTCGCTGGCGCGGGTGAGCGCCGCCGGGCTGCCGGTGGTCGGGCCTGACAGCGCCGGCGCCGATCCGGGCCCCGCCTGCTACGGCAAGGGCGGCGCGCTTCCGGCCGTAACCGATGCGGACCTGGTCTGCGGGGTTCTCAACCCGGCCTATTTCCTCGGTGGGCGCATGGCGCTGGACGCCGCCGCCGCCCGCAGCGCGGTCCAGACCCATGTCGCCGCGCCGCTCGGCATGGCGGTCGAGGCCGCCGCCGCGGGGATCTGCCGCGTGGTCAACGCGCTGATGGCCGACGAGATTCGCGTGCAGAGCGCCCGCAAGGGGATCGACCTCGCCGGCTTCACCCTGGTGCCGTTCGGCGGCGCGGGGCCGGTGCATGCCGCCGCGGTGGCGCGCGACCTCGGCATTCCGCGCGTCCTCGTCCCCGCCAGCCCGGGCGCGTTCTCAGCGCTGGGGCTGCTCTGTGCCGACGTGGTGCATGACTATGTGCGCTCCGAGCTGCGTGCGCTCGCGGGGCTTCCGCCCGCGCGCATGGAGGAGGTCTTTGCTGCGCTGGAGGACCGCGCCCGCGCCGAGCTGGCCGCGGAGGGTCTCGGCGCGGCGGAAACCGCGCTGCTGCGCGAGGCGGATCTGCGCTATGCCGGCCAAGGCTACGAGCTGCGTGTTCCGCTCGACGGAATACCATGCCCCCTCAGCGACGACGGCCTCGCCGCGCTGGAGGCGCGGTTCCACCAGCGGCACGCCCAGGTGCATGGCCATGCCGCCGGGGACGCCGCGGTGGAGGTCGTCAGTTACCGGCTCCGCGCGGTCGTGCCAATGCCCAAGCTGGCCGATGGCGGCCGTGCGGAGGCCGCGGCGGGCGCCGCCGCGCCCTATGCGAAGCGCCGTGCGGTGATGGCCGACGGCGCTGCGGTGGAATGCGATGTCTGGCGGCGCGACGCGCTCCCCCTCGACCGGTCGCTTCCGGGGCCGCTGATCGTCGAGCAGCCCGACGCGACCACCGTGGCGCCGCCGGGCTGGACGGCGCGACTGCTGGAAGACGGCAATCTGGAGCTGACGGACGGGGCGGGACGATGATGGATACGGGGCAGGGGGCGACGGTCGATCCGATCACGGTGCAGATCCTGCGCAACCGGATCGGCAGCCTAATGGACGAGATGCACCATCATTTCTTCCGCTCGGGCTATTCGACCATCGTGCGAGAGTCGCGGGATTTCTCCTGCGTGATCCTGGATGCGCGGGGCCGGCTGCTGGTGACGCCGCCGATGTTCTTCCACGCCACCGCCTATCGCTACCTCGTCGCCCGCGTCCTGGAGCTTTATGGCGCGGAGGGGCTTGCCGACGGCGACGTGTTCATCTGCAACCACCCCTATGAGGGCCAGATGCCGCACGTGCCCGACATGGGCGTGGTGATGCCGGTCTTCGATGGCGACGCGCTGGTGGCCTTCGCCGGCTCGATCGCGCACAAGGCGGATATCGGCGGCACCGTGCCCGGCTCGACCTGGGGCCAGGCGCAGGAAATATTCCAGGAAGGGATCGTGTTCCCCCCGGTGCGGCTCTACCGCGCCGGGACCTACTGCCGCGATATCGAGCGCACCATCCGCGCCAACAGCCGCCATGCCGAGACCACGTTGGGCGACCTGCGCGGCCAGGTGGCCGCCTGCGGCATCGGGCGCGACCGTCTGCGCCAGATCTGCGGCGAGTA
Source organism: Alphaproteobacteria bacterium (assembly GCA_009377375.1). Classification (GTDB taxonomy): domain Bacteria; phylum Pseudomonadota; class Alphaproteobacteria; order MPNO01; family UBA2964; genus WHUE01. The sequence goes on along the minus strand of WHUE01000048.1, from coordinate 10,316 downwards.
CGGCGCCGACCGGCTGAAGGCGGCGCTCACCGCGATGGTCGAGGCGGCGGGGGCGGAGTTCCGCGCCGCGCTCAGGCGCCTGCCGGACGGCGAGGGCGAGGCCGAGGCTTTCCTCGACAGCGACGGCATCGACTATACGAAGCCGGTGCGCCTCCATGTCCAGGTGACGGTGAGGGACGGCCGGGTGTCGTTCGATTTCACCGGCTGCGCCGATCAGGGGCGCGGCCCGGTGAACATCCGCGAGGCGCTGGTGGAGGTCTGCTGCTTCCAGGTGCTGATCGGGCTGATCGATCCGAACCTGCCCTACAGCGACGCGGCGCGCGACGCGGTGGAGATCGTGCTGCGCGAGGGCTCCGTGGTGCATCCGCGCGCGCCGGCGCCGTGCTCCAGCTACATGAAGACCTGCATGACCGTGATCGACATGTTGTTCGAGGCGATGGCGCCCATCGTGCCCGGCCGCGCCGCGGCATTCAGCGGCGGCAGCGGGGGCGGGCTGACGGTGGACTGGCATGACGGGCCGCGCAAGGTGACCAACAACCAGTACGAGATCTACGGCTCCGCCTATGGCGGATCGGCGGCGGGAGACGGCTGCTCCGGCACCACCGTGCACCTGTCGAACATCTACGTCACCCCGATCGAGATCGTGGAGACCGAGTTCCCCTGCCGCGTCACCCGGTTCGAGCTGATTCCCGGCTCCGGCGGCGACGGAAAGCATCGCGGCGGGCTCGCCATGCGGCGGGAATACGCGCTGCTGCAGCCGGCGATGGTGGTGTTCCGCGGCGACCGCGCCACGCAGCCGTCGCGCGGGGTGGCCGGCGGCGGACCGGGCCGGCCCAGCCGGTTCGTCGTCAATCCCGGCCGTCCGGACGAGCGCGAGATGCCGATCACCACGCGGGTCGAGCTGGATGCCGGCACGACCATGCTGATCGAAGCGGCGGGCGGCGGCGGCTACGGCGACCCCGGCGAACGCACCGCCGCCGCCCGCGCCGCCGATTTGCGCGAGGGATATGTAGCGAAAGGCTGAGGCCGGCAGCTCCTGCCGCCCGCCTGTCGCTTTTTGCACTCCACCCGCGGCTATACAGCCTCCAACTGCGAGTTCGGTCCTGAACTCTTATTCCAACCTGTTGAAATTGACTGGTTAACGGTGTTGGCACGGGTCTTGCACGGCATTCCGTGAAAAACTCAACCGGGTTGGCGCTTTCGTGGAACGAGGACGACCATGCTGAAACACCACGAGAGCGGAGACCCGGACGCCGGCGAAATCACGGCTGCTCTGGCCCGGTGGCTGGAAAGCGGCCCCGGAAGGGAGCGGGGGCTGGTCCCCTATGCGCCGAAGGACGGACGTCGCCGTGTCGCCGGAGACACCGACGGCGCCGCGCTTGCCGCGCTGCCTCTCAGCCTCGCCGGCATGGAACAGCGCCTGTCGCGCGCGGCCCATCGCCATGACGACGCGCTGTCCCAGCTCCGGGCGCGGCTCGACACGCTGCGCGCCTCCGTCGGCAAGGTGTCCGACGATCGATTCGTGAACGGCCAGACGCTGAACCAGCTTCTCGGCCGGCTTGCCGCCCGCATCAAGCTGCTCGAAGAGGACGTCCGTCCCGCCGGAAGGCGGTCCTGGTTCGGCGAGCCGGCAGAATGAGACGCATTCTGCGAGCCCCGCCGCCCGGCTAGGCCGCTGCGGGCACGGCTGTGTGCCGTCCCACTCTGCCTTTCTAGGGCCGCCCGGGGCAGCGGGATATGTCCCACAATTCCCGGCGATCCGGTCACCGTCGCCCCATCGAGATTCCTTCGTTTCCGTCAGGTAAGTGGGATATATCCTACTATCGAAGCATACCAAAAATTTGGGATGTTCGGTTGACCTCGGCCGGCACGGCGTATATCCGGAGAGAAGAACGGGGGCGCGGAGATCGAGTCCATGGTTGTGGCGAGAGACGACGGCAATCGCCAGTTGCTGGCGGAAATCGAGGGCTTTTGCCGTGCCGCCGGCATGGCGGAGAGCACGTTCGGTCGCCACGCCGTCAACGACGGCAAGTTCGTCGGCAGGCTGCGCGACGGGCGGCGGGTCACCACCGCCACCGTGGCGCGGGTCCGGGACTACATCGCGGCCAGGGGCAACGCCGCCGCCACGACGCCGCCGGCCTCGCCTCCGGCCCCCGGGACCGCCGCCGCGACGGCCGAGCGCACGGCGTTCCGCTTCTACGACAACCGGCAGAAATACCTGATGTTCGTGAACACCTGCGGCGAGAAGTGGGTGGTGGCGGAGCGCGCGGGGATGGAGCTTGCGCACGTGCACCCCCGCCCGCCCGCGCTGCGCGTGTTCGACGCCGGGATGGGCGACGGCACGGTGATCACCCGGGTCATGCGCCACATGCACCGCCGCTTTCCGACCCTGCCTTTCTACGTGGTGGGCAAGGAGGTCAGCCTCGAGGACGTCCGCCTCAGCCTCGAGAAGATGCCGGACCGGTTCCACGAGCATCCGGCGATGGTGCTGGTCGTCACCAATCTCTACTACACCGAGGCGCCGTGGCTGATGCCGCGCTCGATGAAGGCCGCGGCCAGCCTCAACTGGATCGAGATGCCGCTGGCGGGCAGCACCGCGCACGAGTTCGATGAGCAGATTTCCGCGCTGCAGCCGGTCCTGGCCGACGGGTGGCGCGTCCGGGCCAGCGAAAAGACCGGCAATCCGCTTTACGAGCGCCCGTCCGTGCTGGTGCTCTACCGCGAGGATCACCGGTTCCTGCTCGACCAGGTGATTCCGAAGGTGGGCCGGGCCGAAGCCGGTTACGACCTGGTGATTGCCTCGCAGCCCTATCGCGCGCGCATGCCGGTGGACTTCAAGGTGCAGAAGGTAGTCGCGCCGCTGGCGCGCAGCCTTGCCCCCGGCGGCCGGCTGCTCGGCATTCATTCCAGCGGCGGCGATCCGGGGCTGGAGATCATCCAGGGCGTGTGGCCGGGCGAGCAGCCGTTCCGCACCAGCCGGCACGAGATCCTGCGCGCGCTGAAGGCCGAGCTCGGGCGCAACCACCGCGACCTCAACTACAACGCCTATGCCGACAGGCGGGCGATCTTCCGCTACAACATGCACACCCTGCCGTCGGAGGTCAGCGGCGCCAGCATCGGCACATCCACCCTGCTGGCGGCATGGAACGCGGCGACCTATGTCGCCCAGATCGAGGACGAGCGGCTGGAGCAGGTGATTTCCGACAGCCATTACCTGGATGTTACGCGCGAAGTGCTGAACCGGCGCGGCGGGCTCTGGTTCTACGACGAATCCTATGTCGTCTCGCGCCGCCGCGCCTGAACCGCCGGGGACGAGCATCGTGACAGACGACATCGCCTATCCCGCCGACAGCGGCCTGGCCCGCGCCATCCGCGCCGGCGCATTCGCGCTCACGGCCGAGCTGGTGCCGCCGGTTTCCGGCGCGCCGGAGCCGCTGCGCGCGGCCGCCGCACCGTACAAGGGGATTCTGGACGCGGTCAACGTGACCGACGGGCCGCGCGCCCAGGTGCACACCTCCGGGCTGGCCGTCGCCGGGCTGATGGTGCGGGACGGCATCGAGCCGATCCTCCAGGTCACCTGCCGCGACCGCAACCGGATCGCGTTGCAGATGGATCTGCTCGGCGCGTCCGCGCTCGGCGTGCGCAACGTGCTGCTGATGAGCGGCGACCGGCCGGAGGAGGGCGAGGACGCGCCGAAGCCTGTCTTCGATGTCGGGACCGAGGAGCTGATCGCGCTGGCCGCCGCCATGCGCGAAGGCGGTGCGCTGCCGTCGGGCCGCAGGATCGCGGCGCCGCCCCGGCTGTTCATCGGCGCCGCCGACATGCCGGTGGATCCCAGGCCGGGCTGGAAGCCGGACGGGCTGATGCGCAAGATCGACGCCGGGGCGCGCTTCGTGCAGACCCAGCTGTGCTACGACATCGGCGTGGTGCGGCGCTATATCGCGGCGCTCAACGACGCCGGGGTGACCGGGCGCGCGGCGATCCTCATCGGGCTGGGGCCGCTGGCTTCGGCGCGCTCCGCCCGCTGGATGCGCGAGAACCTCTACGGTGTCATCGTGCCGGACGCGCTGATCGACCGGATGGAGCGGGCGGCGGACCAGAAGGCGGAAGGTATCGCGGTCTGCGCCGAACTGCTGGCCGAGCTGGCCGGCATCGACGGCGTCGCCGGCGCGCACCTGATGGCGCCGGCCAACCCCGACTGCATCCCCGCGACGGTGGAGCGCGCCCGGCTCGGCCCGGCCTTCCGTTAGCCGTGCAGCGACGGCCGAGCCACCTCTCCGCCCATGGCGCCGCCTGGGCCCGCCTCCAGCGCGGCGCCGAGACGCGTCAGGGCCTCCACGAACAGGGTGACCTGATCGAAGCGCAGCAGCTGTCCGGCCTCGAAGAACGCCACGGCGTAGCCGCCTTCGCGCGCGGCGTCGAAGGCGCGCATCAGGATCGTCTCATGTCCGGTGAGCCACAGGAAATCCGGGCTCTGCAGCCTCAGCGGCTCCCGTGCGGCGGTAACCAGGATGCGGGCCATCCGGGCCGTATCCTCGAACGCAATCCGCCGCGCCGCCGGCGGCAGCGACCTGGCGTAATAGTCGTGCACATGACGGGAGCCGCAGGGACATACGTACCACAGCCGCATCGTCCAGAGCAGCACCAGCGCATCGGCCGAATGGCGGCCGGTGCAGACGGGGGACCGGATTTCGCTTTCGATCAGCATGCGGCCGGGCCTTCTGTTCGGGTTAGGAACGATCGTCGGCTGGAATATCATGCCCCTCCTTAAGATGCAAATGCGAATTAATCGCAATTATAGCGGCGTGGTTTTCCGCGGTCCTGCGGCCGCCGCCCGGATTGCGAAGCCCCCCGCGGCCATGTTCTATAGCCGCATCACTGACCAGGAATGAACCGATGCCAGACGCCGCAAGCCTGAAGAAACGACCCGTGCCCACCGATCTGGCGATCGCCCGCGAGGCGGCGATGAAGCCGATCGGCGCGATCGCGGCGAAGCTGGGGCTCGGGGACGCCAACGTGCTGCCGATCGGCCATACCAAGGCCAAGATCGACCTGAAGCACCTCGCGGCGCTGCCGGCCAATCCGGAGGCGAAGCTCATCCTGGTCACCGGCATCTCGCCGACGCCCGCGGGCGAGGGCAAGACGACGACGACGGTCGGGCTCGGCGACGCCCTGCAGCGCATCGGCAAGAAGACGGCGATCTGCCTGCGCGAGCCCAGTCTCGGCCCGTGCTTCGGGGTGAAGGGCGGCGCGGCGGGCGGCGGCTACGCCCAGGTGGTGCCGATGGAGGACATCAACCTGCACTTCACCGGCGATTTCCATGCCATCACCTCGTCGCACAACCTGCTTTCGGCGATGCTCGACAACCACATCTACTGGGGCAACGCACTTGGCATCGATGCGCGACGCATCCACTGGCGCCGGGTGGTGGACCTCAACGACCGGGCGCTGCGCTCGGTCGTCTCCTCGCTCGGCGGGGCGGCCAACGGGTTTCCGCGCGAGGACGGGTTCGACATCACCGTGGCCTCCGAGGTCATGGCGATCCTCTGCCTCGCCACCGGCCTGGACGATTTGCAGAAGCGGCTGGACAGCATCATCGTCGCCGAGACGTGCACGCGCGAACTGGTGCATGCCGCCGATCTCCAGGCGTCGGGCTCGATGACAGCGCTGCTCAGGGAGGCGCTCAACCCCAACCTCGTGCAGACGCTGGAGCACACGCCGGCCTTCGTCCATGGCGGGCCGTTCGGCAACATCGCCCATGGCTGCAACTCGGTGATCGCCACCGCCGGCGCGATGAAGCTGGCCGATTACGTCGTCACCGAGGCGGGGTTCGGCGCCGATCTGGGGGCGGAGAAGTTCTTCGACATCAAGTGCCGCAAATCAGGGCTGCGCCCGGACGCGGCGGTGATCGTCGCCACGGTGCGGGCGCTGAAGATGCATGGCGGGGTGCCGCGGGCGGAGCTCGGGGGCGAGAACGTGCCGGCGCTCCGGGAAGGCTGCGCCAACCTGCTGCGCCATATCGAGAACGTGAAGGGGTTCGGCGTGCCCGCCGTCGTCGGCATCAACCGCTTCACCGCCGACACCGACGCGGAGATCGCCGCCGTGCGCGAGGCCTGCGCCTCCGCCGGGGTGGAAGCGGTCGAATGCACTCACTGGGGCGACGGCGGCGAGGGCGCGGAGGCGCTGGCCAATGCCGTGATCGCGCTGGCCGGGCAGGACAGCCGCTTCGACTTCCTCTACCCCGACGACCTGTCGCTGTGGGACAAGATCGAGACGGTATCGAAGAAGATCTACCGCGCCGGCGCCGTGATGGCGCCGCCGGCGGTGCGCCGCAAGATCGAGACATACGAGAAGCAGGGGTTCGGCCGTCTTCCGGTCTGCATGGCCAAGACGCAGATGAGCTTCTCCACCGATCCGACCCGCATGGGCGCCCCGGTGGACCACGAGCTGCATGTGCGCGACGTGCGGCTCGCCGCCGGGGCCGGGTTCCTGGTGGCGGTCTGCGGCGACATCATGACCATGCCGGGCCTGCCCCGCGAACCCGCCGCCAACAGGATCACCGTCAACGCGGCCGGCCAGATCGAGGGGCTGTTCTAGACGGGCTCTTCGCCTCGCGCCGCTACCCCTTCACCGCGAACAGCTCGTCCACGCAGTACTGCACAGGCGTGATGTGCTGTTCGGCGGCGAATTTCACGAGGGCTTCCAGCGCGGGACGGTTGGCCTCGACCCCGTTGCGGAAGGGGTCGCCGCCGAGCCCGTCGCGCAGGGCGATGGCGAGGCTGTCCGCCGGGGTGGGGTCGGAGATCGTGTCGAGCGAGGCCACGTAGGCGTCCTTGGACGCGTCCAGCGCCTTGAATAGGGCGGGGGCGAGGTCCGGCGACTCGGCCAGCAGCGCGTCGCGGACGACGACGGTGTGGTTCACGGGGTAGATGCCGGTCTTGCGGTAATAGGCGAAGCCTGCCTCGCGTGCGTCCGGTATCAGCGGGCGGATGTTCGCGGCATCGGTCCTGATGTCGCCGATGGCCGCGACGACCTCGCCCCTGGCGAACATGTCCAGCATGTCGCGTCCCCTGAAGCTGTAATCGACATTCGCCGGGGCCCGGAATTCGGCGACGTGCTCCTCGTCGGTCGCCGCCCAGGTGATCGAGTCCAGGTCGACGCCGTATTCGGCGCTGAGGATGCCGCGCGCCCACAGCCCCGTGGTCACCGTGTAGCCGCGGTTGACGCCGACGGTCCTGCCTTCGAGGTCCTTCGGTCCGCTGACGCCGGATTTCGTGTCGCAGAACAGCGCCCAGTGGTGGAAGTTGCGGGTCAGGAACACGGGCAGCGCGGTGAGCGGCTTGCCGCAGGCCTTCGCGCAGAGGTAGGTGGTAATCGGCATCTCGCAGATGTCGAAATTCACGGTTCGCGCCATCTGCCGCACGGCGACGAGGATATTGTCGAAAGGCCGGTGATCGAGCGTGAACCCTGCCGGCCTGCCATCCTCGGCCTTGAACCGGCGGTTGACCCCGTAATTCCCCGTGGCGATGGTCAGCGTGCTCATCGTGATGGTCCTGCCCCGTTTCCCTGTATTGCGGTGTGCGATCTTCGGGAGCGGGGCCGGCGATGTAAAGGGGAATGGGGCGCAAAAGAAGCGGGCGGGGTCCGCGTCCCGCCCGCCCGTTCTCAGGCGCAGCCGGTCAGCCGCCCCAGAAATCGCCGGCGACGCCGGCGACGAGGCGCAGCTTGCCGATCTCGTCCTCGACCGTGAGCTGGTTGCCGTGAACGGTGGAGGAAAATCCGCATTGCGGCGACAGGCAGAGCTGGTCGCCGTCGCAGAACCGCGCTGCCTCCTCGATGCGCTTCTTCACGTCGCCGGCCGCCTCCAGCGCGGCCAGCTTGGAGCTGACCAGCCCCAGCACCACCGTCTTGCCCTTCGGCACGAAACGCAGCGGCGCGAAATCGCCCGAACGCTCGTCGTCGTATTCGAGGAAATATCCGTCGACGGCGAGCTCGTTGAACAGCACCTCGGCCACCGGCTCGTAGCCGCCCTCGGCGACCCAGGCGCTCTTGAAGTTGCCGCGGCAGAGATGGATGCACACCGCCATGTCTGCCGGTCGGTCCCTGATGGAGTCGTTGATCAGCCGGGCGTAGAGCCGGGGCAGCTCGTCCGGGTCCTCGCCGATCTTGCGGGCGTTCTCGCGCAGCGCCGGATCGCACAGATAGGCGAGGTTGGTGTCGTCGAGCTGCAGATAGGTGCAGCCGAGCGCGCCGAGCTCGGCGATCTCCTCGCGATACGCCTTCGCCAGATCGGCGAAGAAGCCCTCCATGTCCGGATAGGCCGTCTCGTCCACGCCTTTGCGGCCGCCGCGGAAGTGCAGCATGGTGGGCGAGGGGATGCACAGCTTGGGCACGAAGCCGGCGCCGACCTGCGACTTCAGATAGGCGAAGTCGTCCGTGTTGATGCCCCGGCTGCGCTTCAGCTTGCCGGTGACCTTCAGCCCCGGCGGGGCGAACTCGACCTCCGAGACGTGGCTGTGGAACTTTACTGGCAGGCCGCCCGGCACCTGCTCGACGCCGTCGATGCGCTCCAGGAAGTCGATGTGGAAGAACTCCCGCCGGTACTCGCCGTCGGTGACGCCCTTCATGCCGGCGTCCTGCTGCAGCTTCACGGCCTCCGCGATGGCCTCGTTCTCGACGCTGCGCAGCGCCGCGTCGTCGATCTCGCCTTTGGCGTGACGACCGCGGGCATCGAGCAGCCTCTGCGGCCGCAGCAGGCTGCCGACGTGATCCGCCCTGAAAGGCGGCCTGTTCCGTTCGCTCATCCCTTGCTCCTCCTCCTGGTTCTGTCGGGGGCTTCCTTGCCCGGTAAGGGTCTTCGCGGGTCAGCCTCCCGCCGGTTGCAGTCCGGAAACGGCGAGACGCAGCGGCGCCTCCAGCCGCGCCAGCCCGTCCTTCAGCACAGGCGCCGGCTGGTTCAGCCACTCATGCACCTCCGCCAGGTAGACCGCCCAGAGCAGCCTCGCGGCCTGGTCCGTATCCGCGTCGGCGCGCACGTTTCCCGCTGCCTGCATGGCGCGCAGAATTGCGGCGATGCGGGCCTTGCTGCGCGCGCGGTGGGTGTGGAAGCGGCGCGTCTCCGGCCCCGCCTTGTCGCCGAACGCATCGTGGTTGAACGTCTCCCGCACCAGGCTGCGCGACAGCCTCGGATCGCGCGCCCAGTATTCGTACCGGTCGCCGAAAAATTCCATCAGCTGCGCCAGAAGCGGCCGGTCGGCGGACAGCACGGCGAGACTTGCCTGCGTCAGCGGGTCCAGCTCGTCGTTGACGATCATCATCAGCAGGTCGACCTTGTCCGGCGCGTACAGGAACAGCGTGCCGTTGGCGATTCCGGCGCGGGCGGCGATCTCGCGGGTGGTGGCGGCGTCGAATCCCTTTTCGGCGAATACGGCGCGGGCCGCCGCCTTGATCCGGCGGCGGCGCTCCGCCTTGTTGCGCGCGCGCCTTCCGCCCTCCGCGGTCGCATCGGCCGCCGGATCCGTCTCCAGCGCGGCATTTCCGGCGTCGTTCATGGGTCCCGATCCCCGCTCCGGGCGCGGCGAAGCGCGAAATTAGCCCTTGCCCGCTGCCGCCCAGTCGGCGTAATCATAAATGAGCATGCTCATTTAAGCAATCGCCTCCAGACAAGCTCCGCGGGAGAGCGGGAGAGCGGGAGAGCGGGAGGCAGGGAGACCGGGATGTCAGGGCAGGGCGGCGCCGCGCCGCAGGTTCATCTTGTCGGCAGCGTACCCTGCACCGACGCGGAGACGGTGTTTCGCACCGTGGCCAGCCGGCTCGGGCCGCATCTGCGGCGGCTGCCGGACGGCGAGACGGGGCCGCGGGCGCGCTGGGTCGGGTTCGTCTACGACAAGCTCTGCGCCAACCCCGCCTTCCAGGCGGACCATTCCATTCCGCCGTTTCCGTTCCGCCAGTGGGACGGCAGGATTCTGTGGGAGATCCAGCGGCTGAGGTTCCGCCACGACGTGGACCCCAAGGGCGTCGGCTTCGATACGGGCTACGCCGACGATGCCATCCGCTCCTTCGCCGTCTTCGACCGGCTGCAGCGGGAAGGCACTATCCCCAAGGGGGTGCGTTTCCAGGTCTCGATCGCCAGCCCGCTGGCGGTGACCTACATGTACCTGGCCCCGCGCGCCCGCGACGCCTTCACGGCGGTCTACCGCGACCATCTCGAATCGGAGGTCGCGAGACTCTGCGCCACGATCCCGCACGACCGCCTCGCGGTCCAGTGGGACGTCTGCCAGGAAGTGCTGGCCTGGGAAGGCTATTACGACGACGAC
>WHUE01000047.1 GCA_009377375.1 Alphaproteobacteria bacterium | reverse complement strand
GCGGGTGGAGACGGTCCGCTACGTCAGGGAGGCCCAGACGCGCTCTACCGACAGCGGCGATAAACCGGCGCGGCCGGAGTTCACCAAGGCCCATGCGGCCAAGGCGAACCGGATCAAGTCCGAGTTCGTCCGCGCCCATCTCGCCACCGACCGGGTGGCCGCGCTGGCGCTGGCAATCCTCGGCATGATCGGGGTCCACGAGGTGAAGATCCGCGCCGGCGCGCTGTCGGCCGACGACCGTCCTGAGACCCGGATGCGGGATCTCGAATATCTCGCCGGCATGTTCATGCCGGAGGAGATGGACGCGCGCTTCCGCGACAAGCACCCTCTCGGCGAGGCCGACGCCCTGGCGTTGTGGCGCTGGCTGTCGGGGCTGGACGAAGCCCGGCTGACGGGGATTCTGGCCGAGCTGGTCGCGCGCCAGTACGGCAGCTGGAACAGCGCCGAGACTTATGGCGGCGATCCGACGATCGGCGACACCCGGCTGTTCGTCGCCGTCGCCGGCCGCGTCCTGGCCGACGCCGAGCCGGGCTGGTTCGAGTTCACCGAGGAGTACGTTTCCACCCTCGGCAAGCCGTCCCTGCTGGAGATCGTCCGCGCGAGCGGCAACGCGATGCGCGCCAACGAGCTCGGCGGCATGAAGGGCATCGACAGCCTGACGGGCAAGAAGCTGCGCGAGATCGTCCTCGCGCTCGCCGCCGAAGGGGCCCTCGCCTTCTTCGTGCCGCGCGAGATCCGCGTCGGCAGCGCGAAGGCGCTGGCCAAGCCCCTGCCCGCCGCCGACGCGCCGCTCGACCCGCTGACGGCGAACACGGTCATCGTCGAGCCGGCGGAACAGGACGACGCGGCCGAGCCGGAGCCCGACGACGGCGAGCCGGACGACGAAGAGGACGACGACATGGCGCAGCGCATGGCGCGCGACGCCGAGGCGGAGGACGAGGCGTGAGCGCCGCGGCCGTGCCGCTGGAGCAGCAGGCCCGCGAGGTGTGGCGCGCCGCGCGCCAGCTCCGCCACGGCAACGCGGGGATCTCGGTCGGCATCGCGGTGAAGGCGCTGCGCACGGCCGCGCGGGCGCAGAGCGACCGGCTGCGCCGCGTGGCCGAGGAGGCGCTGCGCTGCGCCGGCCGGACCTGCCCGGCCGCGCTGGTGGCCGTGCTGGACCGCGAGGCGGAGGAGGCCTGCGATGACTAATCGATACATCATGACGGTTCCTGAGGCTGGCGCCATCCTCGGCGTTTCGAAAAACTGCGCCTACGAGATGGTCCAGCGTGGCGAGATACCCACGGTCAAGATTGGCCGCCTTCTGAAGGTCCCGAAGAAGCAGTTCTTCGACAAGTTCGGCCTCGGGGAGCCGGATGAGGACGGCGACACGGGCGGCGGTCCGACCCCTCCAAGTGCGGACACGGCGCCGGCGGCGGCCGCAGGCGAACAACTCGGGCCCGAGGTGGTGGCCGATTCCATGCTGCCCGCCTTTCCCGCACCGGTGCCGCCGGTCGAAAGAAGCGAGCCGGTTGTGCGCCGGGCCGACGACACCGGGCTGCTCAACCTGGACTACATTCTGGCCAATGCGGCCGCCTTCTCCAACGTGTCGGCGGTCTATTTTCTCTGCTCCGCCGAAGAGGTTGTCTACGTCGGCAAATCGACGGAAGTCTATGAGCGCATCAGCAATCACGCCCGCGAAGGGAAGCGACGCTTCTCCCGGGTATTTATGTTGAGCTGTGCCCCGCGGGATCTGGACTACCTGGAACGCAGGTACATCGCGAAGTTCCAGCCCCGCTACAACGTGATTGGAAAGGGACCGCGCTGCATCGTGCGCCCGGCCGAGGAGGCCTGCGATGCCGATCTTTGACATCGCCTTCCGCCTGCCCGACGGGCGCGTCGAGGGCGAGCGCGTGGTGGCCGACGACGCCGACAGCGCCGAGGCCTGCGCGCGGCGCCGCCTCGCCTGGATCTTCAAGGTCGAGGCGGACGCGCTCACCGAGCCGCAGCTGCGCGCGCTCGCCGTCTCCGACGCCGCGCTCGCCCCGTGCGACGCAACGTGACCCCTACCCGCCCCCGACCCCCTCGCGCCCTTGCCTCCCAGGCGGCGCGAACAGGCGGGCCCCTGGCCGTCGGTGCGCACGCGCGCGCCGGCGGCCCCTTTCCCTTCCGGCGCGGCTGACGATGGCGCGCGAGCTCCCCCGGCTCTATGGCTTCGCCGACCTGCTGGCGCGGGTGCCGGTCAAGGCCCGCACGCTGCGCCAGGTGATCGCCGATCTCGCGCTGGGTTGTGGAAGGGGCGGCCGCCTCGTACTCTCCGAGGCCGAGGCCCGCTCCGTGATTGCCGAGGTGCAACGCCGATGCCGCTCAAACTCATCCCGCCCCGCGAAGGCCGTTCGAAAAATTGGCGCATCCGCGGCACCTATCTCGGGGTCCCTGTTGACCGAAGCGCAGGCACTGATCGCCGCGCGCTGGCCGGGCAGATCCTCAAGCGCCTCGAGCGCGACATCGAACGTGGTGCCGTTACGGCGCCCGCCCCGCAAGGCTTCGCCGCGGCAACGGTCGAATACCTGAAAGCCTGCCCGGCGGCCGAGGTCCCCCGCGTCTCGCGTTTGCTCGAGCATTTCGGCGACGTGGCGTTCGAGACGATCGACAACGCCGCCGCGCGCGACTGCGCCAAGGCGTTCTACCCCGACGGGCCGACCACTTTCCGCAGCCCCGTCAACGCCACCATCAACCGCGAGGTGATCGGCCCCCTCGCCGCCATCGTGCACCTGGCGGCCGAGCTCGGCTGGTGCGCCTATGTCCGGTTCAAGCGCTTCCCGGAGCCGCGCGGCCGCATCCGCCTGGACGAGCCGGCGACGATCGAGGCGTTCCTCGAGGCGCTGCCCGTGATGCGCGCGCCGCGCCGCCGGCGCAAGCGCCCCGACCTGCGCGACCGGGAAGGCCCGACCCGCTATCCCCGCGCCGCGGCGCTGTTCCTGTTCTGCACCGGGGCGCGCTCGACCGAGATGCGCGCCCTGCCGCCGTCGCGCACGGCGCTCAACCGCAACCACGCGACGCTGGTGGACACCAAGAACGGCGACGACCGCGGCGTCTACCTGCCCGACCGCCTGGTCGCGATGATGCGCGAGATCCCGATCGACCCCGGCGACGCCCCGCTCTTCGGCTACACCAGGCGCGAGCAGCTGATCGAGGACTGGGCGGAGGCGCGCGGGAAGGTGCCGGAGGCTGCCGGCCTGACCCCCCACGGCGCGCGCCACTGCTGGGCCGGCTGGATGCGCCAGGGCGGCGCCGACCTCAAGGCGCTGATGGAGTTCGGCGGCTGGAAGGACGCGAAATCGGTCATGCGCTACACCGCCGTCGCCAGCTTCGAGCAGCGCGCCGCCGTCGACGCCCTCGCCATCAGCGGCGCGCCGGACGCGGCCGCCGGGTGTGAGAAAGACGTGGAGTCGGACCGCAAGGCCGGCTAAGCCATTGATCTGAAACGTCAGAGGGATCGATGCCGAATCCCTTGGTAAGGGTGAGGTCGAGTGTTCGATCCACTCCGGCGGCACCAGTTCCACCCGCGGATGGCGGCGGCGTCCCGGCACCCTGTGCGACGCCGGCGCGGCGCTCCGGCAAGGGACTTGGAACCGCGGCAATCCCACTCCGCTTTCCGCCGGACACATCCATGGACCGAGGCAGCGCCCGTGCGGCGAGTCCCGACGGTTCCGTGCCCAGGGCATCGTCAGGACGCAAGGCGTTGCACGTCCGCCCGCCAATGGTCGGTCCGGGCGGGGCCGTACAAGAGCGCTGCGTGCAAGTGCCGAGAATTTAAATACTGGAATTCCTGTCGCTTTTATTAGCCGTTAAACCGGCCTGGCCGCTGGAATATCCCGGAATGTCGCCGAAAAAATTTTGAACGGCTGAAATTGCCACCTATAGTGCGATCAAAGCGCGGCATTTCAGCGATGCCCGCTTCACCGGGAGAGTTGGCGCCTTGCATTCAACCGTTGCTGCGGGCCGATCTTCGGAGGACCACATACGGCGCGCGATCGAACAGATGAGCCGCGCGGTGGCGGTCTTCGATGGCGACCTGCGGCTCATTTTCATCAACCAGGCGGCGATCGACCTGCTGGAGCTGCCGGAAGAGTTGGCCGAATACGGCACCCTGATGAAGCCCTTTCTGTTCCATCAGGCGAAGCACGGCGCCTTCGACGTCAACGATTTCGAAGAGGAATACCGGCGGCGCGTCGGGACGCCGCGATTGCAGACGGAGTTCACGCGCAACGACGGCACGACGGTACGCGTGCAGCGCGACCCCCTGGATAACGGAGGGTTCGTCGTCCTGTATACCGACGTGACCGAACAGCGGCGGGCGGAGGCCGCGCTCCAGCGGAGCGAGCTGCGCTACCGAAGCATCGTCGAGGACCAGGCCGAGCAGATCCTGCGCTGTTCGCCGGACGGCATCATTACCTTCGTCAACGCCGCGTGCTGCCAGTTCCAGGGGACCGGGCGCGTCGACCTGATCGGCCTGCCCGCGGCGAATCTGGTCCACGACGAGGACCGGGACCATGTCGCGGCCTTCTTCTTTCGCGGGACACACCGTCACCCGACCCGGGAAATCGAACACCGCGCGTGGCGCGGCGACGGCGAGCTGCGCTGGCTGCACCGGCGGGACCGCGCCATCCTGAACAACGAGGGCGAAGTGGTCGAGTTCCAGTCGGTGGCGCGCGACGTAACCGACATACGCAACGCCGAAAGCCAGGTGCGCCAGGCGTCGGCTCTGGCCATTCTCGGACAGATGTCGGCCGGCGTGACGCATGAGCTGAACCAGCCCCTGAACGCGGCATCGATGGGGGTGCAGAACCTTCTCATGCAGATGGAGGAATCCTCCGATCCCGTGGTGACGGCGCGCAGGGACAAGCTCGAGAAGGTGCTCGGCCGGCTCCGGCGGATGGGCGAGATCGTCAACCACCTGCGGTCCTTCATCCAGTCGAACGCCCACGGCCATGCCTGCGCCGACCTTGCCGGAATCATCGAGACCTCGGTCGACCTCGTCCGACACCAGCTCACCATCGACGACATCGACGTGCGCATCGCGGCACCGTCCTCGCTGTCCCCGGTGCTCGGCGACAAGGTGCAGCTGGAGATCGTCTTCACCAACCTGCTCTCGAACGCGCATGCCGCGATCCTGCGCCAGCGCCGGAAGCAGGCCGGCGCCGCGCCGCCGCGCGGGGCAGTCGACATCGTCGTCGACCAGAGGAGCGACGCCGTCGAAATCCGCGTCACGGACAATGGCGGCGGCATTCCGCCCGACGTGATCGACCGGATCTTCGATCCGTTCTTCACCACCCAGGAAATCGGGAGGGGCATGGGGCTCGGCCTGTCCCTCGTCTACCGCATCGTCACCGGGCTGAAGGGCAGCATCATCGCCACGAATGCCGCCGAGGGCGCGGTCTTCACCCTGATGCTGCCGATCGCCGAAGAGGAGGGATGGATATGAGTCTGGACGATCTGAAGAAGCGGCTGCGCCAGGTCGACGTGATGATCGTGGAGGACGACCAGGCTCAATGCGAGGAGCTGCGCGATTTCCTCGACTGGTCGCGGGTCACCTATCACGTCGTCAATGACGGGCTCAGCGCGCTGGAAGCGCTGGAGCAGCTTGAGCCGAAGGTTCTCATCCTCGATATCCGGCTGCCGGGGGTGGACGGCATCCATGTGGCGAAGGAGGTCGCAAAGCGCCCGAACCCGCCTGTCACCATTCTGGTTTCGGGCCACATGGACAGCGTGATCGAGGCCAACGAATCGCCCGCGCAGCGCTTCCGTGTGATCGAGAAACCCGTCGACCTGCGCCTGATCGGCCGCTTCATCCACGACGCGCTGGAGAAGAAACCGGCGTAACGCGCCGGCCTCCCCTCCCCTATTTTCCGGGTGGCGTGCGCACGGAGCCGCCGTCGGGCACGTCGTAACCGTTCAGGATGCCGTCCACCAGACCGCCCCAGGCGTCCCAGGGCGCATTCAGGTAGCTGTAGCCGGTGACGATGAAACCGGGGCCCGCGTAGAACTTCTCGTACTGCATGTGCCGGCCGGCGAACTCCGAGCCCAGCAGGTCCCACGCCAGCTTGAACAGCTTCATGCGGCCGACCGCGGACTGGCCCGGCACGGACCAGTAGCGCTCGAACTGCGCGCGCATGTCGGGGTCCGCCACCACCGAGATATCCGCCGGCATCTGGAACGGCCCGCCGCCCAGCAGCTCGCGCACGGCGTCGCAGACCTGGCCGTGCATGGTCGTGCACCAGTGCAGCGCGGCGTACATGTAGCGCCGGTTCACGTTGAGGTAGCCCGGCACCAGCGTCTCCGGGTTCTGGAGCTGGCCCATGATCATCCCTTCCAGCCCCGCCTGCCACGCGGCGAGCTGGCCCAGCACGCCCTGCACCGCCGGTATGTGGCCGACATTGTTGGCCTCCACCACGCGGTGCGCGATGCCGAGCATCAGCTTCAGCTTTTCCAGGAACCGGATGTTGGACTGGTGGTTGCCCATCGAATGGGACGGCGACTGGACGTAGATCCCGCGCGACATCTCGGCGTTGTCGTGCACGAAGACCTTTTCCCACGGGACGAAGACGCGGTCGAACAGCACCATCGAATCCGTCTCGTCGAAGCGCCATGACAGCGGGTTGTCGAACTCGCTGACCGCGTAGCGCTCGAACGGCTTGCGCGTCCACATCGCGACGCCCTCCGCGTTCAGCGGCACGGCGCAGGTGATGGATTCCTTGAGCTGGTCCGGGCCCAGCGGCAGCAGGTTGCCGACCCAGGTTTCGTTGCAGAACACGGCGGAGGTGCCGAGCATCTTCATGCCGTCGACGATCACGCCCGCATCCGTCTCGTCTACGACGCGCAGCGTCGGCACCTTCATCCCGGCGCGCTCGTACAGCTCCGGCTTGCGGGCGCCCTGCGGCGGCAGCACGGTATAGGTGGCGAAGACGTCGTTCTCGCGCATGTGGCGGTAATGGTTGACGACGTTGTCGCCGAAACCGGGGCGGATGGCATCGAACATCTCCGGCTTCATCGCCAGCCCGGTGACGAAGCTGGCGACGTGATCCGGCGAACGCCCGAGAAGGCCGTGCGACCATTCGGCGATGCGCCTGTGGGTCTCCATCCGCTTTTCGAGATCGGCCCGCGTGCGCGGCATCAGGTACCAGCTCGAACAGCGCCCGCCGTTCTCATCCTCGAAGGACATCACGTCGCGGTTCTCCGGCGCGGCCTTGCGGTCGTAGAGCATGGCGAAGGACGCGGCCGCGTTCCGGAACGCCGGATGCGCGGTAACGTCGTCCACAAGCTCTCCGCCGATATAGACTCGGCGGCCGTCCCGCAGCGATTCGAGGTGTTCCTGTCCGGTCTTCAGCATGCGCGGTCTTCCTTCCGTTAGGTCGAGGGAACTTTATCCGACAGTACCGCACGCAAGGAAAGACCGCCCCCGCGATTGCGGGGGCGGTCGAACGAAACCCTACAGGAGATTCCGGATCAGGCGACGGCGGCGCTCGGTGCCCTGTCGTCCGCCTCCGCCACGGGCTCGGGCTCGACCCGCGAACGGACTTCCTCGACGGCAGCCTCGACGCGCGCCAGCAGCGACCGGATATCGACCCGGTCGTTCTCCTCGTCCTCCTCGTAGCCGGCGGTCTCGGCGACGAGCTGGGCGGCCAGCGCCTCCACCGACTCGAACGCCTCGTCCGGCGCGTCTTCGGGAATGTCCAGATCGGCGCCGACGCCCTCGTCCAGCTCACTGATAATCTCGGCCAGCGGATCGTCCTCGGCCGACGCGATCGCGGCCAGATGGGCGTCCATCACGATCTCGGGCAGCTTCGCGTCGGTGTCGAGCTCGGCCTCCGCCTCCGCGGACAGCGCGTCCTCGCCGACATCGTCGAACACGCCCTCGTCCTCCGCCATGGCGATGACGTCATCGACGGCGTCCTCCGCTGGCTCCCCGGCTTCGGCGACCGCCTCGTGCCCGCCCTCGTCGATCCCGGCGGGCATGTCATCGGCTTCGGCGGGTTCCTGCCCGGCCGTCTCCGCCGGCATCCCGTCGTCCAGGATGCGGGCAGCGGATTCGGTCGCGGCGCGCAGCGGCACGATCGAGGCTTCGCCGAAGCCCTGGTCGATCATCGCCAGCAGCCGTTCCATCAGCTCGGCGAGCTGGTGGTTGATCTGCTCCAGCGGCGCGACCCGCGCCTTGTAGAAGTCCAGCTCTTCCCGCTGGGCGTTGAACTTGTGCTCGAGCCGGACCAGAATCTCGGCCAGCGAGCCGTGCTGACGGTGCCGGTCCGCTTCCGCGGCAGCCAGCATTTCCGCCGTTTCCTCCACGCGGGTCCGCAGGACGTCGAATTCGTTCATCGCGCTACTCCGTAATCTGGACGTAGGCGCAGTGAACAACCTGCATGGTTGATTTTTTGTTAAGCCGGAGCGTCATTCCGGTGGACGGATTTCAGAACGACCGGGCGAGCCCTGCCCGGTCGCCGAAGCCGCGCCGTTTCCGGTCCGCCTCACGGATGACTTCCCGGGTCACCTCCCTCATCTCGACGCCGTCCAGGGCGCCGAGGTCGACCCATTGCAGCGCGGCGACATCGTCATCGGCCACCGCCTCGCCGGCGCGCCATTCCGCCACCAGATCGACCAGCGTGTAGTGGAACTGCACCCGGCCGTCCTCGTCCCGGCTGATGGCGTCGACCACGTCGACCAGGCCGAGAATCTCGACCGTCAGCCCGGTCTCCTCCAGGATCTCGCGCATGCCGGCCTCGAACACGGTCTCGCCCAGCTCCTGCGCGCCACCGGGGATCGACCAGTCGTAGCGCCGCGGCATCTTGCCGCGCTGGGCCAGCAGCACCTCGTCGCCGCGGAAGATGACGACGCCGACGCCGACGAAGGGCCGGTCGGGATAGAGGCGCGGGTTCGGGGCGGCATCGTTCATCGGGGCATCAACGCGCGGCGGGCACATCCTTGTCAACAGCGGGCGGACGGTACGGGGCGATCAGGAACCAGGCCATCGCGGCGAGCTCCAGCGCGATCATGGTCAGGAACGCCGCCTGGTGCGCCTCCGGCAGGTAGCGGCCTTCCGCCACCGGCGGCCACAGGTTGATGATCGCGCCGATGCCCCACTGCGCCGCGAAGGCGCCGGCGAAGATCATCATGTTCTGTGCCGTGTTCACCCGCCCGGCGAGACGCGCCGGGAAGGTCTGGCCCAGCACGGCGTAGACCAGCAGGCTCGCCGAGCCGAAATAGCCGAAGGCGATGCACAGCGGCAGCGCCAGCGCGGTATGACCGAAGGCCAGCATAGCCTGGGTGGCGATGGAGCCGACGAATGCGACGCAGATCACGGCGAGGGGCCGCACGCCGACGCGCTGCAGCCGCTCCGACACCGCGCCGATGGAGATCACGCCGACCGCCATGCCGCCGTTGAACCAGAGCAGGGTCTCCGCCGCCTCCGCCGCGCCCATTCCGGCGACGTCGCGCAGCCATGGGCCCATCCACAGCGTCTGGTAGCCGAGGAAGGCGCTGCTGTGGACGAAGACCATGATGCAGATGCGCCAGAAGTAGCCGTTACCGTAGATCTGCGCCATGTCGCGAAGCTGGCCGCGGACCCCACCGCCCGTGCTCCGGGCGCCCGCGTCGCGTTCCGGCACGACGATCAGCGTTGCCGCCGCCAGGGCCGCGGTCGCCGCCGCAAGGACGACGAACACCGTCCGCCAGCCGACGAGATG
Source organism: Alphaproteobacteria bacterium (assembly GCA_009377375.1). Classification (GTDB taxonomy): domain Bacteria; phylum Pseudomonadota; class Alphaproteobacteria; order MPNO01; family UBA2964; genus WHUE01. Next base: position 22,456 of record WHUE01000047.1, on the reverse strand, counting down.
CAGCGCCAGCTCCACCGGCACGGTGGCACTGAGCGCGCCGATGCTGCCACAGGCGCCGACGATGCCGTTGACGAGCGGCAGCTTCTCGCGCGGCCACCACTGCACGTTCGCCTTGATCGCCGCCATCAGGCAGCCCGATACACCGAGCCCGATCAGCCCGCGCCCCGCCGCGACCGCGAGGAACCCCTCGCCGACCGCGAACAGCCCGGCCCCGGCCGCGGCGAACACCAGCAGCGACGCCTGCACCCGGCGCGGACCGAACCGGTCCAGCAGGATGCCGAGCGGGATCTGGAACGCGGCGAAGACGATGAAATAGATGCTGGTCAGCAGCCCCAGTTCGGCGGCGCTGAGCCCGAGATCGTGCGCGAGGTTCGGCGCGATCACAACGTTCGCGGTGCGGAAAAGATAGGACAGGAAGTAGCCGGCCGCGAACGGCGCCAGCACCGTGACGGCGATGACGCCCGCGCCCGGCAGGCGCGCGGGGCTGGCTGGATGGATGTCCGGCAACGCTGGGATCCCTGGTTCTGGCGGCTGGCCGCCACCGGTCATAAACCGCGCCCGCACGGCGGGCAACCCAGGCCCGGTTGACACCGGCGGGCGCGCGGATACGCTGGCGGCGCCCGCCTTGCCGCAAAACCCGTCGAGGACCGATGACCCCGCTGCACGAACTCGCCGCCGGCCTGCAGACCGGGCGCACGACAAGCCGCTCGCTGGTGGAGGACGCGCTGGCGCACATCCGGGACGCCGACGGCGAAGGCGCCCGCGTCTTTCTCAAGATCCATGACCGCGCGGCGCTGGCCGCCGCCGACGCCAGCGACGCCCTGCGCGACGCCGGCGTGAAGCAGCCGCCGCTGGCCGGACTCCCGATCTCGGTGAAGGACCTGTTCGACCTCGCCGGCGACGTCACCACGGCGGGGTCGCGGCTGCTGCGCGACGCCGAACCGGCCGCGGCCGACGCGCCCGCCATCGCCCGGCTCCGCGCCGCCGGCGCCATCGTGATCGGGCGGACGAACATGACCGAGTTCGCCTATTCCGGGCTCGGGATGAACCCGCATTACGGCACCCCCGCCAATCCGTGGGACCGCAAGACGCGGCGCATCCCCGGCGGGTCGTCCTCGGGCGCGGCGGTATCGGTGACCGACGGCATGGCGGCGGCGGCCATCGGATCGGATACCGGCGGGTCGGTCCGCATTCCGGCGGCGCTCTGCGGGCTGACTGGTTTCAAGCCTACCGCGCAGCGTATCCCCACCGAAGGCGCCTGGCCGCTGGCGCACTCGCTCGATTCGGTCGGGCCGCTGGCGCCGACCGTCTCCTGCTGCGCGCTGCTCGACGCCGCGATGGCAGGCGCGTCTGTCGAAGCGCCGTCGGCCCTGCCGCTGAAGGGGCTGCGCCTCGCCGTGCCGCGGACGCTGGTGTTCGAGCATCTGGACGACGTGGTGGCGCAGCGCTTCCAGGCGGCGGCCTTCAGGCTCGCGACCGCCGGCGCGCAGATCAGCGACATTACGTTTGCGCCGCTCGGCCGGATTCCGGAGATCAACGCGGGCGGCGGCATCTATGCCGAGGCATGGGCCGTCCACCGCCGCCAGATCGAGGCGCACGAGGCCGAGTACGACCCGCGCGTCGCCACCCGCATCCGGCGCGCCAGTGGCCTTTCCGCCGCCGACTATTACGACGTGCTGCGCGCCCGGGAGGCGCTGATCCGCGAGGCCGACGCCGTGACCGCGCCGTTCGACGCCGTGATCCTGCCGACCACGGCGATCGTCGCCCCGCCCATCGCCGCGCTGGAAGCGGACGAAAACTTCTATACCGCCGCAAACATCCTGATGCTGCGCAACACGTTCTGCTTCAACTTCCTCGACCGCTGCGCGCTCAGCATCCCGATGCACGAGCCGGGGGGCGCGCCCTGCGGGCTGATGGTCGTCGGAGAGACCATGGGCGACGCCCGGCTGCTCGCCATCGGCCGCGCGGTCGAGGCCGCGCTGCGGGAATAGGCCGCAGCGGCGACGGTTGCCCAAGGCCGCCGCCGGCTCTATCTAGGAAAGCACACCAGCGAGGACGGACCGCGATATGGAATTCATCGAAAAGGGCGTGCCCGAGGTGGGCCCCGAATACCTGAAGCCCACGGAGTTTTTCGACTTCGACCAGGAGCCGGTCCGCCGCTTCGCCTTCGACTCCGTGCGCGGCGCGGCGACGGCGAAGGAAAAGGCGGTCAAGCTCTACTACGCGGTGCGTGACGGCATCCGCTACGACCCCTACCGCATCCGGCTGGAGCGCGACCTGTTCAAGGCGTCCAGCGTGCTGGCGGCGAAGGCGGGGTTCTGCCTGCCCAAGGCGAATTTGCTGGTCGCCTGCTGCCGCGCCGTCGGCATCCCCGCCGGAATCGGCCTGTCCGACGTGCTCAACCATCTCTGCACCGAGCGGCTGGCCCATATCATGGGCGGCTGCGAGAAGTTCCTGCATCACGGCTACGCCGTCATCCATATCGACGGCAACTGGGTGAAGGCCGCGCCGGCCTTCAACATCGAGCTGTGCGAGAAGTTCGACGTGCTGCCGACCGAGTTCGACGGCGAGGCCAACGCGCTGTTCCAGGAATTCGACGCCCAGGGCCGCCGCCACATGGAATACATCGCCGACCACGGCATCTGGTCGGACTTCCCCTTCGAGCGGGTCGCCGGCGATTTCAGCGCGTATTATCCCGAGAGCTTCTACGTCGACGCCGAACGCGAACGCGCGAACGCCGAGTTCGACGCGAAGAAGGACGCGGAGCGCAAGGCCTTCGAGGACGAAAAATCGGTGGTGTGAGCGGAGCCCACGCGACGGAACGAACGACGGCGGCCCACCGGCCGCCGTTCGTTTTCAGCAGTCTCGCAGACGCCTATTCCCCGGCGATCTTGCCACCTTCGATCTTCTGGCCGACGGCGGGAACGCCGCCTTCCTCGCCCCAGCGGGGGGCGGTCTCGACATGGATGTCGAACTGGTCGAGCATGCGCATGCAGCTCTGGTCGACGATGTCGAGCAGCGTCTTGGGCCGGTTGTAGAAGGCGGGCACCGGCGGGAAGATCACGACGCCGAGCCGGGCCAGCTTCGTCAGGCTTTCCAGGTGGCCGGCGTGCAGCGGGGTCTCGCGGATCGCGACCACCAGCTTGCGGCCTTCCTTGAGCACCACGTCGGCGGCGCGGCTCATCAGGTCGCCGGTGTTGCCGAAGGCGATGTTCGACATCGTCTTGATCGAGCACGGCGCGATGATCATGCCCTCGGTGGCGAACGATCCCGAGGAGATGGAAGCGCCGATATTGCCCGGCTGATGCACCTCGTGCGCGAGGCTGTAGATGTAGTCCAGCTCGACGTCGTGCTCCATCTTGAGCGTGAGCTTGGCCGACGGGCTCATCACCAGGTGGATCTCGGTGTCGCCCTCGCTGCGCAGCATCTCCATCAGCCGCCAGCCGTAGATCGTGCCGGTCGCGCCGGTGATGCCGATAATCAGTCTCTTCATACCCCTGCCCTAATCTCACGCGGTGTCGCGTTTATAGTGCGGAATCGGGGTTTTGTCGAACCGGACGGCGCCGGATGGCCGCCATAGGCGGCGCGATCGGGCACAACGATCGATTGAACCGGCGCGATGTCGCTGATATTGGTTCAGCGTTCGTTAACCATTCAGTCCCTTTGTTGCGCCATGGCGCGGCGCCGCCGCACCGGCATGCAACGGGAAGGAAAGCCGAGGACCATGTCCGACTCGACAGTCGACCGCCGCAGCTTCTGCGCCGCCGCCGGCGCGCTCATGGCCGTCATGGCCACGCCCGGCTGCGCCTTGGCGGCCTCCGCTCCGGCAGCCGCGCCGGGACCGGCGGTCGGAATCAACCCGGTGATCGGCCGGATGCGCCGTCACATCGCGGTCAAGAACGACACGCTGATCGACCTGGCGCGGCAATACAATCTGGGATTCACCGAGCTGGTCGCGACCAACCGCGGGGTCGATCCGTGGATCCCCGGCGAGGGAACGGAAATCATCCTGCCCGGCGAGCATGTGCTGCCGGACGGCCCGCGCGAGGGGCTGGTGCTCAACATCTCCGACCAGCGGATCTATTATTTTCCGCGTGGCGGCGGCGCGACCGAGTCCTATCCGGTCGGCACCGGGCGCGACGCCTGGGGCACGCCGCGCGGCAAGACCGCGATCGTCCGCAAGAAATTCCTGCCGAGCTGGTATCCGCCGAAATCCATCCGCAAGGAGGATCCGACATTGCCGGCCGTGGTGCGGCCCGGCCCGGACAACCCGCTGGGCCGCCACGCGATGTATCTGGGCTGGAGCGGATACCTGATCCACGGCACGAACCGCCCCTATGGCGTCGGCCGGCGGGTCAGCCATGGCTGCGTCCGGCTGTATCCGGAAGACATCGCGCAGCTCTTCCCGCGCATCAAGATCGGCCTGCCGGTCGCGGTGGTGGCGCAGGAGGCCAAGATCGGCCGCCGCGACGGCGAACTGGTGCTGGAGATTCATCCCAACCCGGTCCAGTCGGACGAACTGGAGGCCGGCGATCCCATGACGCCGGCGAAGATTGCGGAACTCGCCTACAAGGTGACGGCGGCGGCCGGCGAGCACGCCCACAGAATCGACTGGGACGCCGTGCACCGCGCGGAAGCCGAGCGGGCAGGCGTCCCTGTTCCGATCCTGAAACCGGGGGAAGCGGCGTCCTCCGAAGGCTGACGCCGGCTTCCGGTCGATCCGGCCCGACCGGGCCGGGAGTCAGCCTACTTGCGCAGGCCCCGGCGGAAGACGCGGTCGGCCTTGTCGCCGGCGGCACGTGCTTCCGCAGCCGCAGCCTCGGCGGCGCGGGCCGCCTGCTCCGCCGAACGGGCCGCGGCGGCCGCATCGCTGGCCGCCTTCTGCGCCGCGCTGACCGCCTGGCTGGCATCGGCCTTGGCGGATTCGGCGGCCATATTGGCCTTCTCGACGGACGACCTGTCCGATTCGCTCATGGTTTCACAGCCAACGAGCAGCGCCAAAGGCAGCGCGGCGACGACGAGATTCTTAGCAAGCTTCATTTCTTATACCTCCTGAAAGGTCTTTTCCGGCCCACACGGACCGAAACTCACGAGCGCTGGAATACCCATACAACATCCTGGTTAACAGTGCCAGTCCGTCTTTGATTTCCTATACTTACCGGATGGAAGAGGGAAAGCCACCGTCTGTGCACGCGCCCCAAGCACAGATTGTCATATGGTGAGAGAAATTAACGAAACGTATACGAACCGGCAAATTTCCCGCATGTCGATGCCAACCCGCGACGCCTCCCGAATCAGGATATGAGCGGCGAAAACGTATAATTCCATACCGGCCGGGCCGACGGACGTCTCTAGGCCGGCTGCCGGGGCATGATCTACGGTATCGATCGGCAAGTCGCCGGGCGCGCAGGCCCGGCACGGACGGGGACGCATAGCCCTCCACGAAAGGACCGCCCCCGGCACCGCGGCGGCGCGCCCGTCGCCCAACGATCATTGGCACAGGTCGGCGAACTGGGCTAACAATTGGGTCCGCACGGCGGCGATGCACACGGCAGGAACAGGACGGCGATGGCGGACACTGCGAAGATCACCCCGGTTATCCTTTCCGGCGGAGCCGGCACGCGGCTCTGGCCGATGTCGCGCGAGAGCTTTCCCAAGCAGCTTCTCGCGCTGACCAGCGACCGGAGCCTGCTGCAGGAAACGGTGGCGAGGGTGGGCAACTCGGCCCGCTTTGCCGACCCGGTGCTGGTGTGCAACGTGGAGCACCGCTTCATCGTCGCCGAACAGCTGCGCGAGCTTGGCGTCACGCCCCGCGCCATCGTGCTGGAACCGGTGGGGCGCAATACGGCGCCGGCCGCCGCGGTGGCGGCGCTGATGCTGGAGGACGAGAACGCGCTGATGCTGCTGATGCCGTCCGACCACACCATCCGCGATACGCTGGCTTTCCAGAGCGCGGTGACAGGCGGCGCGGGCGCCGCCGCCAAGGGCAAACTGGTGACATTCGGCATCAAGCCCACGACGCCGGAAACCGGCTACGGCTATATCCACCGGGGCGCCCCGCTGAAGGGCCAGAACGGCTGCTACGCCGTGGCCGAGTTCGTCGAGAAGCCGGACCGGGCGACGGCCGAGAAATACCTGGCGGCCGGCGGCTATGACTGGAACAGCGGCATGTTCCTGTTTTCGGCCAGACGCTATCTCGAGGAGTTGGAACGGCTGGAGCCGGACATGGTGGCGCGCTGCCGCGAGGCGCTGGCCGGCATGGAATCCGATCTGGACTTCATGCGGCTGGGCGCCAGGGCGTTCGAGGCCGCCCCGTCGCGCTCGATCGATTACGCGGTAATGGAGCACACGGAAGACGCCGCCGTGGTTCCGGCCGATATCGGCTGGAACGATGTCGGCTCGTGGGACGCGCTATGGGAGACCGGCGCCAAGGACGGCAGCGGCAACGTCCTCATCGGCGACGCCATCGCCCTCGATTCGGAGAATTCCTACCTGCGCAGCGAGAGCCGGCTGGTCGCCGCGATCGGCGTGCGCGACCTGATCGTGGTCGACACCGACGATTCCGTGCTTGTCGTGCCGCGGGACAGGGCGCAGGACGTGCGCGTCATGGTCGACATGCTGAAGTCGCGCAACCGGATGGAGCCGGTGACGCACCCACGCGTCTACCGCCCCTGGGGCTACTACCAGACGGTGCATGACGGCGACCGGTTCCAAGTGAAGCGCATCACGGTGAACACCGGGGCGGCGCTGTCGCTGCAGCTGCACCACCATCGCGCCGAGCACTGGATCGTCGTCAACGGCGCCGCCCGGGTCACCTGCGGCGAGAAGACCTTCGTGCTGAACGAGAACGAGTCGACCTATATTCCGCCGAACACCCAGCACCGGCTGGAAAACCCCGGCAAGGTGCCGCTCAACCTGATCGAGATCCAGTCCGGCAGCTATCTCGGCGAAGACGACATCGTGCGCTACGACGACGTCTACGGCCGAAGCTGAGCCCGATCCGGAAACGGGCCGGACTCTAACGCCGCGGCTTCACCAGCGGGAAATGCCGCTCGACGTAACGGATCAGCGCGTTCACCGACTCCTCGACCGGCTGGTTGGCGGTGTCCACCACCAGCTCGCAATTTTCCGGCGGCTCGTAGGGCGCCGAGATGCCGGTGAAGTTGGCGATCTCGCCGGCGCGGGCGCGGGCATAGAGGCCCTTGGTGTCGCGGCGTTCGCATTCCTCGAGGCCCGCGTTGATGAAGACCTCGTGGAAGCCCGTCCCGACCGCCTTGCGGGCGCGCAGCCGGTCGTCGCGATAGGGCGAGATGAAGGCCGAGATCACCAGCGTTCCGATTTCCGACAGCAGCGCCGCGACCTCGCCCACCCGCCGGATGTTCTCGGCGCGGTCCTCGGGCGAGAAGCCCAGATTGGCGTTGAGCCCGTGGCGGAGGTTGTCGCCGTCGAGCACGTAGGCGTTGTAGCCCCGCGCGAACAGCTGGCGCTCCAGCTCGATCGCCAGCGTGGACTTGCCCGCCCCCGACAGCCCCGTGAACCACAGCACGCCGCCGGTGTGGCCGATGCGCCGGGTGCGCTCTTCCCGGCTGACGCGGTGCTCGACCTCCGTGATGTTGGTCGACCGCCGGGTCATCACCTGCCGCTGGTCCGGGTAGCCGGCCATGTCGATCAGCCCGCCGCCCACGATGTCGAAGCCGTCGGCGAGCACGATCCGCCCGGTGCGCGGATTTTCTGCCGCCGGATCCAGCGCCAGCACGATCTGCGCGCGCATGACGACATCGGCGACGCAGTCGCACGCGACCTCTTCGGTCCCGGTCCTGTCCATCCTGGCCGCGTCGATGACGCGCTCGATCGATTCGACCTCCGCAATCGCCTCGGCGGTGTTGTGGCGCAGCGTGTAGCGCTTGCCCACCCTGAGCGGCTCCGCGCCCATCCAGAACACCCGCGCGCGGAAGACGTTGGTCTCCACCGGGGCGTTCCCCGCATGGCTGACGATTTCGCCGCGCTCGACGAAGATCTGCTCCTCCAGCGTGAAGCCGACCGAATCTCCGGCCTCGGCCCCTTCGACGGGAGCGGACCGGGGCCAGTTCTCGATCGTCTTCACCACCGCGGCATGGTTGGACGGCGAGAACAGCACGGTGTCGCCGACCCTCAGGCTGCCGCTCTCGATGCGCCCCGCGACGATGCGGCGCTCGTCGAAGCGATAGACATCCTGCACCGGCATGCGGAGGGGCAGCGCGGTCGCGGGCGCCGCGACCTCGAACCCGTCCAGCGCGCCGACCACGGTCGGGCCGTCATACCAGCTCATCTTCCCCGACGGCGCGGCGATATTGTCGCCGTCGCGGCCGGAGACCGGAATGACCGCGCCCGGCGTCACCCCCAACTCGCCGAGGGCCTCGCGGAACTCGCGCTCGACCGTGGCGAAGCGGTCCGCGTCGTAGCCGATCATGTCCATCTTGGTGACGGCCACCGCGATCTGGCGGATGCCCAGCAGATGCAGCAGGAATCCGTGCCGCCGCGACTGGTCGCGCACCCCCTCCCCCGCGTCGATCACCACCAGGGCGGCGTCGCAGTCGGACGAGCCGCTGATCATGTTCTTGATGAATTCGCGGTGGCCGGGCGCGTCGATCAGCACGTAATCGCGCAGGGCCGACCGGAACGGGATATGGCTGGAATCGATGGTGATGCCCTGGTCGCGCTCCGCCTGGAGCGCGTCGGTGACGAACGCCCACTCGAACGGCATGCCGCGCCGCCGGCACATCTCCGCCACCGCCTCGACCTTGCCCTGCGGCAGCGAGCCCGTCTCGTGCAGCAGCCGGCCGACCACGGTCGACTTGCCGTGATCGACATGGCCGACGACCGCGGCCCGCAACTGCCCCCGCGCTTTCGCGCCCGCCTTCATCCGGGTCATATCCATGTGGCCCTACATGTATCCGGCGGCGCGAAGGCGCTCGAACGCATCCTCGCGCTCATGGTCCATGGCGCGGCCGGACCGTTCGGAAACGGTCGTGACCTCCAGCTCGGCGATGATCTCGTCCAGCGTGGAGGCGGTGCTGTCGATCGGCGACGTGATGTCCTGGTCGCCCAGCGAACGGTAGCGCTTGCCGTCGCGCGCGAAGTAGAGATCGACGATGGGGATGTTCTCGCGCTGGATATAGCGCCAGATGTCGATCTCGCTCCAGTGCAGGATCGGGTGGACGCGCACATGCGCGCCCTCCGGCACCCGGGCACGGAACTGGTCCCAGAACTCCGGCGGCTGGTTGCGCACGTCCCAGACATTGCCGGCGCCGCGCGGACTGAACACGCGCTCCTTGGCGCGGGTGCCTTCCTCGTCGCGGCGGATGCCGGCGATGATGCCGGTGAACCCGTGCGCCGCGATCAGGGCGTTGAGCCCTGCCGTCTTGCGCGCGGCCGAGCGGGCGGCGGGGGGCAGGTCGGCATCCATCTCCTCGACCGGCGGGCAATCGCCGGTGACCAGCTCAACGCCCCACTCCTCCGCGTAGCGGTCCCGGAACGCGTACATCTCGGGAAACTTCTTGCCGGTGTCCACATGAACCAGCGGAAAGGGCACGTGGCCGAAAAACGCCTTGCGCGCCAGCCACACCATGACGTTGCTGTCCTTGCCCAACGACCACAGCATGCACAGCCGGTCTATCTGGTTGAACGCCTCACGCAGGATGTAGATGCTCCGGCTTTCCAGAGCGTCGAGTCTCGTTTGCATAATCTCCGCCTGATTGGGGCCGTGCGCGGGCGGCTCGCTAGTTAATTTAGGCAGCCCCGTACCACGCGCCAAGGTCGCGGTCGAGCAGCTTTTCGAGTCGCTGCATGTCCGGACGCAGATCGGCGGCCAGCGCGCGGCGCAAATCCTCGGGCATCGGCGGTCGCCGCACGATGTTCGTGTTGGCGCGCTTGAGGATGCGCTTGACGGCGTTCCGCGCGGACAGGGGCAGCAGGGACCGGCTCGGAATGCTGGCCCAGGGAGGCGGATCCAGCAACAGGTTGCGCAGCCGGCTGCTGCGCACTGCCTTGTTGGCGTTCCGGACCACGAAATCGGCCTCGAAGCCGGGGTCGACGCCCAGGAATTCGAGTACCCGCCGATAGGCGCCGGGCAAATCCTCGCGGATGTCGTCGTACAGCGTGATGTGGACCTGCGCGCAGCCGAATATCTCGAGATACCGCTGCACCTGTTCGCTGTACGCCGCCATCCGGCGATAGTACCGGACCACCTGGCGATAATACGCCGGCCCGTCCCGCCAGGCCTCGCGGCGCGCCCGCTCGGCCTCGAGCGCGGCGCGCAGGTCGGTCAGATCCTCATATCCCTCGTAGACGATCTGCGAGTGGTGGGAATCGATGAAATCGACCGGATTGCGCAGGAAAATCAGGATCCGGGCGGTCGGGCAGAAATCCCGGATCGCCTGCGCCGCCGCCGGAGAGACCAGGTAGAACACGGAGCTCTCGCCGAAATACTTCTCCGCCCCGCCCGCCTCGAACATCGCGAAATAGGCCTCCGGCGTCATGCGCTCGTCCGGCGGAATCAGGTCCGGGGCGAAGAAATGGGTTTCCTTGTGAGGCGCCATGTAAATCTCGGGGTGCTGGCCGAGATAGGTATCCATGGCCGTGGTGCCCGCCTTCGGGGCCCCCACGATGAAAAGATCGGGGCCCTTGCGGGCCGCGTCGGCAGAAGCAGTCATCCGTCTTCACCCGCGCAGGACAGTGGGTCGTGTGGCTCGGCGGCGGCCTCGCGGCCGGCCGGAGCACCGGCCTGTTCCTACGGTCTGGCGATGACGGAATTATAGCGGATCGATGACGGGAAGATGACGCTTCCGTCAGGCGGTGCGGCGTCCCTCCTGGCGGAGGCCGGCCAGCGAATGCGCGCGGCTTTTCGCAGTCTCCACGTCCGTTTCCGCCTCGGCGTTGAGAAACGCCATCACCTGGCGGCGGTAGGACGGATCGCTGATAACGCGGTCGAGATCTATATCTTCATCATCCGACATGGCTACCCCCAAAAAGGACCTGATTTCAATGTAGCCCTTCGAGCGATTCGATTCAGTATCGGAATCGCCTTGCATGCAAAGCCAAAACATCGGATGGGAGCATGTTCCTAGGGACCGAATCGGGGATAAGCTGTGGAAAAGCAAGGGTTTCGGGTGGGGCAGCCATGCCGGAGCGCCGGTTGGCATCGATTCCCGCCCGCGCCGCACATGTGTGGAAAATTCAGCGGCACCCGGCCACCATTCGACAAGGGGGCTACAAATCCGCTGCCATAATGCCTAATATTTTACAAAGGGAAGTCACCGGGAGGCGGTGGCGGGGCGGCATTCGGCGAAGGACAGGCAGGGCGTACAGTAGAACCGGGACAACGGGATGGGGTGCAAGACGCCATGTTCGCAAGAATCCTGAACTACATGATCCGGGAGGGAAGCATCCGCTGGATCGACGGCGGCGGCAGGTCCCATCTTATCGGGGACGGCGGCAGCCCTTGCTGCACGGTCCGGCTCAAGCGGCGATCGCTTGACTGGACGCTGTTACTGAACCCGGGGTTGCGCGTCCCCGAGGCATACATGAACGGCGATCTGGAGATGGTCGAGGGCACGTTCCACGATCTGATCAGCGTCGCGTCGGCCAACTATCATTGGCTGGAAGGCCACCCGCTCTACCGGGTGATGGGCTGGTTCGATCCCGCCCGGCTCGGCCAGTACAACCCGATGGGCAGGGCCCGGCGCAACGTCGCGCATCACTACGACCTGTCGGACGCGCTGTACCGGCTGTTCCTCGACGGGGACCGCCAGTATTCCTGCGCCTATTTCCAGGACGGCGTCGACGATCTGGACGAGGCGCAGCACGCGAAGAAGCGCCATATCGCGGCAAAGCTTCGCCTCGAACCGGGGCAGAAGGTGCTGGATATCGGCTCCGGCTGGGGCGGGCTCGGCCTTTACCTGGCCGAGGCCGGCGGCGTGGACGTGACCGGGCTGACGCTGTCGGTGGAGCAGCACGGCGTATCGAACCGGCGCGTCGAGGAGGCAGGGCTGGACGACCGCGCCCGGTTCCGGCTGCAGGATTACCGCGAGGAGACCGGCGTCTACGACCGCATCGTCTCGGTCGGCATGTTCGAGCATGTCGGCCGGCGTCACTACGACGAGTTCTTCGCGAAAATCCGCGAAATCCTGGCGCCGGGCGGCGTGATGCTGCTGCATTCCATCGGGCGGCTCGACACGCCGGCGCCGATCAATGCGTTCATCCGCAAATACATCTTCCCGGGCGCCGACCTGCCCGCCATGTCGGAGGTTCTGCGAACCGTGGAGCCGACCGGGCTCTACGTCACCGATATCGAGGTGCTCCGGCTCCACTACGCCGAGACGCTGCGCCTGTGGCGGGAGCGGTTCATGGCGCGGCGCGCCGAAGCGGCGGCGATCTACGACGAGCGGTTCGTGCGCATGTGGGAGGCCTATTTCTCGATCTGCGAGGCGGGATTCCGCAACCAGCATCTGATGGTGTTCCAGATGCAGATCGCGCGCGGGATGGAGGCGCTGCCGCTGACCCGCGACTACATGCTGGACTGGGAGCGCGGCCAGGCGGGGGCGGAAGCCGACGCGAGCGCAGGCGAGCGCGGACTGCGCAAGCGCAGCGCCGCCTGACCGCGGCAGCGGCCCTGCGGAAGCCGCCGCGGATTATGCACAGGCCGCACGGCGCCGGGCGCCGCTTTTCCCCGTTATCCTCTTATTCTGGGAGATAACGAGTCGCGCATTATCCTCGCGCATGCGCTACGCTGTGCAGATGGAAACAGGAACAGTCCAGTCCGTGACGCCGCTCCGCCGCGACGACGGCGACGACGATCACAACAAGCTCGGTTACCGCGCCCCGCCGTCGAGCCCGGAGGCGGAGCAGGCCCTTCTCGGAGCGATCCTGGTCAACAACCGGGCGTACGAGCACGTCAGCGACTTCCTGCGGCCGGAACATTTCGCCGACGCCCTGCACGGACGCATCTTCGACGCCATCGCCAAGCAGATCGGCCGCGGCCAGGAAGCGAAGCCGCCGACGCTGCAGTTCTATTTCGAGCGCGACGAGGGGCTGGCCGAGCTCGGCGGCGCCAAGTACCTGGTTCGCCTCGCCGCCTCGGTCGTCACCGTGATCAACGCGCGCGATTACGGACGCACCATCCACGACCTCTATCTCCGCCGCCAACTCATCGCGCTGGGCGAGGACACGGTGAACGAGGCCTACGCCGCCGACGTGGAGGAAGACGCCACGTCGCAGATCGAGCAGGCGGAGCAGCGGCTCTACGATCTCGCCACCTCGGGCGACTATTCCGGCGGGTTCCGCGACTTCATCAGCGTGTCGATCGAGGCCATCAACATCGCGGAGGCCGCCTACAAGCGCGACGGCCAGTTGGTCGGCGTGTCCACCGGGCTCACCGATATCGACAAGCTGACCGGCGGCATGCACCCGTCGGACCTGATCATCCTCGCCGGCCGCCCGTCGATGGGCAAGACGGCGCTGGCGACCAACATCGCCTTCCACGCCGCCAAGAATTACCGCACGGAGCGCGACGAGCACGGCAACGACGTGCCGGTGGGCGGCGCTGTGGTCGGATTCTTCTCGCTGGAAATGTCCTCGGAGCAGCTCGCCGCCCGCATCATCGCCGAGGAATCCGGCGTCTCGTCGGACCGCATAAGGCGGGGCGATCTGGCGCAGTCCGACTTCGACAGGATCGTGCGCACCACGCAGGACATCCAGGAAGCCAAGCTCTATATCGACGACACGCCGGCGCTGTCGGTGTCGGCGCTGCGCACCCGCGCCCGCCGGCTGCAGCGCCAGCACGGGCTCGGGCTGATCGTCGTCGACTACCTGCAGCTCCTGTCCTCGTCGTCCACGTCGCGTCAGGACAACCGGGTGCAGGAGATATCCGAGATCACCCGCGGGCTGAAAACGCTGGCCAAGGAGCTCAACGTGCCGGTCATCGCCCTGTCGCAGCTCTCCCGCCAGGTGGAGCAGCGCGAGGACAAGCGGCCGCAGCTCGCCGATCTGCGCGAATCGGGTTCCATCGAGCAGGACGCCGACGTGGTCATGTTCATCTTCCGCGAGGAATACTACGTCGCCCGCCGCGAGCCCCGCGAGGGCACGCCCGAACACGCCGCATGGCAGCAGGAAATGGAGCAGGTGCACAACCTGGCCGAGGTCATCATCGGCAAGCAGCGCCACGGACCCACCGGCAACGTCAAGCTCCAGTTCAACTCGATGCTGACCAAGTTCGGCAACCTGGCGAAAGACGACTATATGCCGGACGGCGATTTCTCCTGACGATGCCAAATGCCGCCGCCCACGCCGGCGCGATCCTGACGATCGACCTGGACGCCGTCGCCGCCAACTGGCGGCTGCTGCGCGACCGGCTGGGGCGCGCCGAATGCGCCGCCGTCCTCAAGGCCGACGCCTACGGGCTGGGCCTCGCCCCGGTCGCGCGGCGGCTGGCGCGCGAAGGCTGCCGCAGCTTCTTCGTCGCCCAGGCCGGCGAGGCGCTCAGCCTGCGCGCACTGCTGCCGGAAGCGGACATCTACGTGCTCAACGGCCTCGCCCACGGGGCCGAGGCGGATTACGCCGCGCACGGCCTGCGCCCGGTGCTCAACACGCTGGACGAAATCGCGCGCTGGCGGGTCGCGTGCCGCGCCGCCGGCGCGGCGCTTCCCGCGGTTCTCAACATCGACACCGGCATGGCGCGGCTCGGCCTCGCGCCCGACGAGGTGGATGCGCTGGCCAACGAGCCGGCCGGTCTGGAGGGCATCCGCGTCGTCTACACGATGAGCCACATGGCCTGCGCCTACGCGCGCGCCAATCCGATGAACGAATCCCAGCGCCGCCTGTTCGACGCCGCGCGCAGCCGGCTGCCTCCCTGCTCCGCCAGCTTCGCCAATTCGCCGGGCATATTCCTCGGCCCGGAATACCACTATGACCTGGCCCGTCCGGGCGCGGCGCTGTTCGGGCTGCAACCTCAGTCCGGCGAGCCCAATCCGATGGCACAAGTCGTTAGACTACAAGGGAAAATCCTGCAGCTTCGTCGCGTTGACAGGGGTATGACCGTTGGCTATGGTGCCACGCACCGCTTCGCGGAACCCCGGCTTCTTGCGACCGTCGCGGTCGGGTACGGGGACGGGTATTTTCGTACCCTGGGCAACCGGGGCAGCGGTTTCATCGGCGACATCCGGGTACCGGTGGTCGGGCGCATCTCCATGGATCTGGTCACATTCGACGTTACCGACGCGCCCGGGCGCGAGACCGTTCCGGGCGCGACAATCGATATCGTCGGTCCCGGCCATGACGTCGACGCACTGGCCGCAGAGGCCGGCACCATCGGGTACGAGGTGCTGACCGCGCTGGGCAGCCGCTATCACCGCGTCTATCTCGGCGCGGGCCGCTGACCGGGCGCGCGGCATGAACCCGCTGGCGGCCGTCGGCCGCACCTTTCTGGGCTTCCTCGAGGTCGCCGGGCGGCTGTCCACCTTCGCCGGAATCTCGGTCTCGCACTGCGTGCGCCCGCCTTTCTACCCGCGCCTTATCTGGCGCCAGATCGTGGAGATCGGCTACTACTCCCTCCCCGTCGTCGGGATGACCGCGATCTTCACGGGCATGGTGCTGGCCCTGCAGAGCTATACCGGCTTCTCCCGCTTCAACGCCGAGGGCGCGATCGCGAATGTCGTCGTTCTCTCGATCACGCGCGAGCTGGCGCCGGTGCTGGCGGGGCTGATGGTCGCGGGCCGGATCGGCGCGGCGATGGCGGCCGAGATCGGCACCATGAGCGTCACCGAGCAGATCGAGGCGCTGTCGACGCTGTCGACCAACCCGTACAAGTACCTGGTCGCGCCGCGGCTGATCGCGGCGGTGCTGATGCTGCCCTGCCTGGTGCTGGTGGCCGACATCATCGGCGTGTTCGGCGGCTATGTGATCGCGGTCCACAAGCTGGGCTTCAACCCCGCCGTTTATCTCAGCCGGTCATGGGAGGTGCTGGAGCCGCTGGACGTGATCTCCGGCCTTACAAAGGCCGCATTTTTCGGGTTTCTGGTGGCGCTGATGGGCTGCTATCACGGCTATCATTCCCGCGGCGGGGCGCAGGGCGTCGGCCAGGCGACGACGAATGCGGTCGTCTCCGCCTCCATCCTGATCCTGGCGTCCAACTATCTGATCACAGAGATGTTCTTCGCGCGCTGACCATGACAGAGGCCGTGCCCAAGATATCCGTCCGCGGGCTGCACAAGTCCTTCGGTCCCAAGCACGTGCTGCGCGGGCTGGACCTGGACGTGGGGGTGGGCGAGTCGCTGGTCGTGATCGGCGGGTCGGGTACCGGCAAGTCGGTGCTGCTGAAAAACATCCTGGGCCTGCTGCAGCCCGACCGGGGCAGCATCAGGATCGACGGACAGGAAGTCGTGGGCATGCCCCGCGCCGAGCGCGAGCAGGTCAACCGCAAGTTCGGCATGCTGTTCCAGTCCGCTGCGCTGTTCGACAGCCTGCCGGTCTGGGAGAACGTCGCCTTCGGCCTGATCCAGGGCAAGGGAATGGACCGCAAGGCCGCCCGCGAGCTGGCCATCGAGAAGCTGGCCGATGTGGGGCTGACTGCCGATGTCGGCAATCTCAGCCCGGCGGAGCTGTCGGGCGGCATGCGCAAGCGCGTCGGCCTCGCGCGCGCCATCGCGACGACGCCCGAGATCCTGTTCTTCGACGAGCCGACGACGGGGCTGGACCCGATCATGGGCGACGTCATCAACGACCTGATCGTCCACTGCGTCCGCCAGCTCGGCGCGACGGCACTGTCGATCACCCACGACATGGCCAGCGCGCGGAAGATCGCGGACCGGATCGCAATGATCTATCACGGCGAAATCATCTGGCACGGGCCTGTCGCCGACATCGACAGCAGCGGCAACGACTACGTGGACCAGTTCATCCACGGGCGCGCCGAAGGGCCGATCCGGATGGAGGTTCGCAGCGCCTGACCGCGTCCGCGGGAGCGCTGCGGCGAAGGAGGACCCACAGTTGGCACGCCAGCCGCTACGCCATGTCTGTCAGGAATGCGGCGCCCGGTACGGCAAGTGGAGCGGCCGGTGCGATTCCTGCGGCGCCTGGAATTCGATTTCCGAGGAGGTGCCGGCCGAAACCGCGCCCAAGGGGCTCGGCGGACGCAAGGGCAACCGCGTCGCCTTCCGGCCCCTGGACGCCAGCGAGGCGGAGCTGCCCCGCCTCGTCACCGGGCTCGGCGAGTTCGACCGGGTCTGCGGCGACGGCATGGTGCCCGGCTCCGCCCTGCTGGTCGGCGGCGATCCGGGAATCGGCAAGTCGACGCTGCTGCTGCAGGCGGCCGGACGGCTCGCCGGGCTCGGCGCCCAATGCATATACGTCTCGGGGGAGGAATCGACCGGCCAGGTCTCGATGCGCGCCCGCCGGCTGGGACTGGGCGACGCCCCGGTGCGGCTCGCCGCCGCGATCAGCGTGCGCGACCTCGCCACGTCGCTGGAGGCGGAGAGCGACCTCGCCCTGGTGGTGATCGATTCCATCCAGACGATGTACGTGGACAGCATCGACTCCGCCCCCGGCACGGTGACGCAGGTCCGCGCCAGCGCGGACGCACTGATCCGGCTGGCGAAGCGGCGCGGCTTCTGCCTCGTGCTGGTGGGCCACGTCACCAAGGACGGCGCCATCGCCGGGCCGCGCGTGCTGGAGCACATGGTCGACGCGGTGCTCTATTTCGAGGGCGAGCGCGGCCACCAGTTCCGGATCCTGCGGGCCATCAAGAACCGCTTCGGCCCCACCGACGAGATCGGCGTGTTCGAGATGACCGAGGCCGGACTGATGGGTGTCGAGAACCCGTCCGCGCTGTTCCTCGCCCAGCGCCGCGGCGACGTCAGCGGCGCCGCCGTCTTCGCCGGGATCGAGGGCACCCGGCCCCTGCTGGTCGAGATCCAGGCGCTGGTCGCTCCCAGCGCGCTGGCCACGCCGCGCCGTGCGGTGGTCGGCTGGGATTCCGCGCGGCTGGCGATGGTTCTCGCCGTGCTGGAGGCCCGCTGCGGCGTGTCGCTGAGCGGGCGCGACGTGTATCTGAACGTGGCCGGCGGGCTGCGCATCGGCGAGCCTGCGGCGGATCTCGCCGTCGCCGCCGCGCTGGTCAGCGCCGCTTCGGACCGCCCGACGCCGGCGGAGGCGGTGGTATTCGGCGAGATCGGGCTGGCGGGCGAGGTGCGCGCGGTGGGCCAGACCGACCTGCGGCTGCGCGAAGCCGCGAAGCTGGGCTTCGGCGCCGCGATCCTGCCGCCGGCCGCCGGCCGCGGCAAGAAGCCCGCCGCCCAGGGCCTGCGGCTGACCGAGATCTCGCATCTCGGCGCGCTGGTGGAGCTTCTGGGATGGCCGGACGCGCCGGGCGCCCAGCGCTTCCCGGAATCCGCGGAGGGCCGCGCATGAACGTCGCCGACATCGCCGTCATCGCGGTCGTCGTCATCTCCGGCCTGGCGTCGATGGGGCTCGGCCTCGTCCGGGTGGCGCTGGCCATGGCCGGATGGGTCGGCGCGGTATTCGCGACGCTTTACGGGTTCGCGTATGTCCGGCCCTTCGCGCGCGAGTGGATTTCGTCGCCGCTGCTGGCGGACGCGGCGGCGGGCGCCGCCATCTTTATCGCGACTCTGATCGTGATTACGTTTATAAGCCACGCCATCGGGCGGCAGGTCCGGCAAAGCGCGCTGAGCGCCCTGGACCGTTCCCTGGGGCTGCTGGTCGGTTTGTTTCTGGGGGTCGTCATCGTCTCGGTAGGCTATCTCGGGCTCGTCTGGGCGATCGACCTGCCGCCGCGCGCGGCCGACCAGCCGGAATGGATTCGCGAGGCGCGCACGCGCCCGCTGGTAGAGATGACGGCGGAACGGCTGCGTCGTCTTGCCCCGCCCTCCTGGCGCGGCGCGGACCCGAAGCCGGCGGACGGCGACGATCGGCAGCGCCGCACCCTGCAACGGCTGATCGAGCCCGAAACCTACGGCGGCAAGGGCAGCGACAAGGAAGGCTACACCAACCGGGAGCGGCAGGAGATGGACCGGCTGATCCGCGGGCAGCAGCAATGAACGACAGAGCGCTTACCACCAACCCTTTCGACGACGACAAGCTGCGCGAGGAATGCGGCGTCTTCGGCGTGTACGGACACAAGGACGCCGCGGCGCTCACCGCGCTTGGCCTGCACGCGCTGCAGCATCGCGGGCAGGAGGCGGCCGGCATCGTCTCCTTCGACGGCAGCCACTTCCACAGCCACCGCGCGATGGGCAATGTCGGCGACAATTTCGGCTCCGAAGAGATCATCCAGCAGCTTCCGGGCCGCGTCGCGGTCGGGCACAACCGCTACTCCACCACCGGCGGCGCCGGCCAGCGCAACATCCAGCCGCTGTTCGCCGATTTCGAGTCCGGCGGCTTCGCCGTCGCCCATAACGGCAACCTGACCAACGCCCGGCGCCTCCAGCGCGAGCTGGTCAAGCGCGGCTCGCTGTTCCAGTCGACCACCGACACCGAGGTCATCGTCCACCTGATCGCGACCAGCCAGAAGGTCGGGGTGATCGACCGGTTCATCGACGCGCTGCGCCAGGTCCAGGGCGCCTATTCCCTGGTCGCGCTGACCAACGACCAGATGATCGGGGTGCGCGACCCGCTGGGCGTGCGCCCGCTGGTTCTGGGCGCGTTCGACGGCGCCCACATCCTCGCCTCGGAAAGCTGCGCGCTGGACATCATCGGCGCGGATTTCGTGCGCGACATCGACCCCGGCGAGATGGTGGTGATCGACAGGGACGGGCTGCGCTCCATGAAGCCGTTCCCGCCGATGCCGCGCCGGTTCTGCGTGTTCGAGTACATCTATTTCGCCCGCCCCGACAGCATCGCCGACGGGATCAGCGTTTACGAGGCGCGCAAGCGCATCGGCGCGGAGCTCGCGCGCGAAAGCAGCGTGCCAGCCGACGTGATCGTGCCGGTGCCCGATTCCGGCGTGCCCAGCGCGATGGGCTATGCCACCGAGTCCGGCCTGCCCTACGAACTGGGCATCATCCGCAACCACTATGTCGGGCGTACCTTCATCGAGCCGGCGGACCATATCCGCCATCTCGGCGTGAAGCTGAAGCACAACGCCAGCCGCCACGTGCTGCAGGGCAAGCGGGTCGTGCTGATCGACGACAGCATCGTGCGCGGCACCACCTCGGTGAAGATCGTCGAGATGGTGCGCAACGCGGGCGCGCGCGAGGTGCATATGCGCATCGCCAGCCCGCCGACCACCCATAGCTGCTTTTACGGCGTGGACACGCCGGAACGCAGCCAGCTTCTCGCCGCCCGCCACACGGTGGAAGAGATGGCGCGCTATATCGGCGTCGACAGCCTCGCCTTCCTGTCCATCGACGGGCTCTACCGCGCGATGGGGTACGAGGGCCGCAACAACGCCGTGCCGCAATACTGCGACGCCTGCTTCACGGGCGAATACGCGATCCCGCTGACCGACCAGGAAGGCGGAGACCACGTCACCCAGCTTTCCTTCCTCGCCAGCCTGCGCTGAGAACGGTGCGGATGGGCGGGATCGGCAGAGCGCTGGAAGGCCGCATCGCGCTGATCACCGGCGCGTCGCGCGGCATCGGTGCGGCGATCGCGCGGCGCTTTGCCGCCGAAGGCGCGCATGTGGTCCTGACCGCCCGCACCCGGGCGGGGCTCGAGGAAACCGACGACGCGGTCCGCAGGGCCGGCGGCGGTGAGGGCGCCACGCTGGTCGAGATGGACATGCGCGACATGGCCGCCATCGACGCGCTGGCCCCTGCCCTGCGCGAACGCTTCGGCAGGCTGGACATCATGGTCGGCAATGCCGGCGTGCTCGGCACCATGACGCCTGCGGCCCAGATCGCGCCCGACGAATGGGACGAGGTGATCGCGGTCAATCTCACCGCCAACTGGCGGCTGATCCGCGCGCTGGAGCCGCTTCTGCTGGCCTCGGACGCCGGCCGCGCGATCCTGGTGTCGTCCGGCGTCGCGCCGGGCCGCGCCTACTGGGGCACCTACGCCGTCAGCAAGGGCGCGCTGGTCAGCCTCGCCCGCACCTGGGCGGAGGAAATGGCGAAGTCGAAGCTGCGCATCAACGTCGTCAACCCCGGCGGCACCCGCACCGGCATGCGCGCCAGGGCGTTTCCCGGCGAAGACCCGATGACGCTGAAGACCCCGGACGAGATCACCGACGTCTTCGTCCGCCTCGCCGCACCCGGCTGCACCGAGCACGGCCAGATCGTCAACGCGCAGTAGCGCAGGCTCCCGGTACGGCGGCCGTCGGCGCCGGCATCGTCGCGTTCCGGTTCACCGCCTCGATACAGTAGTCGTGCATATCGGCCGTGGCGGCAGACGTCGTCGTCGATAACGGCACAGGCAAGAGCACGATGGCGCGCGTGCCCTTGCCCGGCGCACTTTCCACCTCCAGCGATCCGCTTTGTAGTTCCATGAGTCTCCGGCTGACCGGCAGGCCCAGTCCGGTGCCCTCGAATTTGCGGTCCAGCCCGCTGTCGATCTGACGGAAAGGTTCGAAGGCCAGGGCGACCTCCGCGGCGGACATGCCGATTCCCATGTCGGTCACGCTCATATCGACAAACCTGCCGCAGCACGGGCGTGCCTCGATCGTCACCCTGCCCCCGCTCGGCGTGAACTTGATCGCATTCGACAACAGGTTCAGCAGCACCTGCCGCAGCTTCTGCCCGTCGGCCAGCACCTGGCCGAGCGCCGGATCGAACCGCGTCGCCAGCGTTACCCCCGCCTGCTCCGCCTGCTTTGCCACCATGCGCACGGCGCCCCGGATGTACTGCGCCGCATCCAGAACCTCGATGTCGACCTCCATGCGGCCGGCCTCGACCTTCGACAGATCGAGGATCTCGTTGATTACGTTGAGCAGATGCGCGCCGCTGTCGTTGATGTCGCTGGCGTACTCGACATAGCGCGCATTGCCGAGCGCACCGAACGCCTGGCGGCGCATCATGTCGGAGAATCCGATGATCGCGTTCAGCGGCGTACGCAGCTCGTGGCACATGTTGGCGAGGAAGCTCGACTTCGCCTGGTTTGCGATTTCCGCTTCCCGGCGCGCCCGGTCGAGTTCGCGCGCGCGCTGCTGCGACTGCGCGACACGCAGCCGCAGCATCGACATAGCGGTGCCGCAGCCGAGGTACCGCCCGTCCCGCGTGACGACGAAGCCGGTCACCAGCGCGCTCGGCCGGCGGCTCAGGATCAGGCTGCCGAGCTCGTCCAGCGCCAGGTCGTGCTCCACGACCAGCAGCTCCTCGTCCATGAGGTTCGTGATCGGCTTGCGCTCGTGGAGAGCACGCCCGAAGCGATCTGCCAGCCTGATCAGCAGGTCGTGTCGATTGACCAGCCCGACCGGCACGTCGTCCTGCACCACCGGGACGCAGAACAGGTCCGGGTCGTCCTGAAACCTGTC
>WHUE01000046.1:29307-32316 GCA_009377375.1 Alphaproteobacteria bacterium | reverse complement strand
GCCCTTGTAGAATTCCTCGACGTCCTGGGCCCCGGCCTGCGTTGCCAGAACCGGCAGCGACGCGGCGAGTAAGCCAAATTGAAGCAAGCGTGAAGTCATGGCGATATCCTCCCTGTATCCTTCCAGAATAGGGAATTATCGCACAATACTTCCAAAGGTGAACCCGTTTCAGGCCCGAAACGGTTCATCTGTCAACGTCTCGCCCCCGCCCCGGCCGGTGGCCGGCCGGCGGCCCCTGCATCCGGACGACGGTTCAGCCGTCGTCGCGGACCGGAATCAAGGTCCGGCGGCGAGGACATGACGGGCGACCTCCAGCCCGGTCGCGCGCCAGACGCCCGCATGTCCGCAGATGTAGCCAAGCCCGCGCTCCAGCGCGCCGATGCGGTGCGGCAAGCCGATGATGTACGGATGCAGCGAAATCGCGACGACCCGTCCGGAGCCGGACTCCACCGCCTCGCGGTAGAGCACGTCGAACGCATCGCGGATCACCGCCTCGAACTCCGCCGCCGAACGCTTGTCGCGGTTGAAGCACTGGAGGTCGCTGACCCCTGCGCCATAGGGCATCGAGACGATTGTCCGGCCGCCAGCGTCCATCGGCACGGGCTGGTCGTCGTTGTCCCAGTCGAAGGTATAGAGACAGCCCTCGTCCGCGATGACGTCCAGCGTCGTCCAGGTCTGCTGACGTCCCGCGCCGAGCCAGCCGCGCGGGCGCGCGCCGGAAAAGGCCTCGATCCGGTCCAGCGTGCGGCGGATGCAGGCCGCGGCCTCGTCCTCCGAACCCAGATCGCCCAGGCGGATCGCGTTGGTTTCCGAGTGTCCCATCAGCTCCCAGTCCAGCTCCAGGCAGCGTTCCGCCACCCGCGGCACGTAATCGCACACGAGGCTGTTGAGCGCGACCGTGCCCCGCACGCCATGACCGGCCATCGCGTCCATCATGCGGAAGACGCCGACACGATTCCCGTAATCGCGCCGGCCCCAGGCGGAGACGTCGGGAACCCCCGGCGTGCCGCCGGGAACGGGAATGTTCAGCGGAAAGAACTCGATATTCGGCACGACCAGCAGCGCGACGTGGGCGCCGTCCGGCCATGACAGCGCCTCGCGGTCGATGATCGCGCTATAGGGAAAGGGGCCATAGGGCGCGGGCTCCATCTCAGCCGCCCCGCCCGCCTGCCGCTTCCGATACGCCCATCGCTCCACCTCCATGCTTCCACCCCGCGAAAACGCTATCACAGATGCCGGGAGGACGACTATTTGGACAGCCGCAACTCCGACAGGTTGTTGGCCACCTCGCGGAACACCGCACGCAGCGCCTCGCCGTCCGGCGCATAGTGGTAATAGGGCGAGTCCGGGCCTGTGGCGACCTCCCGCATCAGCGCCTGCAGCAGACCGCCCGAATTGGCGAACTGGGTGGTGTAGATGATCACGCCCGATGCCTTGATGGCAGCGGCCAGCGCGCGCAGACGGTCGTTCATCTCGTCGCGGGCGGCGCTGCCGATGCCCCCGCCCTTGTAGCCATCGCCGGACTCGCCGTAGTTCTCGCCGGCGGCGTCTGGCACGATGGACGGACCCGATATGGAAGCATCCATAAAGCCCGCTGGAAAATTGGCCGTGAAGAACATGCGGATGTCGTCGTCGCGCCCGGGCTGGAACATCACCTTGCCCCCGGCCAGCGCCGGCGCATCCAGCGCCTGGGACAGCCGGGCCTTGACCAGTAGCCACGGGCCGCATCGGTCGCGAGGCCCGCGGAACCCACGATGGCAACAATCCCCGCAGCCAGAAAGACCGCCACCGCTCCTGAATTGTCCATGGCAAGCCGTGCCGTCAGCAACCTTCGCAAACGCTTCATTCGGCCCTCCGACCCAGTAATGGGTAGATCAATATGTGTTATACCAACCTGCGCTGATCATGACCGATGGGCCCAATCGCGGAGGCCGATGGACATGATGGTCCAAGGCTGGTCGACGAGCCTGTTCCAAGCGTAACAGCTGTGGGCGAGGATATCGTCGTAGGATTTGAATACCCGGTTGGACAGCCAGTTCTCGCGCATGAATTGCCAGACGTTCTCGACCGGATTGAGCTCGGGCGAGCGCGGCGGCAGCGGCAGGAGCGTCATGTTGTCGGGCACATTGAGCTTCCCCGAGGTGTGCCAGCCGGCCTGATCGAGCATCACGACGGCGTGCGCGCCGGGCGCGACCTGGGTGGCGATCTCGTCGAGATGCCGCTGCATGGCCTGCGTGTTGCAACGCGGCAGGACGAGGCCGGCGCCCTTGCCTTCGGCGGGGCAGATGGCGCCGAAGATATAGGCCGACTTCGTGCGCTGATCACGCGGCGCGCTCGGCCGGGTGCCACGTCTCGCCCAGCGGCGCGTGATCTTGTTCTTCTGGCCGATCCGCGCCTCGTCCTGCCACCATATCTCTATCGGGATGCCGGCGCCGACCGCCGCACGGATCGCCGCCAGCGCGTCCGGGAAAGTTTTTTAAAATCCTCGAGCGCGAGTTCGTTCTGCGCGTAATGATACGGCCGGGCCGACAGCTTGCGGTACCCAATGGCCTTGAGCGTCCGCCCCACCGTCGTCTCGTCGAGCACGATGCCGAACTCCTCGAAGATCCACTGCGCAAGATCCCGGAGCCGCCAGCGCACCACCCCGTGCACGGCCGGGATCGGACCGTCCTCGACAAGCCGGGCCAGCGCCGCGCGTTGGGCGGCATCGAGCTTCGGCGTCTGTCCCGGTGCCTTGCGGTCGACCAGCCCGGCAGGACCATGGGCGTTGAACCGCAGGACCCAGTCGCGCACCACCTGGAGCCCGACACCGCCGAGTGCCGCCGCATCGCTTCGCTTGCCCCCGTCATAGATCACCGCCAGTGCCAGAAGCCGGCGCGTCTGGTTCGCATCGTCCGACGCCTTCGCCAGCCGCCGAAGCGTCGCGCCGTCATAATCCGTCCGAAGCGGAACGGCTGCACCCATGGCAAACCTCCTTCCGTTTGCCATGGTGAATCACAGAAAACCCGA
>WHUE01000046.1:0-29209 GCA_009377375.1 Alphaproteobacteria bacterium | reverse complement strand
TGCTGCACCCATGGCAAACCTCCTTCCGTTTGCCATGGTGAATCACAGAAAACCCGATTCAGGAATCCCCAAACTGAGTCTCCGTCAGCGCAGGCTGGTATTACGTGCTCGGCTATCCGACTCTTTACGGGCTGGTGGATCTGTTCTATGTCGACGAGGAGGCCAACCTGCCGACGGCGTACCAGTTCCTGGCTCTTCTGTCGTGCAGCGTCGTCATGGCGATCACGCCGCATGACAGCTACAGGCTCCACTGGAAAGTGCTGGCGATCGTCTTCGCCTGCCTCGCGTTCGACGAGCTCGCCGGCATCCACGAGCTGACGATGACGCCGATGGAGCGCGGGTTCGGCGACATGCAGGGCATCTGGTCGCCCAAATGGGTGATCCCCGGGCTGATCGCGGTCGCCGCGGTCGGCTTCGCCTACCTGAAATTCCTGTTTCATCTCGAACGGCGGGAACAGGTTCAGGTCGTCGCCGCCGCAGCGCTGTTCGTAGGCGGCGCGGCAGGCGTGGAAATGCTGACCGGAGCCCTTGTCGATAACTCGGACCCGGCCTTCAAGCTGAATCTGGCCTACGCCAGCATGACACATGTAGAGGAAGCCATGGAGATGTTCGGCATCCTCGTGTTTCTGGATTTCCTGCTGCGCCGGTCGGGGCGCATCACGCTCGCCACCGAAGCGGGCGAGCGTTCGCGAGAGGCGCTACATCGCCCCGCCCCCGCCGCGGTCGGCCGGCCCGCGCCCTCCTCGCCGGCGCCGGCGAGGAAAGCCGCCGCCAGGCGTTGAAGCCGGCGTTCAGTCCTTCGCGAGCTTGCGGAACAGCGGCCTGTTCGACCAGGCGAGATCGGCGGATACGCCGTGCACGCCGGTCTCGACCCGGTGGGGCAGCTCGTGGACGTGGACGTCCCGCGCGCCGTGGCGCTCCAGTATGCCGGTGGCGCGGGCTTCCTTCGTCTCGTCCGGAATTCTCACCCACAGCAGCAATCCGCCATCGGCGAGCTGTTCGCGCAGGTAATTCCCGTGCTCGCGGCGGAGCGCCCATGCCGCCGCGCCCCCCACCGCGCCGCCGCCGAGCCCGGCAAGCGCCACCATGCCGATCAGCGGAGTCACCGCCAGCCCCTGCGTCGCGCCGACCAGCGCCGCGCCGACGGCGCCGACATACACGCCGATCGCGACCAGGAACCCCTGCGCCACGGTCGGCGAGTCGGGCCCGATATAGTTGATGAAGGGCGCATCGCGGTCGTCCTCCGCCTCGCGCACATTGGCATAGGGTTTGCCCCTTTTCGCGACAATCCTCCGGCGGCTCGCGAGCAGGCTGAGATCGGCCCGGTTGAACCCGGAAGTCAGCAATTCGTCGGCGGCGCCTTGCAGGGACGCAAAATCATCGAATACGCCCACCGCCTCGCGCCCGGGATACACTGCCATGGCTGCACCCTCCCATCATGATTGACGCTGACGGGAATCACGTGTGGTGGCCGCCGCCCCGATGCAAGGAAAAACGGGCGGCAGGGGCTACCCCACGTCCAGCGGGGCCGTCGGCCTTGTGCCCTCGATGACGATGCCGTGCGAGTAGCGGTCGATCTCCGGCGGCACCGGGCGGGCGCCGCGGGTGGTGAGCCAGAGCCGCAGCAGGTGGCGCTTGCGCTCCGGCTCCGGCCAGTCCTCGTACTCGCCGCGCGAATGCAGCGTGACGTGGTTCTGCAAGAAGAACATGTCGCCCGGCTGGAATTCGATCTCCACCGACAGCTCGGCGGCCAGCGCCTTCCACATCGCCGTCGCCTCGCGCTGCGTCTCGGTCAGCGGCGGCACGCCGGGCAGCTTCTGCCCCTTCTCGATGGCGGCCGAGACGCCGCGGCCGCAGAAATAGCCCTCGTGGAAGCTGAACGCCGCCTGGCGCACGTAAGGTTCGGTCTCGCCCGGCGGGATCTCGCCCGAGCGCGAGCGGTAGAACTTCCAGGTCAGCGCCTCCGCCAGGTCCGGCCGGCGCTTCAGCATCTCGTTGTACAGCGTCACCGAGGAGCAGATCCGGTGGTCGCCGCCCGATTTCGCGGGGTGCAGGCAGAGCAGCGCGAGCACGTCGCACTGGTCGTTGTGGAACCCCATATGCGCGTTGGTCATGTAGCCGCGCGCGCGGGCGTAATCCTCGCCGATATCCTTCACATGGCCCAGCAGATGCCCCTGCGCGTTCTGCGACACCGCCTCGCCCAGATGGGCGCCGACGCCCCAGAACGCGGCGGCGGTCTGCGCCCGGCTGCGCCCCGCCACCGGCAGGCCGCGGATCATCGCGAAGCCGCGCCCGTCCATCAGCTCGTCCCGGATGGCGGCCAGCGCGCGCGCCATGCCGGGCAGCACGAAACCGTCCCGCGCGATGTCCTTGATGTCCGCCCCCCGCGATTCGGCGGCGGCGACGGCCGCCTCGATCTCCGCGATCTCGGACCCGGACAGGGTGTAGATCCAGGCCTCCGACCCGGTCACGTCTTCGGCATGCCAGGCGGCGGGGTCCACGACCGGCTGCATGGCCACGGCCGGGCGGCGCCGGCGGTCGCTCGGGGTCCAGGCATTCTGTGTCATGGCGCGTCTCCGGAACTGACTGCGATGTTCCCCGATCTTGGCACAGATCGGCAGCGGGGGAAAACCTCGCGTCGCGCGGGGAAGGATAGAGAATTTCAGCGGGAACGGAATTTTCGGGGCTTCAAATCGTCCGTGAGCGGAAGGCGTGAAAAGCGCCCGGCTAGGAAGGGGGCTTGCCATGCAGCGCTCGGCGATACTGTGCGTGGGGGGCATGTTGCTTGTCGCGGGCTGTACGGTCGATGTCATCGACCGCACCGTTTCGCCCTTCGCTTACGATCCTCCGATCAACCCGCAGACCTTTCGCGTCGAGGTGAACGCGAATTCGACCGTCAAGGGCGTCGAGTTCAACTCGCCGGGAGCCGGCATCGCGCCGATGGCGAATGTGGGGGACAACCTCTACCAGACGACGACGCCGGTGCCGGACTGCGCCGGCGCCGTCGAGTTCTCCGTGAATGTCACGACGCAGGGGGTGTTCTCGGACAATGTCGACACGTTTCCGGAAGCGGGCGGATTCACCCATCAGGTGACGGGCCTGCCCGCGGAATGCGCGGACTTCGCCGAGAATTTCGCGCAGACATTCGTGGTCGACCGGTTCGAGGACTTCCCCGACTCGCATCCCGGCGACGGCGTGTGCCAGGGCATCTTCTCCGGCCCGGGCCTTGGATGCTCGCTGCGCGCTGCGATCATGGAGGCGAACGCGAAGCCCGGCGTCGACCTGATCCGGGTGCCGTCGGGCCGCTACCTGCTGACGCGAATCGGGAACGAGGGCGAGCAGGACGCGAACCACTCGATCCGCGACCTCGACGTCACCGAAAGCGTCACGATCGAGGGCACATCTGGCGCCAATTCCGACCTGTCCGACTTCCTGCAGCGCACCAACGACCCTATGACCGACCTGACCGACAACGGCAATCAGTTCGGCTTCGCGCGCGTGGACGGGAACGGGGCGCACCGCGTCTTCCATGTGACCGGCGCGGGAATCGTGCTGCGGCTCAGGCGTCTCGCGATCCTGAACGGGCACCAGGACGGCCGCGGCGGCGGGATATACAATCTGGGGACGCTCGTCCTGGAGAGGGTCGCCCTGTCGGGCAATCGCGCCGCTTCGGTTTCCGGCGGCGCTTTCGGCGGCGGCGGCATCCAGAACGACGGCACGCTGATCGCCGGGGACGTCGCCTTCGTCCAGAACCTGGTGGAAGGCGACAACCCGTCGGGGGGCGCCCTCTACAACACCGGCGCCGTCACGATGCGCCGTGGCCTGATCGCCTACAACGACGCCCGGTTCGGCGCAGCGATCCGCAGCGTCGGCGGGACCATGACGCTCGAAAACACGACCGTCTTCAACAACAGGTGGACGGCGTTCGGCAGCACCCCGCCGGTAAGCGTGCTGGCGACCCAGCAGGACGGCGAGACCCGACTGACCTTCGTCACCCTGTCGTCCCACACCCTCGGCGACCGCGACCTCCTGACGGCGACTCCGGATTCCACCGTACGCGTGAAGAACACGCTCTTCGTCAAGAATATCGCCGATCTGTGCGCCGGTCCCGTTCTCTCGGATGGGGGCAACGTGGTCGAGGGAGAATGCGGCTTCGATCCGGCGTCGACGCCGCTCGCACCCGATTTCGAGGATGTGGGCATCGTCGCGGGCACGGGTTTGCTGGTGGACGAAGGCGGCTTCACGCCGGTCGTGATACACGCGCCGCCGTCCTCCGGCTCGTCGCTGTTCAGCGCCGTCGACCGCGGCTTCGCGCCGCCGTTTCCCTTCAACGACCAGCGCGGCCCGCCCTTCGAGCGCCGCGTGGACGGCGACGGCAACGGCTCGGTCCGCGCCGATTCCGGCGCATTCGAATTCACGCCGTAAGGCGATTTGCCCTCGCCTGCCGACCCGCCCCGTCTGGCGCTGCCGGACCGATCCTGTTATAGCCGACCGCGAAAACGGGACGCGGGAGAGGCGGATGGTCGATCTGGTCAACGAGTTGGCGGGTAAGGTCGCGCTGGTGACGGGGAGCGCCCGCAACCTGGGGCGCGCGACAGCCGAGGAGCTGGCCCGCGCCGGCGCCGCGGTGATCGTCAACGCGCGCCAGGCGAAGGCGCTGGCCGAGGAGGTCGCGGACGGGATCGTCAAGGCCGGGGGCCGCGCCATGCCGGTCGTCGCCGACATCACCGACGTGGACGCGGTGCAGCGGATGGTGGACGCCGCCGTGGCCGAGTTCGGCGGCATCGACATCCTGGTCAACAACGCCGCCAACCGCAGCGCATCCAACTTCGCCGCGCTCGACCGCGCGACCTGGGACAACGCGATGGGGGCGGCGCTCAACGGCGCGTTCAACATCAGCCGCGCCTGCGTGCCGCTGATGGCGCAGCGCGGCGGCGGCGCCGTGGTCTCGATGGGCGGGCTGACATCCTATTCCGGCGCCGCCAACCGCACCCACCAGATGACCGCCAAGGCCGGGCTGCAGGCGATGACGCGCGGCATCGCCATCGACATGGGACCGCAGAACATCCGCGCCAACTTCGTCATCGTCGGGGTGTTCGAGACCGAGCGCGCCGGCTCCAGCTCCGTCCGCCACACCATGCACGACGCGATCCACATCCCGCTGGGCCGCAAGGGCACGCCGCAGGACACGGCCGACCTGATCCGCTTTCTCGTGGGCCCCGGCGCCACCTATATCAGCGGCCAGACCATCCACGTCAACGGGGCCGCGTACTCCACGCCGTGACCGGGGGCGCGGCCCATCGCCAGCGCCGATAGCCGCGATCTCTTTGCGCGATAGTCTTTGAACCCGCGCCCGATGGCGCGCCACCCTGCCGCGTGAACCGCACCGCAGGATGGAGGTGCCCGATGGGCAAGCTAAGGCATATCGCGATCATCGTCACCGACCCCGAAGAGGCGAGCCGCTTCTTCACGGAAGCGCTGGGCATGGAGGTCGTCGGCACGGCGCGGCGGGGGCTCTACGTGTCCGACGGCACGTTCAACATCGCGCTGCTGAGGCAGGAGCATGCGGACGAGGCGCTCGGCATCGCCCATTTCGGCGTCTGGGTGGAAGACCTCGACGAGGCCGAGGCGAAGATCGCCAGGGCCGGCGGCGCCTACGTGACCGGCCGTCCCTCCTCGCCCAACTCCTTCTACGAGGCGAAGTTCCGCACGCCGTTCGGCCAGGTCTTCGACGTCACCCATAGCGGCTGGGCCGGCGCGGTGCGTGACGTGGTCCCCGCCGATGCAAGCGCGGCGGAGTAGCGGGACGTGACGGCGGAACGCGATCGCGTCATCGTCGCCGGCGCCGGCCCGGTCGGGCTCGTGCTCACCCTGCGGCTGGTCCGGGCGGGCGTGCCGGTGACCCTGCTGGAAGCCGCGCCGGCCGACACGTTCCTCGACCAGGTGCCGCGCGCAGGCAGCAACCAGCCGGCCACGCTGGAGATGCTGGCGGAGATCGGGCTGTACGACCGGCTGGAGACACGCGGGCTGATCGCGCCCCGCTTCCAGTACTGGGATCGTGAGCGGAGCGAACGGATCGCCGAGTTCGACCACGCCGCCATCGGCGACGACACGCGCTTTCCCTACGTGCTGCAATGCGAGCGCATCAAGCTGGTCGAGGAAGCCATGGCGATGGCCACGGCGCACCCCGCATGCGAGGTGCTGATGGGCACGGCGCTGGCCGGATTCACCCAGGACGAGAGCGGCGTGACCGCGACCGTCAACGGACCGGACGACGAGACCCGTCCGATAGAAGGCGCCTTCATCGTCGGCGCGGAGGGGGCGCGCAGCGTCGTGCGCAAGACGCTCGGCATCCCGTTCGAAGGCTTCACCTATCCCGACCGCGTGCTGAACATCATCGTCGCCTACGACTTCGCCCGGCATGGCTTCACCGACCGCAACTACCTGTCGGACCCGGAGGAATGGGCCAACCTGTTCCACTGGAAGGGTCCGCCCGAGGCGTGGCGGGTCCACTTCCCCGCCGATCCGGACGCGTCCGAAGAATCGCTGCTGGGCGATGGCGCCTGCCAGGCGCGGCTCCAGCGCTTCCTGCCATCGGACACGCCGTACGAAATCGTCGGCCGCAACCTCTACACCGTCCACCAGCGCGTCGCGGCACGGTTCCGCGGAGGCCGCGCGCTGCTGGCCGGCGACTCGGCGCACGTCAACAGCCCGATCGGCGGGATGGGCATGAACAGCGGCATCCACGACGCGATGAACCTGGGCGAGAAGCTGGTCGATATCCTGCGCGGCGACGCGGGGCTCGACCTGCTCGATCGTTACGAGCGCCAGCGTCGTCACGTGGCGCTGGCGACCGTGCAGGCGCAGACCATCCGCAACAAGCGCATCCTGGCCGAGAAAAACCCGGAGATCCGCCGGCAGAACCACGAAATGCTGCGCCGCACGGCGGAGGACCCGAAGGCGGCGCGCGATTTCATCCTGCGCGCCTCGCTGATCGAGAGCGTGCGCGAGGCGGCAGCGATTCAGTGAGCGGTCGAACCCGTCTTCGCGGCCACGGCGAAACCGTCGCCGAGCCACGGCACGGCCGCACGGACCCGCGGGGCGAAATCGTCTGCCAGCACCTCGAGGCAGAGGCTGTGGACCTCGCCGGGCATCGCACCGAGCTCGGCCTCGCGCACCACCAGATTGACCTCGCGCCCGAAGCGGGGCCCCGGGAAGGGGGCCGAGTCGACCCGCGCCCCGCGCAATCCGTGCAGCACGTGCGACGGCACGCTGATCGCGAACCCCCGTCCCGCCGCAACCGTCGCCACCACGTCCTCGGAGCTGTCGAATTCCAGCGCGCCCGGCAGGCCGATCCCCAGCCGCTTCAACTGGGTCTCGATGGTCCAGCCCATCTGGGTGCGCCGCGTATAGCGGACATATGGCAGCCGCGCGGCAAGACCGGCCAGCGTCGTCGCTTTCGCCGCGCCGATCGCGCCGGACGGGGCAATGACGATATAGGGCTCGTGGAACAGGGCGAGGCGCCGCAATCCATCGACGTCGTAAAGCGCGTCCGACGTCACCAGCATGTCGACGTCGCGGCTGAGCAGCGCGTTCTCGTTGGTCGTGGCGAGCCCTCGCCAGACGCTGATCTCGCGAATGCCCAGCCGGTCGGTCAGCGTGGCGACCAGCGGCGGCACCAGCGTGCCGGCCAGCGAGCCGATCACCGCCAGGCGAAGCTGGGGCGGCCCTGCCCCGCCGACGCCGCGCACGAGGGAACGCGTCTCCGCCGCCTCTGCGATGAGTTGCACGGCGCGCACCTGCAGCACCGCGCCCGCGCCCGTCAGCGCCAGGGGCCGAACGCCGCGGTCCAGCAGCGACTGGCCGAGCTCGGCCTCGAGATGCAGCAGGGTCTGGGAGACCGCCGACTGCGCGAGTCCGAGCGCCTTCGCCGCGCCGGTCATGCTGCGGTGCTCCGCCACGGCGAGAAAGACCTCGAGGGCCCGCAGAAAATCGATCTTCTTCGCAGCGCTCATGCGAGGCAGCCCGTCCGCCGGCCGATCCGGCGCCGCCCGACAGTAGCAACCGCCGCCCGCCGGGTCATCCGTCGCGGCAGCGCAGAACCCAGGAGAGACCGATGAGCCGACACGAACCCGTCGCCCGCAACGTCCGCCGCATCGCCCATCTCGACATGCCCGGCGGCGGCCAGATCACGGTGCGCGGCGGGATCGCGCTGATCGGCCATATCGAGCCGCCTTTCGGAACCACGATCCTGGATGTGTCTGACCCCGCAAAGCCGCGCGTGCTCTCCCGCATCATGCTCGACGGAAACGCGTCGCACAGCCACAAGGCGCGTTTCGCCGGCGACCGGAACCTGATCGTGGTGAACCGCGAGATGCACGACCGCCATTTCCTGCGCAAGGGGTTCGAGCTCGCGAAAGCGGAGGACGATTTCGCGGCATGCGAAGGGCGGATGCCGGACGACGCGGAGCTTGCCGCGCTGCTGCGGGCGCCGGTGGCGCGGCTGGGCGAGCTGCGCGACGTAGCGAGGCGCGGCTACGACGAGGGCGGCATCCGGCTGTACGACATCGCCGACCCGGAGAACCCGCGGCTCGTCGGCGACCGGCGCACCGGCGGCATCGGCGTCCACCGCTTCGACTGCGACGCGCGCTACGCCTACATCTCGACCGAGATGGAGGGTTATATCGGCAATATCGTCGTCATCTACGATATCGCGGACCCGGCGAATATCGAGGAGGTATCGCGCTGGCACATGCCGGGACAGCACGTCGCCGGCGGCGAGACTCCGGACTGGGACGGTGTCAGGAACCGCGTCCATCACGGCCTGCGCGTCGGCGACGAATTGTGGACAGCGTGCTGGCACGCCGGGTTCCGTGTGATCGACCTTTCCGATATCGCGAGGCCGGCAACCGTGGCGGCGCACAACTACCACCCGCCCTTTCCCGAGCCGACACACACGGTCATGCCGCTGCCGGGCACGTATGGCGGCCGGCGCGTCGCCGTGTGCGTGGACGAGGAGCACCCCCACCCCACGGGCCAGCCGCACGCCTTCCTGTGGCTGTTCGACGTCACCGACTACGCCGATATCAGGCCGTTATCGACCTTTCACGTCACCGATTTCGACGCGCCCTGGTCCCGCGCGCATCTCGACGGGAACGGCGCCTATCGTCACGGCCGCCCCGAGATCTACGGTCCCGGCGCCCACCAGTTCCAGGAGCACATGCGCGACGGGCTGATCTACTGCACGTGGTTCAGCGCCGGGCTGCGCATCGTCGATGTTTCCGATCCGTTGCGCCCGACCGAGCGCGGCTACTTCGTTCCTCCGCCCGCTCCCGGCTTTCCTGCGCCGCAGAGCAACGACGTGGACGTGGACAAGGCGGGGACGATCTACCTGATCGACCGTATCGACGGGCTCGACATTCTGGAGCTCGAGCGCTGATCCACGCGCCGGACCGGTTTGCAAAGCGGCCTGCGGCGTGATTTGCTCAGGCCACCTGCCGCTTCCGGAAACAGCCATGCCCGACACGATGCTGCCGACCTCGATGCCGCCGGACCCCAACCCGCGGAGGCCGACATGGACCCCGCCGCCCGGCGCGACCGACACGCATTTCCACGTGCTTGGCCCGCCGTACCGCTTCCCCTTCGTCGAGACCCGGCGCTACAACCCGCCGGCCGCGCCATTCGAGCACTGGGAGGCGATGGCCGCCGCCATCGGCGTGGAGCGCGGGGTGATCGTGCAGCCGACCGCGCACGGAGTGGACAACGCCGCGATCATGGATGCGGTGGCGCGGAGCCGGGGCCGGCTGCGGGCCGTCGTCAGCTTCGACGAGACCGTGCCGGACGACGAACTCGCCCGGCTGAAGGAGCAGGGCGCGGTCGGGGCGCGGTTCAGCCTGATGTCCGACCGGCCCGGCGCGACCGCCGATATCGAGGCCGCGCTGCCGCGCATCCAGAAGCTCGGCTGGTCGCTCGACCTGCATATCGAGCCGAAATTCCTGCTCGCCAACGAGGCCTTCGTCCGCACCCCGCCGGTGCCGGTTATCTTCGACCACCTGTGCCGGGTGCATCCGCCGGAGGGGCTGGCCCAGCCGGCGATGCAGCTCATGCTCGAGTTGCTGCGGGACGGCGGCTACTGGGTGAAGGTGTCCTGCGCCGACAAGATCAGCGGCGTGCGCGAGGCCCGCACCGGGGATGGCTCCCTGCCCTATCGCGACGTCGTCCCCTTCGCCGCCGCCTGCATAGCGGCCAACTCCGACCGCATCCTTTGGGGCACCGACTGGCCGCACGGCAACAATTTCAAGCCCGGCCGCATCCCCAATGACGGCGACCTGATGAGCCTGCTGGGCGCGTTCGCAACGGACGACGTGACCAGGCGCAAGATTCTCGTGGACAACCCGGCGACTTTGTACGGGTTCGATTGACGGGGCGCGGCCGGCGGCCCCATCGTAGGGCATGGGATTTCTCTGCCGCGACTGCCTGAGCGTCGAGCCGCCGGAAAACGGGACGAAATGTCCCGCTTGCGGTTCCGTCCGCACGGCCGCACATGAGGAGTTGCACGCGCTCGGCATCGCGCATCTGGATTGCGACGCGTTCTACGCCACGGTCGAAAAACGGGACAATCCGTCCCTGAAAAACAGGCCCGTGCTGGTCGGCGGCGCCGGCGGGCGCGGCGTGGTGACGGCGGCCTGCTATGTCGCGCGGCGCTACGGCTGCCGGTCCGCCATGCCGATGTTCCGCGCGCGGCAGCTCTGCCCCCAGGCCGTGGTGATCCCGCCGGACATGGCGAAGTATGCGCGGGTCGGGCGCGACGTGCGTGCCCTGATGCTGGAGACCACGCCGCTGGTCGAGCCGATCTCGGTGGATGAGGCGTTTCTCGATCTTTCCGGCACCGAGCGGCTGCACCGGGGCAGCCCGGCGCGCACCCTCGCCCGCCTGGCGCGGCGCATCGAGAGCGAGATCGGCATCGACGCCTCGATCGGGCTCAGCCACAACAAGTTCCTCGCCAAGATCGCCTCCGACGCCGGCAAGCCGCGCGGCTTCTTCGTGGTGGGGCGGGCGGAGACGCAGACGTTCCTCGCCGACAGGCCGGTCTCGGCGCTGTGGGGCGCCGGGCGCGAGCTCTGCCGGCGGCTGGAGGGCG
The DNA here is from genome assembly GCA_009377375.1 of Alphaproteobacteria bacterium. Classification (GTDB taxonomy): domain Bacteria; phylum Pseudomonadota; class Alphaproteobacteria; order MPNO01; family UBA2964; genus WHUE01. The sequence goes on along the minus strand of WHUE01000046.1, from coordinate 18,069 downwards.
ACGGGTTCCGGCGCATGGGCGACCTTCTCGCCTGCTCCGAGGAATTTCTGGTGGACCGCTACGGCGCGATCGGCAGCCGGCTCTGGCGCTTCGCCCGCGGCGAGGACGGCCGCCGGGTCGACCCCGTCTCCCACCGCAAGAGCGTCTCCGCCGAGACCACCTTCTCCCGCGACCTGGCCGCGCCGGAGGAGCTGAAGGCGCGGCTATGGCCGCTCTGCGAGAAGGTGGCGGCGCGGGCCAAGGCCGACGGGATTGCCGGCGCCATGGTCGTGCTCAAGCTGAAGGGCGCGGATTTCCGCATCCGCACGCGGCGGCGCACCCTGCCGCACCCGACCCAGCTCGCCGAACGCCTCTGGCGCGCGGGCGCGGTGCTCCTTACATTGGAGGCGGACGGTACGCGCTTTCGTCTCATCGGAATCGGGCTTTCGGGACTTTGTCCGGCGGCGGAGGCCGATCCGCCCGATCTCGCGGAACCGGACGGCGAACGCATAAAGGCGGTCGAAACCGCCATGGACACATTGCGGGCACGATTCGGTGATACCGCCATATCCAGGGGTAGGCGGCTGACACCCTCGCCGCGCCGTCCAGGACGCTAACGGATGCACAATCGAAAATCAGGAGACCCGAGCATGGCCATGACCGGACACCGATGGCTGATCGCGATCTGCGCGGCGGCTCTGGCGATCTGCGCGGTGCTTGCGGCCGGCAGCCCCGCCCGCGCCGCCGAAGACACCTACACCAAGGAAGAAATCCTGGACAAGGCCAGGACCTTCTTCGGCGACACCACGCAGGGGCTGGCCCGCGCGATCGAAAAGGCGTTTGCGGAACAGGGCAGGCCCAACGGCTACATCACCGGCGAGGAAGCCAGCGGCGCCATCGGCGTCGGGCTGCGCTACGGCGTTGGCGAGCTGTTCCTGAAGCGGGACAACACGCGCAAGGCCTACTGGCAGGGCCCCTCCGTCGGGTTCGATATCGGCGGCAACGCCTCGAAGGTGTTCACGCTGGTCTACAACATGCAGGATCCGGAAAAGCTGTATCAGCGTTTCCCCGGCGTGGAAGGCAGCCTCTACGTCGTCGCAGGAGTCGGTCTCAACTATCTGAAATCCAACGATATCGTTCTGGCGCCGATCCGCACTGGCGTGGGGCTGCGCGCCGGCGCCAGTGTGGGCTACCTGCATTACACGAAGGAGAAGAGCTGGGTGCCGTTCTGACGGATTTGCCCGGCTGGCCTGCGGTCTCAGGCGGCGCGGAAGGCGCCCTGCAGCCCGCAGAGCCGTTCGAGCAGGTATTCGGCGTTGTCCTCGCCAAGCAGGGCGTCCGGGTCCTCGTTCCGGGTCAGCACACGCTCCAGCATGCGGCGGCGGAACCGCTCGCGATCATGCGCCTGGCCGTCGTACTGGGTATCCCGCACGACATCGACGGCAGCGCGGGCGACCGGGATCGTCGAGTCGGGAAACGCCGCGCGCTTCATCAGCGCCGGCAGGCCGAGCGGCCCGTCGTCGTGGATCAGCGCGCGGGCGGCGTCGACCTGCAGCCCCGCAAGCGCCGCGGAGCCCGCCTCGAAGAACTCGACATCGCCCATGCAGAGCGCGCGCAGCACGATGGACGGCGTCAGCCGCCCGTTGCGGTCCAGATGGGCCACCAACTCCGACACAGACATCGCGTTGCCGTCGCCCAGCAGCCCGAGCGTCGCCCGCTCGCGGCTTTGCAGCACCACCTGGGTGGCGACCTCCGGCGGCAGGTCGTGCCGCGTCACCAGCTCGTCGCGCAGCCGCTCGGAAACGATATTGACCAGGCGCTCGGCGATGCCCACCGGCAGGTTCGCGCGCCGGGTCAGCGGCCGGGTCACGGCCTCGCTGCCGCCGAACTCTTCCACCACGCGGCGGAAGGTGGTCTCGGAAATTGCCGCGCCTTCGTTGCCGACCAGGGTGGAGACAACGGACTCGTCGCCGGCGCCGACCAGCGCGTCGGCGACCGCCTCCGAGACCGTCGCGCGCTGGGCGATGGCCGTCTGCTGGGACGGCCCCCGGCTGCGGACGATCTGGATCAGGTCCGCGTCGGTCAGCACGCCGGAGTAACGGATCACCGGCAGCGACACAGCCTCGACGTCGCTGGCCATGGTGACCGCGATGTCGTGAGCGAGCCCGGCGCAGTCCTTCAGGTTGCGCGACAGCGTTTCGCGCACGTCCTGCTCGAGGTCGCGGGCCATGACGCGGATGATGTCCTCCGCAATCTTCCGCTCCTCGGACGACAGCGTGTCTCCGCCATATTGCACCGCCAGCTTTTCGGCCGCGCGCGCGCGCGACGCCGCCGACGGATCGTCGAGCAGGGCCTGTACGTCGGTTCTGGTAAGAATCTGGCTCATCTGCCCCTTCCGGATGGGCGGAAACGGCGCCGCGCCGCCGCGCGCGGGACGCCCGTATTTCATGGTGATTTTCGGCGCCAACCCCTTAAGGGACCGTTAAACCCGGGCCGTTGACCCGCGGGACGCGGCCGCGGTATGACGTTCGCCCACAATCCAGCCACAGATACTTACAGGTGCGTACGATGACCAGATTCGGCCTTGCCGCCGCTCTCCTCGCCTCCGCGCTGCTCGCCACGCCCCACGCCTTCGCGGCCGACGCCGCGAAGGGCAAAACGGCGTTCAACAAGTGCCGCGCCTGCCACACGCTGGAAGCCGGCAAGAACCGCATCGGCCCGCATCTGCAAGGCATCTTCGGCCGCAAGGCGGGGGCGGTGGAAAAATACGCATACTCCTCCGCCATGAAGAAATCCGGCATCGTGTGGGACGAGAAGACACTGACCGACTATCTCGCCGACCCGCGCAAGAGCGTGAAGGGCACGAAAATGGCGTTTCCCGGGATAAAGAAGAAGAGTGAGCTCGACGACCTGATGGCCTACCTGAAGGAAGCGGCGAAGTAGCGCAGCTTCACGCCGCGATGCGCCCGCCCGTTCAGCCCGGCGCGGAATTGAGCGCCGCCGCGACAGCGGCCATCTGTTCGTCCATCGAGATATCGGCCCAGGACGTGATCTCCAGGCCGCGATCCTCGAAAACGTTGAGGTCCGGCCGGTCGGCCGCCCAGGCGGCCACCGCTTCGTCGCGCGCCTCGATCAGCGCCCGTATCTGCGGCCGGAACAGGACCAGCATCGCGCCGATCCACCGGTTGACGGGCCAGGAGGGTTGCGCGTGGTCGATCTCGAACCGGTCCAGCATCGCCTGCACGTCGGCGGCCGCGTACCAGACCTCGCCGGTGACCCAGCGGTTCGTCGTGAACAGCCGGATCGGCACGCCGCGCGCATCCATCGAGACGGCGACCAGATGGCTCAGCGCGCCCTTCGGCGACTCCGGCACGGCGAGATCCGGGAGCGGCGCGGGCCGTGCGTCCATCGGCATCCCGGGGCCGCGCATGAAGGTATGGAAATGGCCGTGCTCGCCGCTGCGCAGCTCCTGCGGGTGGGCGTGGTAGTAATACTGGCCGTGGCTCGCCGGATCGTAGACGTCGCCGTCGGGATAGTGGTTCCACTCATAGAACGTGTCCACGCCCCGCAGCAACTCGCCGACGAGGTTGCCGCCGGTATTGACCAGCACGCGCATGCATTCCAGCGCCTCGGCGCCCGCCCCCTGCATCGCCTCCAGCCGCGCACGGGGCAGCCGGCGCAGATCGGTTGGCGGGATAGTGCGGGCGGCGGCCAGCGCGTTGTCGGTGGTCTCGCTCATGATCCCAGCATAATCGTTCGCGTCTGCGATGCGACGACACGGACGGTCAATTCGGCGTGAGGCATGACGCAGGCATTTCAGCTCAGGCGGATACGCCGGAACCGTTCTGCCGACGCTGCCGCCGGAGCTGCAGCGTCACCACGACGGCAAGCACCGCGAGCGCCACCAGCCACACCCATTCCCGTGCCGGACGGCCGGGCGCCGCAACGTCGACACCGGTCACGTAATCCTCGAAAGGACGGATGCCCGCCTTTTCCGCGGCGCCGAGAAAGACCGTCTCCTCCACCGGCCTGCGCCCTTCCGTCCCCGGCGCGCCGAGGGCGAGGCCGAACGAATCGGACCCCCTCGCGCCCTCGGGCGCGGTCATCACGAACAGCTTGAACCGGTCGCCGTAATCGGTCTCGCGCACAACATGGAAGCGGACGGAACGGCCCGGCTCGATGGTCGCCTCGCCGGCAAGGAAGCGCTGCATCGCCACCGGCTCGAACTCCGGGTACACGAAATCCATCAGGTAGCCGGGGCGGAACAGGCCGACGATCACGAAAACCAGCAGCGCGGATTCGTATAGCCGGAGCTTCACGAACATCCAGCCCTGCGTGACCGCGCTGAAAGACAGGATCGCCAGCAACGAGACGACGAAGACGGCAATGCCGTGCCAGATGCTGGTGACGCCGACGAGCAGCAGCTCCGGGTTGAAGATGAAGACGAAGGGCAGGATCGCGGTGCGGATATCGTAGAAGAACGCCTGCACCCCGGTCTTCAGCGGATCGGCGCGGCTGATCGCGGCGGCCGCGAAGGCCGCCAGGCACACCGGCGGCGTGGAATCCGCCAGCAGCCCGAAATAGAACACGAACAGATGCACCGCGATCAGCGGCAGCACCAGCCCGGCGGCGTTGCCGAGCTCGACCAGCACGCCGGCCAGCAGCGAGGCGACGACCAGGTAGTTCGCCGTCGTCGGCAGCCCCATCCCGAGCACGATGCAAAGCAGGGCGGTGAGCACCAGCAGGATGTAGACGTTGCCGCCCGAGATCGCCTCCACCACCCCGACCATGGCGTTGTTGAGGCCGGTGGAGGCAACCGAGCCGACGATGATGCCGGCCGCCGCCACGGCAACGGCGATGGCGACCATGTTGCGCGCGCCGGCGACCAGCCCGGCATAGATATCCCCGAACCCGTCGCGCAGCCCGGCGGCGATCGAGCCGCCTTCCTCGCGGCGGCGCCGCGCGGCGACGACATGCTGGACGACGATGATGCCCATCAGCAGCACAAGCGAATAGAACACCGCGCTGCCCGCCGTCCATCGCTCGACGATCAGCAGCCAGACCAGCGCCGCGATCGGGATCAGGAAATGCGCGCCGCCGCGGAACGTCGTCCACAGCGCGGGGATGTCGGCGGCCGGAAGCCCCTTCAGCCCCAGCTTCAGCGCCTCCAGATGCGAGATGTAGAGCAGCGCCATGTAGCTGATGACCGCGGGGATAAAGGCGGCGATCACCACCTCGACATAGGGGATGCCGATGGTCTCGGCGATGATGAAGGCCGCCGCGCCCATGATCGGCGGCATGAGCTGGCCGTTGGTGCTGGCCGCGACCTCGATGGCGCCGGCCTTGACCGCCGGGATGCCGATGGAGCGCATCACCGGGATGGTGAAGGTCCCCGTCGTCACCACGTTGGCGATGGAGGAGCCCGAGATCATGCCGTTCATGCCCGACGCCAGGATCGCCGCCTTGGCCGGCCCGCCCCGGTAGCGGCCGACCATGGCGAAGGCGAGATCGAGGAAGTACCGGCCGGCGCCGGCCCGCTCCAGCAGCGCGCCGAACAGCACGAACAGGAAGACGAAGCTGACCGAGACGTCGAGAGGGATGCCGAAGATCGCCTCGCCGGTGAACCACTGGTAACCGATCAGGCGTTCCACCGAGACGCCCTTGTGCGCGATGATCCCCGGCATCGACTGGCCGAACACCGTGAACGCGAGGAACACCGCGCAGACGATCACCAGCGGCAGGCCGACGCCGCGCCGCGTCGCTTCCAGCAGCAGCACGATCCCGCCACCGCCGACGAGCGCCTCCACCGGCACGGCGAAGCCGAGGATTTCCGAATCCATCAGCACCCCGACCCGGCGGTTGATGTCGTCCTGGAAGACGAAGACATAGAGCGCGCATCCCGCCGCCATGGCCGCCAGGATCAGGTCGCGGACGGGGATGCGGCCGTCGTCGCGCTCGCGCCCGCCGGCCGGAAAGATCAGGAAGCAGAGCAGAAGCCCGAAGGCGAGATGCACCGCCCGCGCCGGGACGTCGACCACGATGCCGAAATCGCTGAGGAACGGGAGCGGCGAGGCGATCCAGAGCTGGAACAGCGACCAGACGGCGCAGACGACGCCGACCGCCGCCGCCGGGCGCGGGGCGAGGCGCCGTCCCTTCCCTTCAAGCGACCGCAGCCTGTCGTTCAGCCCGTCCACCGCGGCGGCGGACGGCGCCGGTTCGGGCCCGGCCATGCGCGGCGGGGACAGCGGCCGCTACATCCAGCCCTTTTCCTTGTAGTACCGTGCCGCGCCGGGATGCAGCGGCGCCGACAGCCCGTCCGAAATCATCTTCTTCGGATCGAGATCGCGGAAGGCGGGATGCAGCTTGCGGAAATCCTCGATGTTGTCCATCACCGCGCGCGTGACCTCGTAGACCGTCTGCTCCGCCACGTCGGCGCTGCTGACGAAAGTCGCCATCACGCCGAACGTGGTGACGTCTTCCGTCGCCGTCTTGTACGTGCCCTTCGGGATCTTCGCCCAGGCGTAGTACGGGTATTTCTTCACCAGCCCCTTGGCGAGGTCGTTGTCGAAATTGACGATGCGGGCGCCGCAGCCATCCGTCGCGACCGACACGCCGGCATTGGGCACGCCGACCGTGTAGATGAAGGCGTCGATCTTGCCGTCGCACAGCGCCTTCGACTGCTCGGTGGAGGTCAGCTCGGTCGCCAGCTGGAAGACGTCCTTCTTCCAGCTGGCGGTCTCCATCAGGAACTCCATCGTGCCACGCTGGCCGGAGCCGGCATTGCCGATATTGACCCGCTTGCCCTTGAGCCCGTCCCAGCCCTGGATGCCGGATGAGCCGCCGACGATGATATGCAGCGGCTCGGGATGGATCGAGAACACGGCGCGCAGCTTCTTGAACGGCTTGCCCTTATAGGTGGACGAGCCGTTATAGGCATGGAACTGCCAGTCCGACTGCGCGACGCCGAAATCCAACTCTCCCTGCGCGATCTGGCCGATATTGTAGGTGGAGCCGCCGGTGGATGGCGCCGAGCAGCGGATGCCGTGCTGGCGGCCGGATTTGCGCCCTTCGGCCGCTTCCTTGTGAACCAGCCGGCAAATCGCGTTGCCCGCCGCGAAGTAGACGCCGGTCGGGCCGCCGGTGCCGATGGAGATGAAGGTGCGCTTTCCCTGGGCGCCGGCGGTCGCCGCCAGCCCCAGCGCCACGGCCCCGGTCAGCCCGGCAATCACGAATTTCCTCATCGGTTCCGCTCCCTTTACCTGTCACGTAGCACCGCCCCGGCGGGCGGCACAGGGCCGGGCCCGGGCAGATGCAGAGTTTCGGGGGCTCGGGCCACGCACGAGGCCGCGTCGGGGCTCGAACGAGGATGCCCGCCCGCCCGCGGCAATGTCAACCGCAAGGCGGGCGCCGCCCTGTGCGCGTGGTGCCCGATGCGCTATACCGGCTGCAGCCGGAACGGACCGCCACTGGATCGGACATATGGACCTGAAGCAGCATATCCGCCACATCCCCGACTTTCCCAAGCCCGGGATACTGTTCTACGACATCTCCACCCTGCTGCGGCATGCCGAGGCATGGCGGCAGACGGTCGACCGGCTGGCGGAGCTGATTTCCCGCCATGAGCCGCAGCTTCTGGTGGGCATCGAATCGCGCGGGTTCCTGGTCGCCGCGCCGGTCGCCTACAAGCTCGGCTGCGGTTTCGCCATGATCCGGAAGCGGCAGAAGCTGCCCGGCGAGACGCTCGCCTATACCTATTCGCTGGAATACGGCACCGACACCATCGAGGTGCAGGCGGACGCGGCGAGCGCCGGCCAGCGCGTGGTCGTGCTGGACGACCTGCTGGCCACCGGGGGCACGCTGGCGGCGGCGGTCACGTTGCTGCGCAAGCTCGACGCGGACGTGCGCGGCGCCGCCTGCGTCATCGAGCTCGAATTCCTCAACGGCCGGGCGCGCCTCGACGTCCCGTTCGACGCGCTGGTCGCCTACGACCGCTGATCGCCCCGGCAGCCATCGCCAAACCCACACCTGAAAAGGGGGGAATTAACCCGCCGTTAACGGTGGTCCGGTTATCCTGATCCGTTCCCGTAGTATCGCGACGGGGCCCGGTTCTCACGGTGCGGACGCGAATCCGCCGTGACCCATCGGAGGGGGAGCGATGATTGGAGTTTATGGCCGGACATGTCGGATCCGACCTTCAACCTGCTGAAACGTCGGCTCCGCGGCGTCGGAGCCGCTCCCCGCGATGGCGTTCCGCCGTACGCCGCGCCCGAACCCGCGCCCGCCGAACAGCCCGCTCCGCCGACCGCCGAAGCCGTCGCCCTGCTCGAGGCGCTGCCTGGCGGCGTCATGGTTCTGGACCCGGCCCACAGGCTGGAGGCGGTCAACAGCCGGCTTTGCAGCCTTGTCGGTCTGGAGCGGGGGTTCTTTCAGCCGGGCGAGACGTTCGCATCGCTCGCCCGCCGCGCCTCGCTGCAGGGGGAGCGCTGCCTGCTGGGCCTGGGCGAGCTGCTCGACCAAGACGCCGCATCCGGCGCGAATGCCGAGCCGAAAATCGTCACCGTGGTCAACGAGGCCGGCGTACCCCTGACGGTGCAGTCCTCGCGCCGCGGCGACGGCGGTTCCGTGCTCAGCTTCTCGCCGCCCGCAGGGCAGTTCGGCCGCGCCCGGCCGATGATCGCCGAAGAGGCGATCGACAACATCCCCGGCGGCGTGATCCGGTGCGTTCTGGCGCCGGAGGGGACCAGCATCTGCGTCTACGCCAGCCGCAACGCCGATCAGGTCTTCGGCATCCAGGGCGAGGCGCTGGTCGCCGCAGCAACGGACGTGCTGGGCTATTTCGACAGTGAGTCGCGCGGCAGGCTGACTGCCGCAATCCGCGAATCGGCGGTCGACGGCACACCGTTCGACCTCATCCTTTCCATGTCCGACGCGCAGGACTGCGAACACTGGGTCCGCTGCACCGGGCGCGCCGGACTCGACCGGTCGGGGCGTGTCGTCTGGGACGGCCGTGTGTTCCTCTGCGACGACCGGGTCAGGGCCGAGCGGGAAAGGGAACGGCTGCAGTTGCTGCTCGACAACATCGTCGAGAACGTTCCCTACATGGTCACAGTCCGCGACGTCAGCGACATGACCTACCGGATCATCAACCGCGCCGCCGAGGAACAGATCGGCGCGCCGCGCGAAACGATGATCGGCAGGACGAAAGGCCGCCTCTTCGGCGAGCACGGCAGCGACAAGCAGCCCGAACGCACGCGCGAGCTGCTGGAAACCGGCCACGCGGTGGACATGCCGGAGGTCGTGATCGACACGCCGGCCAAAGGCAGGCGCCACTTCCTCGGGCGCAAGGTTCCGCTGTTCGACCAGGACGGCGCGATCCGGCATATCCTGACCGTGACGCAGGACATCACGGCGCAGCGGGAGTCCGAGAATGCGCTGCGGCGCAGCGAGCAGCGGCTGCGCGAGGCGATCGAGAGCTTCACCGACGGTCTGGCGCTGTTCGACGCCGACGACCGGCTGGTGCTCTGCAACCGGCGCTACCTCAACATGTGGTCCGCCGGCAGCAACGACATCCGTCCCGGCGTCACCTACGAGGAGATCGTCCGCCTCATCCTCGGCAAGGGCGTGCTGGACAAGGAGGTACCGGACATCGACGGCTACGTGGCCGCGCGCGTCAACCGCCACCGGAACCCGCCGGTGACCTCCGAGCACCGGCTCGCCAGCGGCCGCTGGCTGCACGTCACCCATCGCGCCACCGGCGAAGGCGGCGTCTCCATCACCTGCACCGACATCACCGCGCTGAAGGAGCGCGAGGAAGGCCTGCGCCGGTCGGGGATGGAAGCGGTGCGCGCCAAGGAAGCGGCCGAGGCGGCCAGCCGCTCCAAATCCGACTTCCTGGCCAATATGAGCCACGAGCTGCGCACACCGCTGAACGCCGTCATCGGGTTCTCGGAAATCATCAAGGACGCGCTGCTGGGCGAAGACCGGCTCAACGACTACCGCGAGTACGCCCGCGACATCCACGAAAGCGGCAAGCACCTGCTGGAGCTGATCAACGACATACTCGACATGTCGAAGATCGAGGCCGGCAAGCTGGAGCTGTTCGAGGAGACGCTGCACATCGAACAGGTCATCGAGCCGTGCCTGAAACTGGTGCGCGAACGCGCGACGAATTCAGGAGTGATGCTCAAGACCGAGCTGCAGGAGCAGCTGCCGATGCTGCGCGCCGACATCCGCAAGCTGAAGCAGATCCTGATCAACCTGCTCAGCAACTCCGTCAAGTTCACGCCCAAGGGCGGGCTGGTCACGGTCGCCGCCTTCGTCGCGGCGAACGGGGAATTCGTGCTGCGCGTTTCCGACACCGGCGCGGGCATCCGGCCGGAAGACATAGAGCGCGCGCTGGAACCGTTCGGCCAGGTCGAGACCGGGCTCGCCCGCAGCCACGAAGGCACCGGGCTCGGGCTGACGCTGACCAAGGCGCTGACCGAGCTGCACGGCGGCCGGCTGGACATCGACACGCGCTGGAAGACCGCGCCGACCGGCACCACCGTCTCCGCCATCCTGCCCGCCAGCCGCATCCGGACGAACGCCTGACCCGAGGCCGGCGCGACCGGCTCAGCGGCGGATCGCCGGCTACTTCTTCGGCGGCGGCTTGGCGGCGAAGTCGGAGCCCTTCAGACAGAACTTGCCCACCGGGTCCTGCCACAGCGCGCCGGATTCGTGCAGCGCGCCGACGGCGCGCGCCACCGCCTGGAAGCCTTCCGCCTCGAACCGCTCCGTCAGCTCGGCGAAGTACAGCGGCTCCGTGCTGATCGCCTTGCGGATGCGTTCCGACAGGGTTTCGGTATCGGTCCCGTCCGCCGGCAGCTTGCCGGAGCCCTTCTTCACCACCTCCGCCAGCGACACGCTGTCGGCATAGGCGTAGGCGATCCGCTCGTAGCGCTCGCGCGGCACGTCGTCGGAGATGGTGGCGTCGATGCCCATCTTGGAGGTCGTCGGGATATGGCCCGGCACCGGCGGCAGGCTCGGGTCCAGCGGCTTCGACCGCGCGCCGGAGACGATCATCACGTCCTTGTCGGCCTGCACCCGCGTGGCGATGGCCCATTCGACATCGGTGCCGTCGAACACGTCAACATCGTCGTCGACCACGACGACATGTTTCATGTCCGCCACCGACAGCGCCGCCATCATCGCGTTCTTGCCGTCGCCCGGCAGCGGCTTGATGGCGATGATCGCGTGCCAGTGGCAGCACCCGCCCGGGGTGATGTTCACCGCCGTGACCTGGACGCCGGCCTCGTGCAGCGCGCGGCGCACGGCGGCCTCGTAGATCGGGCCCGACGGCCAGATGTTCTCCCACGGCATGTGCAGCGCGTAGTACAGCGCGTTGCGCCGGCGCGAGATCGCCTTGATGCGCACCAGCGGGTTCCAGTGCAGCCCGCCCATCAGCCGCGTGAACTCGCCGAACCGGCCCTCGGGCTGGGTCCAGCCGGTGGGCATGATCTCGGCTTCCAGCACGATCTCGGCGTCGGCGATGCAGGGCGCGTCGATGGTCTTGCACGGGGTGAGCTGCATCGGCCGTCCCTGCATGCCGCCGGCGATGGCGATCTCGTCCACCCCCGGCGCGGCCTTGAACGTGCCGGCGATCAGGCTGGCGGGATGGGTGCCGATATTGATCGAGATCGGCAGCGGCCTGTTCTTCGCCAGCGCCTTCTCGGCCAGCTTGCGCAGGTTGTTCGGCGTGACGATGTCGATGCCCGTGGTGCGCCGGTCCTTGACCAGCAGGCGGTAGATGCCGGCGTTGAGGCCGAGCTCCGGATCCTGCGCCAGCGTCACCCCGGCGGTGATCATCGGCCCGCCGTCGAGGATGGAGAACAGCGGGACAGGCAGCGAGAACAGGTCGACATCGTCGCCTTCCTGCAGGATCTCGCGCGCCGGACCGGAATTCACCGTCTCCGGCGGGATCGGCCGGTCCAGCCCCTGGCGCAGCCGGCCCTCGATCTCGTCGAACTCGCAGCCCATCGCCACCGCCAGCCGGTCGCGGTCGTTGATCAGCCCGGACACCACCGGCATGTCGTAGCCGTTGACGTTGGTGAACATCAGCGCCTTGTCGGACTGGTCGACCAGCGTCGCGATGTGGCGGATATCCACGGGCTTGTCGATCTCGACAAGATGCCCGCCGGTTCTCAGGTCGTCGATGAAGTCTCGGAAGCTGGTCGACATGGGGGATCGGTCCTGTTTTCAGGCTGCGCGGAAGGAAGCGCGAGTGTTAGCACCCGGTATGCGCGGGGGGCAAGGCGGGCAAAGCGTCGCGGTCACCGCCCCGCCTTCACCGCGTCCGCCACCTTCTCGGCGCACATGATGACCGGGATGTTGGTGTTGGCGCGCGGCACGCAGGGGAAGATGGAGGCGTCGATCACACGGAGGTTCTCCACCCCGTAGACGCGCGCGGCCGGGTCGGTGACGGCCATCGGGTCGTCCACGCCGCCCATGCGGCAGGTGCAGGACGGGTGCCAGGTGCCGGCGACCGAGCGGCGGATCCAGGCTTCCATCAGCGCGTCGTCGGCCAGCATGCGGTCCATGTCGTCGCCCTGGGTGATGAAGCCCTTGATCATCGCGCGGCGCAGCGGCTCCGGCCCGTCGAGCAGCAGGCCGAGCATGTCGGTCAGGATGCGGTTCTTCAGGTTGACCGCGCCGATGCGGCGCACGCGTTCGGAATAGCTGGTCGGGAAGGCGCTGGTCGCGACCTCGGACAGCGGCGGCGTGCCGAACAGCGCCACCGACCGGCGCACCCCGTCCTTCAGCCGCTCCAGGTCGCGCCGGTCGGACAGCATCTCGAATGCCACCACGGGCTCCGCGTTCGCTCCGGCGCCGGCGAGCGTGACGGAGCCGCGCGAATAGGGCTTGTTGACCCACATCAGGAAGGAGCCCAGCCGCAGCCCGACTGCGTGCCAGGCCGACTTGGCGGTGACGGAGATATACATGTCCTGGTCGCCGCAATCCGCCATGCCCGACGAGTAGCGGAACCCGACATGGACGTGGCGGCGGCGGCGCTCGGTCAGCCGCGCGCCCGACCTGATATAGGCGGAGACGGCGAGCGACGGGTGCTCGCACAGGTTGGCGCCGACGCCGGGCCGGTCGGCGATCACTGCAATGCCGTGATCGCGCAGATGGGCGGCGCGGCCGATCCCCGCCCGCATCAGGATCGCCGGGCTGCGCAGCGCGCCGGCGCAGACGATCACCTCCCCCGCCGTCACGGACTCCACCTTGCCGGCGCGGCGGTAGCGGACGCCCGTCGCCCGCCTGCCCTCGAAGACCAGCGCCTCGACCTCCGCCTCGGCAACGATGCGCAGGTTGGGCCGCCGGCGCACCTCGGCGTTCAGATACCCCATCGCGGCCGAGACCCGGTGCTCGTCGCGGTTGGAGATCGCCACCGGGAACCAGCCGTCGGCGAAGGGGCCATTCTGGTCCTCCAGCCGCCTGTAGCCGGATTTCTCCAGCGCTTCGGCGGCGGCGCGGGAGAACGCGGTCCACTGGTCCTCCGGCACGCGGCGGATCGGGATCGGCCCGTCCGCGCCGTGCGAGGCGGGATCGGCGAAGTCGAGATCGGTTTCCAGCTTGCGGAAATACGGCAGCACGTCGTCCCAGCCCCAGCCGTCGGCGCCGAGCGCGGCCCATTCGTCGTAATCGGCGCGACCGCCGCGATTGGCCATCTGGGCGTTGATGGTGGAGCCGCCACCCATGATGCGCGCCTGTTCCATGAAGCGGGGCGGCGGGATATCGCCGGGCGCGTTGCCGGCGCGGGCGGCGAAGCCGGCGCGCAGCTGCGTCCAGTGATAGGCGGGGTTGAAGGCGGCCGACATGGGGTAGGAATCGAGCACGTCGGCAGGCTCGCTCCCCGGCGGAATGTCGCGCCCCGCCTCGATCAGGAGCACGCGGCGTGCCGGGTTCTCCGACAGCCGGCTTGCCATCACGCAGCCGGCGGAGCCACCGCCGCAGATCACGTAGTCGAATTCCATCGCCCGGTCCCCTGTTGCAGGATCGGGTATGGCGGCTGCGCGGGCATCCCGTCAAGCCGCGCCGCGCGAGGCGGGCCGCTTCAGCCCGGCTTCGGGTCGGGGGAGCCGGGGCCGCCGGGGCGGGTGAGAATGAAGACGGCGACGGGAACCACCGCCACGGCCATCGCGACCGGCACGCCCCAGCCGTCGTCCAGCCATAGCGCCCCGACGGCGAGCCCGGCGATCATGCCGCCGACCGCCAGGACCTTGGCGGGGGGCGGGATGGCGCGGTGGATGTGCCAGGCGCGGATGGTCGTCCCCCAGTGCGGGTGCTCGAACAGCCAGCGATGAAGCCTGGGGGAGCTCCTGGAAAACGCCCAGACGGCGACAAGGAGGAACACCGTTCCCGGCGCGCCCGGGACCACGATCCCGATGATGCCGAGCGTGACGCTGAGCCAGCCGAGCGCCAGCATCGCAAGGCGAAAGAAGGAGCGGCGGTCGGTGTCGGCGGCCTCGACGATGTACATCATGGCGCTGTCCGAATCGCGAATCATTCTTCTTTTTCTACCGTGCCCGACCATGGCAAGAATCTGGTCCAGATTTCTTACCAAGTCGTTACGAGGCCGCCCCGCCGGAGACGTTTTTTGCCTTGCGGCCCGGCGGCCTCGGCATTATGGCTGCCGCCCGCCATCGAGGAGACCGACCGTCCATGTCCGCCGATCCCGGCAACCAGTTCACCGGCGCAGAAGCCTTCGTCCGCATGCTCCAGCATCACGGGGTGAAGCATGTTTTCGGGCTCTGCGGCGACACCACCCTGCCCCTCTACGACGCGCTGTACCGGCTGGATCACGGCATCGCCCACGTGCTGACCCGGGACGAGCGCAGCGCCGCCTACATGGCCGACGGCTACGCCCGGGTCAGCGGCCGGGTCGGCGTCTGCGAGGGGCCCAGCGGCGGCGGCGCGACCTACCTGCTGCCGGGGCTGGCGGAAGCCAACGAATCCTCCATCGCCGTGCTCGGCATCAACTCCGACATCTCCGTCGCCGCGCGCGGCCGCTTCGCGCTGACCGAGCTGGACCAGGCGGCGATGTTCCGGCCGGTCACCAAGTGGAACGCGATGATCGACCGCGCCGCCGACATTCCGGAAACGCTGCGCCGCGCCTTCCGCGAGATGACCACCGGGCGACCCGGCGCGGTGCATCTGGGCCTGCCCTTCGACGTGCAGAACGGGCCCGTCCCGGCCGGGGACGTCCATGCCGAGGCGCGCTTCGGGGCATGGCCGGCGGAGCGCGTAACGCCGGACCGGAGCGCCATCGAGGCGGCGGCGAGCGCGATGTCGGCGGCCAAGAACCCGATCATCGTCTGCGGCGGCGGCGTCGCCATCGCCGGCGGCCAGACCGCGCTGCTGGGGCTGGCCGTACGGCTTGGCTGTCCGGTCGCCACCTCGATCAGCGGCCGCGGCGCGATTCCCGACGCCCATCCGCTTTCGCTGGGCGTGGTCGGCAGCAACGGCGGCACGGCGGAGACGCGCGAGGCCGTCGACGCCGCCGACCTGGTGATCTTCGTCGGCTGCCGCGCCGGCTCCGTCACCACTGAGCGCTGGCGTCACCCGGACCCGACGACGGCGCGCGTGATCCATATCGACGTGGACGAGCGCGTGTTCGGCGCCAATTACGACCCGGTCGCCGCCGTCCACGGCGACGCGGCGAACGCCCTGGCCGCCATCGACGGGGCGCTGATGGCCGCAGGGTTCGAGGTGCCTGAGCGCAGGCTCGGCATCGACGCTGTCGCCGCGCTCAAGCGGCGCAAGTTCGCCGCCTTCGATGCGCTGGCCGCCTCCAGCGCCGCGCCGATCCTGCCGGAGCGCCTGGTGGCGGCGCTCCAGCGCGCGCTGCCGGCGGACTGCGTGGTGGTCGCCGATCCCGGCACGCCCTGCCCCTATCTCTCCGCCTATCTTCGCATCGACCCGGCGCGGCAGACGGTGTTTTCCAACCGCGCCCACGGCGCGCTGGGCTACGCCATGGCGGCCGCGACGGGCGCGTATTTCGGGCGGCCGGACGCCAAGCCGATCGCGGTGATGGGCGACGGCAGCTTCGGCTTCTGCTGCGGCGAGCTCGAGACGCTGGTGCGGCTCAACGTGCCGGTGACGATGATCGTGGTGTCCAACGCGGTCTATGGCTGGATCAAGGCGGGGCAGAAATCGGGCTACGAAGGGCGCTATTACTCGGTCGACTTCGACCGCACCGACCATGCCCGTGTCGCCGAGGCCTTCGGCGTGAAAAGCTGGCGCGTCGAGGACCCCGCCGAGCTGGACCGCGCCCTCGCCGCCGCCATCGCCCATGACGGCCCGTCGCTGGTGGACGTGATCTGCCAGCCGCTTCAGGAGGCAAACGCGCCGGTCAGCGAGTGGGTGGCGTGACCGTCCCGACGTGACCGCCGCGCCGGAGTTGTGGTAATCTTACCGCCCATGTCCGGTCTGTTCGACACCGCGCGGGACGCCATCGCCAGGGAGCTGGAGCGTTTCCGCAACCGCCGCTTCCTCGAAGCCACGATGGCGGCGAGCGCGCTGGTCGCGCATGCCGACGGCGAGATGAAATTCGCCGAGCTGAACACGCTGGACCAGGCGCTGGACACGATCCGGGAGCTGAAGATCTACGACCCGCACGAGGCGGTGGACCTTTACCGGGACTACATGGACGCGCTGCGCGCGGGCGAGCCGGACGCGCGTGAGCGTGCGCTCGAGGCAGTCGGCCGCATCGCCGGCGACGGGCACGGGGCCAGGCTGCTGCTCAAGGTCTGCGTCGCCATCGGCAAGGCGGACGAGGATTTCAGCGACTGCGAGCGCGCCGTGATCGCGGCGCTCTGCGAGGCGCTGCAGGTCGACGCCGCCGCCGCGGGGATATGAGCGCGGCGGCACCGCTTTCGGTGGTCATCCCCACGCTGAACGAGGCGGCCAATATCGGCCGCCTGATCGCCGCACTGCGCGCACAGGACACGCCCTGCGAGATCGTCGTTGCCGACGGCGGCAGCGACGACGGCACGGCGGGGATCGCAGACGAAGCCGGCGCAAATGTGATCGGCGCGCCGCGCGGGCGCGGCCAGCAGCTTCGCGCCGGGGCCGAGGCCGCGCGGGGCGCGGTGCTGCTGTTCCTGCACGCGGATTCGGTCCTGCGGCCGGGCGCGCTGGCGGCGATCCTGGCGGCGCTCGAGGCGAGGCCGGAGGCGCCGGGCGGCAATTTCCGCATCCTGTTCGACGGCGACGAGCCCTTCGACCGCTGGCTGGAACGTGCCTATGCGTGGTGGCGGGGGCATGGCTGGTATTATGGGGATTCCGGCATCTTCGTCCGCCGCGCCGTCTACGACGCCATCGGCGGCGTGCGCCCGATCAGCCTGATGGAGGATTACGACCTGGTGCGCCGGCTGGAGGCCGCCGGGCCGACGATCTGCGTCGTCGAGCCGCCGATCGTCACCTCGTCGCGCCGGTTCCGCCGGCGCAACAAACTCGCCGTGGTCTGCGGCTGGCTGTGCATCCACGCGCTCTACCATCTCGGCGTCGCGCCGGAGCGGCTGGCCCGCAGCTACTACCGCGCCGCGTTCAGGTCCCAGTCGTAGAAGTAGCCGTCGAGGCGGCCGTGGTTCCGGATGCGCGCGGCCTTCTCCGGCGCGGCGTAGCGCAGCATGTGGGCGAGGATCTCCTTCTCGTTCGCGCCGGAATCGTCCGCGTACCATTTATAGAGGCTGGAGACGAAGAACTCCCCGCCCTCGAACGAGCCGCCGCGCGGATCGTTGACATGGCCGCGCGCCGCCTCGTCCAGCTGGCGCTCGATATCCGCCCCGGTATAGGCGCCGATGCGCAGGTCCGGGCAGCCGACCGAGGCGCAGTTGACGGCGTAGTGGATGCGCGCGTCCTTCCAGATCGGGCGCAGGATGCGGTGCTCGATGTCGTCGAGCGAAAGCCGCTCGCCCTCCACCGTCGCCAGCTTCTTTCCCCACGGCCCGGTGGAGAAGAAGCCGGGCGAAATGTTGATCTTGAGGATCGAGTCGACGGGATAGTGGTCGAGGATCACGCGGACGGTCAGCGCGTTGTAGAGGTTGATCC
>WHUE01000045.1 GCA_009377375.1 Alphaproteobacteria bacterium | reverse complement strand
CTAGGCTACATAATCTATGACGAAGGATTGACCATCGACCAAAATCCGGAATTCATTGAGCATCCGGAAAAAGCACCGGAAGACATCCGGGAGTTATTTGTCAGATTTACCTCAGGGGAAACATTTACAATTGCCAAGGGGCCGATCGCAAGAAACCTCGATGCAGAACGCTACAAGGAGATCGCAAAAATTGCTGGATTGACCAGTGGCGACGCTGTCTTCTTTGTAGCGGGCAAGCCTGATGCGGCAGCTAGCTTCGCTGGGCTTGCGCGCACTCGCATCGCCCAGGACATGGACCTGATCACGGACGATTCCTTCCGCTTCTGCTGGATCGTGGATTTCCCGATGTACGAGCGCGACGAGCGCACCGGCAAGATAGAGTTCAGCCACAATCCCTTCTCCATGCCCCAGGGCGGGCTGGAGGCGCTGGAGACGATGGACCCGCTGGCGATCAAGGCGTGGCAGTACGACATCGTCTGCAACGGGGTGGAACTGTCCTCCGGGGCGATCCGGAACCACAACCTGGGCGTCATGTACAAGGCGTTCGAGATCGCGGGATACGGCGCCGACGAGCTGGAAGCCCGGTTCGGCGGCATGCTGAAATCGCTGAGATTCGGCGCCCCGCCCTGCGGCGGCTCGGCCCCCGGCATCGACCGGATCGTCATGCTGCTGGCCAACGAGCACAACATCCGCGAGGTCACGCTGTTCCCGATGACCCAGCAGGCGCAGGACCTGATGATGGAAGCGCCGGCCCCGGTCACGGACGACCGGCTGGCGGAGCTGCACATCCGCGTCGTCCAGCCTCCGCCCAAGGGGTAGGCGCCGCGCGGCTACTCGGCGGCCGTCGGCACCGGGCCGGCGTGCTTGCGGCGCTTGTTGTAGTACATCGCCATGTCGGCGCGGTGCAGCAGCTCTTCTGGGTTGTCGTGCGGGCCATATGGCTCGACGCCGACGCTGACCTGCACCGGAATGTCGCGCCCGCGATAGCTGGCGGCCGTGTTGTCGAGCTTCCAGTGCAGCGAGCGGAGGCGTTTCGCGCCGTCCTTCCAGCTCGTGTTCACCAGCACCACGCCGAACTCGTCGCCGCCCAGCCGGCCGACGATGTCGATGTCGCGCACCGAGCCCGCGAGCGCGTCGCCGACCCGCATCAGAAGCGCATCGCCCGCCGAGTGGCCGAACGCGTCATTGACCGACTTGAAGGTGTCGAGATCGCAATAGGCGACGACGCCGGTCTCGCCGTAACGCCGGGCGCGGCCGAGCGCGTAGCCGAGATGGTCGCAGAAGCCGCGGCGGTTCAGCAGCCCGGTCAGCGCGTCGGTGTTCGACAGGAACTCAAGCTGCGAGATGCGGGCCATCTGGTCGGCCATGCGCTGCTCGCTTTCGGCGGCATAGCGCAGCGTGCGTTCCAGCAGCGTCTGGGCCCGCGCCTCCTTGTCGGCGGGCAGGTCCTTGAGAAGCTGGTGTGTGATGACGCCGATCTTGTTGATCAGTTCGGGATCGTCCACTGGGTCGGAATGGGGTATCAGTTCCATCGTGCCTCGCGTCCTGGTCGCCGTTTGCCGGTTCAATCTATCCGGGCCGGACGATGCAAGAACCATGCCAGGCCGGAATCCCGGGATGCCGGCGCGCTTCGGCCCGCCCCGCGGCGCCGTATGCCCGCCATGGGCAATTCCTGCCGGGCGGAGGCGGCGAATCCTGCCGCCGGCATGGTGAATACGCGCCGGACATGACATAATCGGGCCATGTCGATGCGAAGACGTCTCAGGCGGGGCTGCCTCGCGGCCGCGCTGGCAGCTATGACGGCGACGCTGGGCTGGGCCGTTCCCGCGGCGCATGCCGACGGGTTTGCGCCGCACCGGGCGGTCTACGCCATGACGCTGGAGTCCGCGCGCGGCGGCAGCGGCATTACCGCGGCGACCGGCCGCATGGCGGTCCAATGGCAACACGACTGCCAGGGGTGGACCTTCGATCACCGATCGGTGCTGGACCTTGTCATGGCGGAGGGCGACCCGGTGCGCGTCGCCACCCACGCGTCGAGCTGGGAATCGGATGATTCCCGCCAATACACCTTCACCCTGCGGAACCTCGCCAACGACAGGGAAACCGATCGCGTCGAAGGTGTCGCCCGGATCGGCGGCGACGGGGGCGGGACCGTGACCTTTACCCAGCCCGAACCGCGCGATGTCCCCTTGCCGAAGGGCACGCTGTTTCCGGTCGCCCATTCCAAGGTCGTCCTGGACGCCGGCGTGAGGCTCAAGCGCAGCAGGACGATCTCGCGCCTTGTCTTCGACGGCATGGGCGAGGAGGGCGCCTTTCAGGTCAACGCGGTGCTTACCCCCGCGCGCGACAAGCCGGAGGCGGGCAAGGCGGCGGCCAAGTTGGCCGGGCTCGCGATGTTCAACGCGACCATCGCCTATTTCGACACCGGGGCGTCCGAGGCGGAGCCCAAGCACGAGATGGCGATGTTGATGTTCGCCAACGGGGTAGCCGACGATCTGGTGATCGATTTCGAGGAATTCACCGTCCGCGCGGCGCTGGAACAGGTGGAGATGCTGCCGGTTCCCGATTGCGGCCGCCCGTAGAATTACCGGGCCCCGCCCTCCGGCCACAGCCATGCGGCGCCGCGCACGCCGCTGGAATCCCCGTGCAGGGCCGGGCGGATCGGCGTTTCGGCGCGGTCGGCGAACACCCAGGGCGGCATCAGCACGGGAACCCGCTCGTACAGCGTCCCGATATTGGAAACGCCGCCTCCCAGCACGATCGCGTCGGGGTCGACCAGGTTCACCACCGCGGCGAGCGCGCGAGCCAGCCGCTGTTCGTACCGCGCGATCGCGCGCCGCGCCGCCGGCTCCCCTGCTTCGGCGCGGGCGGCGATCGCTTCGGCCGAGATCCCTTCGCCCGTGACGCAGCTGCGGACCAGCGCCGGGCCGGACAGGAAGGTCTCGATGCAGCCCTGCCGGCCGCAATAGCAGCTCGGCCCCGGACGCTCGTCGTCTTCCGGCCAGGGCAACGGGTTGTGGCCCCATTCACCGGCGATCGCGTTGCGTCCTGCCAGCAGGCGGCCATCGACAGCCAACCCGCCTCCGACGCCGGTGCCCAGGATCACGCCGAACACCACCCCGAACCCGGCCCCCGCGCCGTCGGTCGCCTCCGACAGGGTGAAGCAGTTGGCGTCGTTCGCCAGCCGCACCGGTCGTCCGAGCGCCTGTTCCAGGTCGCGCTCCAGCGGCCTGCCGTTCAGCCAGGTCGAGTTGGCGTTGCGGACCCGGCCGGTAGCGGGAGAGACCGATCCGGGGATGCCGATCCCGACGGTGCCCGACGCATCCAGCCGGGCTTCTATTCCCCGTACGCCGTCGGCGATGGCGCGTATGGTGGCCGCGTAGTCGCCGGCGGGGGTCGCAAGCCGTTCGCGCAGCCGCGCCGCGCCGTCCGCCGTCAGCGCGATGAACTCGATCTTGGTGCCGCCGAGGTCGATTCCGATACGCATGGTTCCGCTGTCCGTCCGCGTCCGGCGGTAGCGATACCGCAGCACGGAAATCCTGACAATTCGAATTGAAACTATGTTCCTTGTACCTAATGATGTCGGGACGGCGTTCGTCGGGGGACCGACGCTTGGAATCCGGTCGGCGGAAGGTTGCCGGCGATCATTGATTATTAACCTTCTGCGGACAGGATACGGGTCGTTAAGGACTGCGGTGGCGCGGTCGCGTTGAGCACTTGGGTTGGCTTCGCTTGTCGGACGGGAATCGTCTCGCCGCCGGGCCTGGCTCAGGCAAGCCGAAGGAACAGGCATGTCCAAGAAAATTCTGATCGTCGAGGACAACGAGCTGAACATGAAGCTGTTTCATGACCTGCTCGAGGTGCACGGCTATACCACCCTTCAGACCCGTGACGGCCGCGAGGCGCTGGCGATCGCCCGAGAGCATCGGCCGGACCTGATCCTGATGGATATCCAGCTTCCCGAGGTATCGGGGCTGGAAGTCACCCGCTGGATCAAGGACGACGAGGAGCTGAAGGGCATTCCGGTAATCGCGGTCACGGCCTTCGCCATGAAGGGCGACGAAGAGAAAATCCGCAATGGCGGTTGCGAGGCCTATATCGCTAAGCCGATTTCCGTTTCCACCTTTCTCGAGACCATCGAGAAAGTCCTTAACTGAAACTGACAATTTAGAACGGGACAGGTTGCCCCATGTCGGCTCGTGTACTTGTCGTCGATGACATTCCGGTAAACGTGAAGCTCCTCGAAGCCAAATTGCTGGTGGAGTACTACGACGTGTTGACGGCCAGTGACGGGCCGAGCGCGATCGAAATCGCGGGGCAGCAGTCGCCGGATATCATCCTGCTCGACGTGATGATGCCGGGCATGGACGGCTACGAGACCTGCAAGCGGCTGAAATCCGACCCCGAAACCGCACATATTCCGGTCGTCATGGTGACGGCGCTGAACGAGGTGCGCGACCGCGTGCGCGGACTCGAGGCCGGCGCCGACGACTTTCTGACCAAGCCGGTCAACGATGTCGCCCTGTTCGCCCGTATCCGCTCCCTCGTACGGCTCAAGCGGGCCAGCGACGAGTGGCGGTCGCGCGAAGCGACGGCGATGGAGTTCGGCGTCGCCCAGGACGCCTCCGCCGTCGACGACGACGCGCCGGGCCGCGTGCTGCTGGTCGAGGAGGGCGGCTGGGATTCGTCCATCGTCCAGCGCGTGCTTGGCGAGCAGGGCCATCAGGTCGATATCGTCAAGAGCGGCGACGAGGCGCTGGCGCTGGCTATCCCGGGCGACTACGACCTGGTCATGGCGAACGATTCGGAAGGCGGCGATGTGCTGCGGCTGTGCTCGCAGCTTCGCTCGCAGAAGGAGACCCGCCACGGCCCGATCCTGCTCATCGTCGAGGACGGCGCCGAGGACCGGCTGGCCAAGGCGATGGAGCTGGGCGTCAACGACTACCTGGTGCGCCCGGTCGACCGCGACGAGCTGATCGCGCGCACCCGCACCCAGGTGCGGCGCAAGTGCTACGAGGACAGGCTGCGCGCCAACTACATACACAGCGTCAACGCCGCCGTCACCGACGCGCTGACCGGCATGTACAACCGCCGCTATCTGGAATCCCATTTCGAACGGGTCGTCGCCCGCATCAGCGGCGGCGAAAAGCCGGTCTCGCTGATGGTGCTGGACATCGATCACTTCAAGCCGGTCAACGACACCCACGGCCACGACGCCGGCGACGAGGTGCTGCAGGGCGTCGCCAAGCGCATTCTCAGCAACCTGCGCGGCTTCGACACCGCCGTGCGCTACGGCGGCGAGGAGTTCGTGGTGCTGCTGCCCGATGCGCCGGCTTCGGCCGCCGCTGCCGCGGCCGAACGGCTGTGCAACTCGATCAGCGCCAAGCCCGTGCCGGTCTCGACCCTGCCCGCCGGGCTCCCGCTCACCGTCAGCATCGGGGTAGCCACCGCCATCGCCGGCCATGAATCCCTGGAGCAGCTCGTGAAGCGGGCCGATCTCGCCTTGTACGAGGCAAAGAATTCCGGCCGCAACCGGGTCGTCGTTGCCAGGGAAGGCGCGCCGGCAGAGGACGAGGCCGCAGAGGTCGGGGAACGGCTTCACGCCGCAGGCTGAGGCGCCGCACAGGATGGCGGGCGATGGGGGGCCGGCTTCGCGCCGGCTTTTTCGCGACCGGCGCAGTCCGGACAAACGAAAAGGCCGCGCAGGATGACGCGGCCTCGATCGTTCGCCTGGACGGCGGACGCTACTTGATCTTCGCTTCCTTGAAGACCGTGTGCTTGCGCACGACCGGGTCGTACTTGCGCACTTCCATCTTTTCGGTCTTCGTGCGCGGGTTCTTGCGCGTGATGTAGTAGTAGCCGGTGTCTTCGGTGCTCACCAGCCTGATCTGGATCGAATTCGCCTTGCCCATGGTTCGGTACTCCTGGCCGGATTGCCACGTTGCGGCGCAAGATAGCGCGCCCGTTGCTGCTGTCAAGTTTTGCGCGGTCCGCCGCTCCTCGTCGTGCCTCAGTTTGTCCGCAGGATTCCGACGGGATCGACCGGCTGAACAGCGCGGAAACCGGGGGGATCGGGCGTCACCGGCGCCCCCGACCCTGCCGCCAGCCCGGGCAGCGCCAACGGGGCGGGGTTGGCCTGGATCGTAGGGATAAGGCGGTTCTGGTCCTGCATCCCGCGTCGGACATCCCGGGCCAGTTCCTGAACCTCTTCGCGGGACAGCCGGGCGGCGAGGGTGGACGCCAGCGGTCCCTCGCGCCAGTAGGCGACCCAGAAGCCCTTCCGGCGGACCAGCTCGATCTGCGGCGTGTGAACGTCCGTTCTCGGCTGGAGGAAAACGCTGAACCTCTGCCCGTCCTGCCTGCCGTATGTCAGCTGGACCATCCGCTCTCCCGCCACGTGGACGGTTTCCTTCCGCATCAGGGCGTAGCCGCGGCCGGACAGGTCGGGCATCCGGAGGCTCAGGGAAATCTTCTCGTCGACCTGGCCGCGGGCAGCGGCGCCCGGCGCCAGCGCGAGCTGCCGCGTGGGCACATCGCCGGGACCGGGCAGGAGACGGTCGATCTGGTCGATCTCCACCAGCGACAGGGGAGCCTCGACGGGCGGCGCCGACCGGCCGATCCACCAGCCCGACAGGCCGGCGGCCGTCGTCAGGGCGAGGGCGGCCGCGACCCTGGCGGCCGTCCTCGCCGGGCGCAGCGGCCGGTCCCGGAGAATCCTGTACAACCGCTCAGGCACGGCATCGTCGACCCGCCTGCCGTAGCGCCGCCGCAGGGCGGCGTTCTGCGCCCTGTATGCCGCCGCGCGCGCCGCATCCTCCGGCGACGCGCGGAGCCGGTCCTCCACCTTCGCCTTGCGCTGCGGATCGTCCTCCAGATGCCCGTCCACATACGCCATCAGGTCGAATTCGACTTCGTCCGGTGTGCATTCGTCGGTCATGGCTACTTTACCCGCCGCAGCTTCGGATCCTGATCTCGCTCGGCGTACAGCCCCCTGAGATGTTCGCGGCCGCGCGACAGCCTGGAGCGGACGGTGCCCACCGGAACGTCCATCGCGGCTGCGGCCTCGTCGTAGGAGAACCCTTCCACCGCAACGAGCACGATCGCGGCGCGCTGGTCGTCCGGCAGGCGGTTCATCGCCTCGCCGATGTCCTGGATCTCGAGCTCGTCCTCCTGGCGCGCCGGGGAGGAGAGCTGCGCATCCGCGACGCTTGCAATCGGCAACTGCCGGCGTCGGCGCTGCCGGTGCATGCCCTGGTTGACGAAGATGTTGTAGAGCACCCGGTACAACCAGCTCCGTATGCTCCCGTGCCGCCGCCAGAGATGACGCTTGCGGATGGCGCGTTCCAGGCAGTCCTGCACGAGATCATCCGCCTCCTCCGGCGTGTCGACCAGCGTGAGAGCGAACCGCCGCAGGCGGGGGATTTCCCGCGCCATCAACCATTTGACCTCGTCCATCGCCCTTTCAGGTAAGCCTCGCCTGATCCCGTGTCCAGTATGGACAGGCGCGGCGCGCAAATGGTTCCCGCGGCCCGACGCCGGCGGCGACTTTCACCGGCGATGGAACTACCCGGGCCGTGCGGCTGTCTGAAGGGGGTCGGGCCGACGGCGACGCGTGGATCGCGTCGCCGTCGGCATTCGGACGAAGATCATCAAAGGAAAGGAAACATCATGAAACGCGCAAGCATCATCGCCCTCGCCGCAGCCCTCGCGGCGGGTTCCGCCTGGACCGTCCCCGCCGCGGCGCAGGGCGCCGGTGCGTCGGGTCAGCCGGGCATGGAGCAGAAGCAGGGTGCGTCCTTCAGCGACGACCAGCTCAAGACCTACGCCGAAGCGGTCAAGGAGGTTAAGGAGATCAGCAACGAGTACCAGCCGAAGATGGAAACCGCGAAATCGGAGGAGGACCAGCAGGTCGTCCGCCGTGAGGCGACCGCGGAGATGGTCGACGCCATCGAGAAGAAGGGGCTCTCGGTCGATCAGTACAACCAGATCTCCATGGTCGCGCGCACCGATCCCGAAACCGCGGCGAAAATCAACCAGTACCTTCGCTGACGGCGGTGCCGCCCGGACGGCGTGCCCGGCGTTCCTGCCGGGCACGCCGTCCTTGCTTCTACCTCACGCGGTCCTGCTGCGCGATGTTGATGCTGAGATTGTCGATGAGGTACAGCGGCATCCGGTACGCCCAGCCGGAATGACGCTCGTTGAACCGCTGGACGGCCTGTCGCGCCTCGGACGACGCGTCCGCATTGTCGGCCGGCGCGGCCGAGAACCTTGCCCAGATTTCCCGCGCCGCAGTGGTGTCCTCGGCCGTTGCGGGATCCCCGCTGGAGGTGAGCAGGTCCACGGTATACGCGATGCCGTCGGTGGTTTGCACGACGCAGCGGCGGGCCCTGTTGAACCGGGGCGGCAGCGCGTCGGCGGCCTGTATGTCCTCGAACGCCAGCCGCGTGAACAGCCCGGAAAACGTGCTCACGAGCGTGGAGCCCTCGCGCGACGCTTCCTCGGAAACGCCCTCGGCGATGTGGAGCTCGCCACCCTCGTTGCGCGCCAGCACGATGCGTTCCGTCGACCCGCCCGAAAGCTCGATGCGCTGAATCCGGTCCGCGGGAATATCCAGGATGTCCTTGTCGAGCCATACGGCCGGCTCCGTCGGCACCGACACCACGCCATCGGCGAGCCACACCCGGGAATCGCCCTGGACACGGATGAACGTCCCCCGCCCCTGGGACAGGCCCGGGGCACTGAACGTATGACCCAGGGCGGCCGCCGCGATCTCGCGTCCCTCGGCGTCCTTGACCGACACGGTGACCGCCGACGCGGGCGGAGCATCCGGCGCGTTCACGCCGAATTCGCCATAGGACGGCTGCTGCGTCTCGCTGACCAGGGCAGCCTTCAGCCCGGCCATTTTGCGCAGGAACTCGTCTACCGCCCCTTCGCGCACCGGATAGCCGTCCCGTTCGGCCAGGCGCCACCCGGGCTCCGCGCGCTCGAGCGTGACCCGGCTGTCCTGCACGCGGATCGCCACCGACTGCGCGTCCCGCTGCCTGTTGCCGAGGTCCTGGAACAGGGTGCGCCCGTCCGCGCTTTCGAAACCCGAAATCCCGGACGGCTGGAACTGCCATACCATGACGGCCAGTCCGGCGGTTACGACGACGACCGCGCCAATGGCCGCCAGCACGGCGACCGTCGCGGATCGGCCCTTCGACCGGGCTGCACCCGGCTTCTCACGTCCGGAGGACGATGCTTCGCTGGCGGATGTACGGTTTTGGGTCATGGCCTCAATCGAATGTTGGGCGGCAGCAGCAGCGCGCGCCAAATTCCCGGCGCCGCAAAGGCGGGGTCGGTCTTATTATAAGGACAGGCCCGGCCGCGAAAAGGTTCCCCACGGTCGAGGATTTTTTGCCTGCCGTAACAGGGCCTATCTGCGGGCGATGCTCGCCGCGCCGGTGACCGCCTGGGCATAAAGCGCGGTGTCGCCCAGCAGCAGCCGGGCTGCGCGCAGATCGGCGGCGCCCTCGGCCGGGCTCGGCGGGCAGGCGCCGCGGTCCGCCTTGGAAAAATGCGGCGTCCCCTTCTGGGGACGGTATGTCTTGCCGGCCAGCGGCAGGTGCGCGGCATGCGCCGCTTCCAGCGCCGCGATCAGCGCGGCGACGCGCTTTTCCTCGCCGGCGGTGCATAGCGCCGGGACGACGCCCTGATGGTCCAGCGTCTGGCCGGACGGCGCATGGATGCGCGCCCAGGTCAGGATCATTTCGCCGCCGTTGGGCATCGGGATGATGGTCTGCACCGTGCCTTTCCCGAAAGAGGTGGAGCCGATGATCACCGCCCGTCCCGCATCGCGCAGCGCTACGGCGACGATCTCGGCCGCCGAGGCGGACCGCCCGTTGACCAGCACGGCCAGAGGCCGTCCCGCGGCCAGTTCGCCCGGCGTGGCGTCGAAGATCTGGTCGCTGTCCGGGTGGCGGCCCTTGGTCGAGATGATGCGACCGCGGCTGATGAACATGTCGGCCACCGCCACGGCCTGGTCCAGCAGCCCGCCGGGGTTGCCGCGCAGATCGAGGATAATGCCCTTGAGCTCCGCTCCCATCTCGCGCTCGGCCTCGGCCAGCGCCCGGCGCAGCGCCGACGCCGTGCCCTGGTTGAAGCCGCTGAGCTTGATGTTGAGCATGCCGCCCTCGCGGCGCGCATGCACCGTGGGCACCACGATGTGGGCGCGGGTGACCGAGGCGGTGAAGGGCGCGGGCCGGCCGTCCCGTTCCAGCGTCAGCTTCACGGCGTCTTCCACCGGACCGCGCAGCAGCGTGACCACGTCGGCCAGCGGCAGGGCGTGGATCGGGCGGGAATCGACATGGGTGATCCGGTCGTCCACCTTCAGCCCGGCTGCCGCCGCCGGCGTGCCTTCGTGCACACGGGTGATGACGGTGGTGCCGTCGTCCTGGTCGATGGTGATGCCGAGCCCCCCGAACCCGTCCCGGGACGCCCGGCTGCGCCGCGTCGCCTCGGGGGTGGCGTAGCGCGAATAGCGGTCGAGCCCGGTCAGCGCGCCCCGGAACACCGTCCTGTATATTTCCTCGATGCCGGTGTCCCGCACAGCGGGCGCGGCGCGGCGCGCATTTTCGAGCGCGGCGGCGGCGAGCCGTGCCCAGCCATGCACGTCGTCGTCGCCGGGCGCGGGATGCTGCCCGATCCGGACGCCGTTGAGGGTGATCGTCACGTTGCTGTCCTGGCGCGCGACCCCCAGCCCCGGCGAAATCTGCGCCAGGCCGTTAAGACCCACCAGCGCCAGCGTCTCCGGCCGCACCGGTTCGATGTAGCGCTGCGACAGGTTCGAAAATCCCACCGAAAGCACATGGCCGGCGGAAACGCTGCCTGCGTCCGGGGGCGGGTGCGTGGTGCAGCCGGCGAGCAGCGCGGCGGCGACGATGGCCGCCGGGGCGAGAAGGCGCCGATGCCGGTGCCCCTCGGCGCGTTCAGCCGCCCTGTTCAAACGGATCATGCCCGTTCTTCCCCTCGTCCGGCAACGGGCGACGCCCGCCGCTCTTCGTTCCATGCTGCGCAGGGATTATGGCCAAAACAAGTCCCGGGAAAGACCATCGACCCAAACGCTGAACGAAAATTTAATGCGGCTGGCTGATTCGGGCCCGGCGGGGCACCGGGCGGACGACCCTCAGCGTCCGCCGCCGCGGCGCGGCTTGCCGCGCGGGCGCTGCGGGCCGGGCCCCTTGCCGGGCGCTTTGCGGCCCCGGCTCTGACCTCCGCTGCCGCCGCCGTCCCTTGCCGGGGCGAAGAGCAGCCCGCCGGTGACCGGCGCGGCCTCGGCAAGCCGCACGCGGATCGCGTCGCCCAGCCGGTAGGTCGCGCCGCGCCCCGAAAGCATGTTGCGCGCCCTGTCGAAGCGCAGCCGCTCCGGCCCCAGCGCCGATGCCGGCAGCAGCCCGTCCGCGCCGGTTTCATCGAGCCGGACGAAGATGCCGAACCGCTCGACGCCGGAGATGCGGCCGCTGAACTCCGCGCCGATATGCTGCTCCATCCACGCCGCGACCAGGCGGTCCATGGTGTCGCGCTCCGCCATCATGGCGCGGCGTTCGGTGCCGGAAATGTGTTCGCCGGCCTCGGTGAAGCGTTCGGCGGCGTTGCGCTCCAGCCCGCCGGCGCCGAGCTTCAGCCCGGTGATCAGCGCGCGGTGGACCAGCAGGTCGGAATAGCGCCGGATGGGCGAGGTGAAATGGGCGTACCGCCGTAGCGCCAGCCCGAAATGACCCAGATTGTCGGGGCTGTACACGGCCTGCGCCTGGCTGCGCAGCACGGCGTCGTTGACGGCGTGGGCCCGCGGCGTACCGGCGACCTTCTTGAGGAGCTGGGCGAAATGGCGCGGACGCACGGCCTGGCCGCCGCCGAGGTTGTAGCCCAGTGTCTCCAGGAAGCGGCGCAGGGCCACCAGCCGGTCGGGGGCCGGCTCGTCATGCACCCGGTACATGCAGGGCTGGCGCAGCGACTCCAGCGTTTCCGCCGCACAGACATTGGCGCAGATCATGAATTCCTCGATCAGCCGGTGGCTGTCGTAGCGCGGCCGCGCCTCGATGCGCTCGATGCGGCCGTCCTCGGTCATCACGGCGCGGCGCTCCGGCAAGTCCAGGTCGACGGTGCCGCGCTGCTCGCGCTGGATGTGCAGCGCCGCATACGCCCCGTAGAGCGCGTCCATCAGCCCGTCGGGCAGGGCGTCGGCAGGCTTGCCCCCGGCGTCGCGGGCCGCCTGCACGGCCTCGTAGGTCAGCCGCACCGCGCTGCGCATCATCGCGCGGTGGAAGACGTGGCGGCGCTTGCGTCCCTCCGCGTCGATCCGGATGTCGACGGCGAGACAGGCGCGCTCCTCGTCGGGGCGCAGCGAGCACAGCCCGTTGGACAGCGCCTCGGGCAGCATCGGGACGACCCGGTCGGGAAAGTAGACCGAGTTGCCGCGCTCATAGGCGCAGCGGTCCAGCGCGTCGCCCGGACGCACGTACCAGGCCACGTCGGCGATGGCGACGCGGAGATGCCACCCGCCGGGATTCTCCGGATCGTCGTCGGGCGCGGCCCAGACCGCGTCGTCGAAATCGCGCGCGTCGGCGCCGTCGATGGTCACCAGCGGCACATCGCGCAAATCCAGCCGGGCGCCCATCGGCGCGGGCTCGGCGGACTCCGCCTGGGCAACGGCCTCGTCGGTGAAGTCGGTCGGTATGCCGTGGGTGTGGATGGCGATCAGGCTGGCGGCGCGCGGCGCGTCGATATGGCCGATGACCTCGCGCACCACGGCGGCCGCCGGCCCGCCGCCGCGCGACGGCGGGCGTGTCTCGCACAGCACCAGCTCGCCCTCCGCGGCGTCGCCGGTATCGCCGGCCGCGATCGGGAAGTTCGTCTTCAGCCGCTTGTCGGTAGGCTCCAGCCAGCCGCCGGATTTTTCGGCCCGGAACACGCCGATGACGCTGCGCGGCCGGGCCTCGATGCGCTTCATCACCCGCGCGACGTAGCCGGCGCCGTCCTGTTCCAGCCGGGCAAGAACGCGCTCGCCGATGCCGGGCGCGAGGCCGCCGCGCCGGTCGGCGGCGATGCGGATATGGGGCGCCGGTCCCTTGCCCCGCCAGGCGGCAGGGAAGGCGATGGCCTCGCCGTCTTCGTCGATGCGCACCACCTCGACGACGCCCACGGCCGGCAGCGCGCCGCCGCCCCGCTTGTCGCGTCCGGCCTGGGGCGCGATCACGCCGTCCTCTGCCAGCGCGTCCAGCAGGCGGTTGAGCGCATGGCGGTCGCCGGGGCCGAGCTTGAAGGCGTGCGCGATCTCGCGCTTGTTGACCTCGCCGTTGCGCCCGCGGATGAAGGCGGCGACGTCGTCACGCGACGGAAACTCTCTGGCCGAGGACGCCTTCCCGCGCTTGGTCACGGACCGGCCCGCCTAGGCGTCGGCGCCGGCGGTGCTGGCCGGCTTCTTCGCGGGGGATTTCTTCTTCTTCGCAGGGGCCTTTTTCGCCGCTTTTTTCGCCGCCTTCTTGGCCGGCGCCTTCTTCGCCCCGCTTCTGCCCTTGCCGCCCTTCGCCGCGCGGGCCGTGAGCAGCGCCACTGCCTCGTCGAGCGTGATGCTTTCCTGCGTCATGTCCTTGGGCAGCGAGGCGTTGACGCGGCCATGCTTCACGTAGGGGCCGTAGCGGCCCTTGTAGAGATTGACCGGCTTGCCGTCCTCCGGATGCGGCCCGATTTCGCGCAGCGGCGCGGCGGCCCCGCCGCGCGCCGGCTTCTCGCTGATCACGGCGACGGCGCGGTTGAGGCCGATGCTCAGCACGTCGTCATCGGGGCCGAGCGAGGTATAGGCGCTTCCGTGCTTGAGATAGGGGCCGTAGCGCCCCAGCCCGGCGAGGATCATCATGCCGTCCTCGGGGTGCTCGCCGATCTCGCGCGGCAGCGAGAGCAGCGCCACGGCCGTATCCAGCTCGATCTCGGCCGGCAGTATGGACTTCGGCAGGGCCACGCGCTTGGGCTTTTCCTTGCCCTGCGCCTCGCCGAGCTGGACGTAGAATCCGAAGGGTCCCTTGCGCAGCGAGACGATCTCGCCGGTATCGGGGTGCGGGCCCAATTCGCGGGGGGTGGACGCGGCGTCGTCGTCACCCTCTCCGGCGATCGACAGCGGACGGGTATAGGTGCATTCGGGATAGTTGCTGCAGCCGATGAACGGACCGCCGCGCCCCAGCTTGAGCCCCAGCCGGCCGGCGCCGCAGGCCTTGCAGACCCGCGAATCGGTGCCGTCCTCGCGCGGGGGGAAGAAGTGCGGGCCGAGATCCTCGTCCAGCGCGTCGATCACGTTGGATATCTTGAGATCCTTCGTGCCCTCGACCGCTTCGTGGAAGGCGCCCCAGAACTCGCGCAGCACACCCTTCCAGTCGATCTCGCCGATGGCGATCGAATCGAGCTTGTCTTCCAGCTCGGCGGTGAAGTTGTACTGGATGTAGCGGTTGAAGAACCCGGAGAGGAAGGCCGTCACGACCCGGCCGCGGTCCTCGGGGATGAAGCGCCGCTGTTCGAGGCGTACGTAGTCGCGCTCCTGCAGCACGGACAGGATGGAGGCATAGGTCGACGGGCGGCCGATTCCCAATTCTTCCATCTTCCGCACCAGGCTGGCCTCGGTATAGCGCGGCGGCGGCTTGGTGAAATGCTGCTCCGGCGTGACCTCGCCGGTCTCCATATTCTCGTTCTCCGCCACCTTGGGCAGGATGCGGTCGCGGCTGTCCTCGTCGCCGTCGGCAGGATCGTCGCGATCCTCCTGATAGAGCTTGAGGAAGCCGTCGAACAGCACGACCGAGCCGGTCGCGCGCAGCGTCGTCATCCGGTCCCGGGAGGAGATGTCGATAGCCACCTGTTCCAGCGTCGCCCGCGCCATCTGGCTGGCCAGCGCGCGCTTCCAGACCAACTCGTACAGCCGGCGCCCGTCGCTGTCGAGGTAGTGGGCGAGTTGGGCCGGGGTGCGGCTGAAATCGGTCGGGCGGATCGCCTCGTGCGCTTCCTGCGCGTTCTTGGAGCGGTTGCGGTAGGCGTTGGGGTGCTCCGGCACGTAGGAGGGGCCGAACTGGCTGCGGATCAGCGCGCGGCTGGCGTGGACCGCCTCCTGCGCCATGTTCACGCTGTCGGTTCGCATATAGGTGATGAGCCCCACCGTCTCGCCGCCGATTTCCATGCCCTCGTAAAGCTTCTGGGCGGTGCGCATGGTGCGCTGCGCGCCGAAGCCGAGCTTGCGCGACGCCTCCTGCTGCAGGGTGGAGGTCGTGAAGGGCGGGTAGGGGCCCCTCGTGACCGTCTTGCGCTCGATCGAGGCGACGCGGAATTCGGCGTTGCGCACGGTTTCTGCGGCACGCGTCGCCTGCTCTTCGCTTGCGATGTCGAAGCGGTCGAGCTTCTTCGCCTCCAGATGGGTGAGCCTGGCGGTGAGCGTCGCGCCCGATGCGGTGGTGAAGGCGCCGTGGACGGTCCAGTATTCCTGCGGCCGGAAGACCTCGACCTCCGCCTCGCGCTCGCAGACCAGGCGGAGCGCCACGGACTGAACCCGCCCGGCCGACCGGCTGCCCGGCAGCTTGCGCCACAGAACCGGCGACAGCGTGAAGCCGACCAGGTAATCCAGCGCGCGGCGGGCGAGATACGCCTCCACCAGCCCCTGGTCCAGGTCGCGCGGGTTGCGCAGCGCCTCCAGCACCGCGTCCTTGGTGACCTCGTGGAACACCACCCGCTTCACTTCGACGCCGTCCAGCGCCTTGCGCGCCCGCAGCACTTCCTGCACGTGCCAGGAGATCGCCTCGCCCTCGCGGTCGGGATCGGTGGCCAGATAGAGGTGTTCGGCGCCGCGCACCGCCTCGGCGATGGCCTTCAGATGGCCTTCGGACCGGTCGCCGACCTGCCAGATCATGATGAAGTCGCTGTCGGGATCGACCGAACCGTCCTTGGGCGGCAGGTCGCGGACATGGCCATAGGACGCGAGCACCTTGTACCCGCTGCCCAGGTACTTGTTGATGGTCTTGGCCTTGGCCGGGGATTCGACGACGACAACGTCCATGATGCGCAGTGCTCTTCGTGTCCTGTGGGCGCGGTGCGCTTCCTTCCCTCCGCAGGCCGCGCGGCGGCAGGCTACGGTTGTGAAGGTTTCGGCAAGGTTACGAAATCAGCGATACCCGGTTTCCCGGGTGACGCTCCAGCCGCTCCGCCAACTCCAGCTCGAGCAGCACGGTCATGGCGGCGGGAGGTGACAATTGGCACTCGCGAAGCAGTTCGTCAACCGTTACCGGCACCGGCCCGAGCATCTCGAGCAGCCGCGCGCGGGCTTCGGCAAGCGCCGATTCGTCCGCCTTTCCGGGCGGTTGGCCGGCAATGTCCCCGCCCGGCGTCTCGCCGAGCGGGGGGCGCAGCGCGCCGCCCAGGTTCTCGATCACGTCGGCGGCGGATTCGGTCAGCACCGCGCCCTCGCGGATGAGGCCGTTGGTGCCGCGATAGCGCGGGTCCAGCGGCGAGCCCGGCACCGCAAACACCTCCCGCCCCTGTTCAAGCGCCATGCGCGCGGTGATCAGCGACCCGGAGCGCGGTGCCGCCTCGACCACCACGACCCCCAGCGACAGGCCCGAGATCAGCCGGTTGCGGGGCGGAAAATGGCGGGCCGTCGGCTGGGTGCCGAAGGGCTGCTCGGACATCACCGCGCCGCTTGCGGCGAGCTGGCCGTACAGCGCCGTGTTTTCCTTGGGATAGATCGCGTCGACACCGCCGGCGACGGCGGCGACGCTGCCGGTTTCCAGCGCCGCCTCGTGCGCGGCGGCGTCGATTCCGCGCGCCATCCCCGACACCACGACCAGCCCCGCCGCGCCCAGCCCGGACGCCAGGTCGCGCGCCAGGCGCCGTCCGGCGGCCGAGGCGTTGCGCGCGCCGACGACGGCGACGGCGCGCCGGCCCAGCAGCGCCGGATCGCCGAGAACCTGAATCACCGGCGGCGGGTCGGCGATGGCGGCGAGGGCTACCGGGTAAGCCGGTTCGCAGGCCGCGATCAGGGTGCCGCCCGCGCCGGCCAGCGCCGCCGCCTCCCGTGCCGCATCGGCGGCAGGGGCGACTCGGATCGCGCGCTTGCGGCCGCCCCGGCGGGACAGCTCGGGGGCGGCGTCCAGCGCCGCGGCGACGGAGCCGAAATGGCGCAGCAGGGCAAAGAAGGTGACCGGACCGATATTCTCGCTGCGAATCAGGCGCAGCCAGTCGAGCCGCTCCGACTCGCCCAGCAGCCGCCGCGCCCCGCTCATTTCGCGCCGATCCGCGATTCCTCGCCCTTGACCAGGCGGCGGATATTGCCGGCATGGCGCAGCCATATCAGCACGCCGAGCGCGAGCATCAGCTCGGCCTTCTGCGGCGTGGCGAGCCAGTAGCACAGCACCGGCGCGGCGGCGGAGCCGAGGAGGGAGCCGACCGAGACATAGCGCGTCACGGCCACCGCCGCGGCGAACAGCGCCAGCACGCCCAGCGCCGCGGTCCAGGACAGCGCGAACAGAATTCCCAGCGCCGTGGCGACGCCCTTGCCGCCGTCGAAACGCAGCCAGACCGGAAACACATGGCCGACGAACGCCCCGGCCCCCGCGATCACGGCCGTATCGGGGCCGTAGAGGCCGCCGATCAGCACCGCGGCGGCGCCCTTGGCGACGTCGAGCAGCAGGGTGGCGACGGCCAGCCCCTTGTGCCCGGTGCGCAGCACGTTGGTGGCGCCGATATTGCCCGAGCCCACCCTGCGGATATCGCCCGCGCCGCCGTATTTCGACAGCAGCAGCCCCCACGGCACGGAGCCGAACAGATAGCCGCCGGCGAACGCGGCAAGGATATACGGCCAGGCGAATTCCCAGCTTATCGGGTCGATCATTCGGCGTCCCCCCTTGCCCCGGACGTTCCCGGCGCAAGCATTGTCCCACCGCCCGGCAGAAAGGATCCCGGCGGTGTTTGTCGCGACCTTTATAGGACGCGGCGCGTGACGGGTACAACAGGGCCGCGCCGTCCTCGAAGCGTCCGCAAATGGCGGTTTTGCAGCGCAAAACCGACTCCCCCGCTGCAATAATTCTGGACTCGTATGGGCGCGATCTGCAAAATGTCAGTAATCCTTACATAAGCCCGTTTAACGGGCGTCCCGGCCGGTTCCGGCCATCTTGCACATCGTGGAACAGGAAATGTTCGATCCAAGATTCAGGGAGATGTCCAACATCGCTGCGATCTCGGGGGAGGTAACCCTCTTCCGGGCTGTGATTGCGCGCGCCATGAACGATGCCGTGGCCGGGCTGTCTCATCTCGGAGACCCGGAAGCGATTGCGCGGCGAAACAGCCCCGAATCGCGGGAAACTCGCATGCATCGCGAGGAAGCCCGCGACTGGCTGTTGTCGGACAGCGTCGATTTTCGGCGCATCTGCAACTGGGCCCTGCTGGACCCGGATGCGGTGCGCGATGCGGCTCGCCGCAACATCGATTCGGCGAGCAGGGAATTCGAGGAGGTCCAGGCCGGCCCCGTCGCCGCCTGACGTCGCTCCGGCCCCTCTCAGCGCCGTCGTCCCGCTGCCGGTTCAGGCCGGCTTCGCAGCGATTCGATGAGCCTGTCTATCGCCCCGGCGACGCGCCGGTCCTCGTCCGAGGGTGCGCGCGGGGCCAGCGCCGCCTGCCGCAGCTTCTGGAGCTTCCGGAGGGATGCGGCGATGTCGCCCTCGACCTCGCTCGCGTCGAATCGCGTGATTCCGCTGACCGCGTAGCGCCGGCTCAGCGGCCCCGACACGTACCAGTATTCCGGAAAGGCGCTGTGCGGCTGGGCCGCGAAGTAATGCGCCATCTCGTGATCGCGCACGTCGCGGTCCATGCGCCCCAGCTCGGCGATCAGCGCTGCCTCGCGCGCCGTCAATCCGCGTTCGTCGACAGCGGCGCCGTCCGCCTTGGCCTGTTTTTCCTCGCGCAGCACGATATCGATCTCCATCTGGCGCCGCCGGGCGCGAATCTCGTGCTCCGCCTGGTCGCGCGCCTGCTCCAGCGCGCGCGGATCGTAGAAGGCGGGCGGCCGGAGCGTGCCGGGCCGGGTCGACCGATTCATCGGCACGCCGCCGACGGCCGGGGGCGGCGCCGGATAGCCGCTGCCCACCGCGCCGTCCCCGGTCGGCGGCGAAGGGCCGTCCGGCACCAGCCGGCCGCCGTCATCGCGCCGCACGCGTCCGATGCGCCCCGGCGCCCCCGGCAGGCCCGGTCTCGCCTTGTCCGGCGCCTCGGTCCCGGCCGCAGGCGGCGCATCGGCGGCGGGAGGGGCGGCCGAATCCGGCTCCTGCGCGGCGCCGGGCGCGCAGAGAAATACGGCGGCGATCATCGCCGCTGCGAAGCCAGCCCCGAGTACAGGCACGGCGGGCGCGCCTTCCGCTAGCTCATCCTGTGCGCTGGATCAGGTGGTAGCCGAAATCGGTTTCGACGATGTCGCTGGTCTCGCCGACCTCCATGGCGAAGGTGGCGGTCTCGAACTCCGGCACCATCTGGCCGCGCCCGAACGAGCCCAGATCGCCGCCCTGCGCGCCCGACGGGCAGTCGGAGACGTCCCGGGCGAGGGCGGCGAAATCCTCGCCGGCGGCGATGCGGTCCTTCAGCGCCGCGATCTCGGCCGCCGCCTCGTTTTTGCTGCGCGTCGCGGTGGACCGCGCCGAGCCTTCGTACATCAGCAGGATATGCGATGCCTGGACCTGATCGGCCATGAATGTCTCCTTTTCCGATTGCGTGTGAATGGCGGGCGGTTGCGGCCTACTCGGCGGCCTGGGTGCCCGGTTTGGGGGTGTAGCGTTCCTCCACCGTGTGCTTCTTCATCATGAAGGTGTCTTCCAGCACGGTGTAGTCCATGTAGCCCAGCCGCGCGATCGGCCTGATCTTCAGCAGGTCGACCTTGCCGTCGGCGATCATCTCGTCGGCGATGTGCACGCCGACCACCTTGGCGATGATCATGTGGTGCACCGATTGCGGCTCGTAGCCCGGCAGGATCACGGTCTGGTGGTAGAGGCATTCCATATGCACCGGCGATTCGGCCACCCGCACGGGGCGCACCAGCTTCGACGGCGCAGGGGTCAGCCCTACCGCGGCCAGCTCGTCCACCGCCGAATCCTCGATCCAGCTGGTGTCGCTCATCTGGTTGCGGGTATCCCAGGTCGCCATGTTGAACACCAGCTCGCCGGTCTCCTCGGCGTTGCGCACGGTGTCCTTGCGCGCGCCGTCCTCGCGCGAGCCGGCCGAGATCATGATGAAGGGCGGGTTGTAGCAGAGCGCGTTGAAGAAGCTGAACGGCGCCAGGTTGCCGACGCCCTCCGGGCTGACGGTGGAAATCCAGCCGATGGGCCGCGGCGCGGCCAGCGCCTTGATCGGGTTGTAGGGCAGGCCGTGATCGTTCTTCTCGGCAAGGTAGAACATCGCAAGTCTCGCAGCCGTGGGTTTCGCCGATGATAGCCGATCCGCCGGCGCAGCCCAACCGAGGGTTCCGCCGGCGGGCGTGCTGTGTCAGAAGAACACCCGGACCCCGGCGACAAGGGAAACCACGCTGTCGTCCTCGCCCTCCTCACTCGCGATGTCGGCGGTCCTGCCGAGCTTGCGCTCCCAGTGGACGCCGATATAGGGCGCGAACTCGCGGACGATCTCGTAGCGCAGGCGCAGCCCGAACTCCACATTCCGCACGCCCGAGCCCATGCCGGTCGGCCGATCGTTCGACAAACCCAGGTTGAGCTCCGCGGAGGGCTGCAGCACGAGGCGTTGCGTGATGAGCACGTCGTACTCCGCCTCCAGCCGCGCCGAAACGTCGCCGCGATCGCTGACAAAGAGATTGGCATCGGTTTCGAACCATTGCGGCGCGAGCCCGGCCAGCCCGACGACACCGTAGACGCGGGACGGGTCGGGTTCGAAGTCATAGCGGACGCCCGCCTGCACGTCGAAGAAGTCCGATATCAGGCGCTGGTAGAGAAGCCGGACCTCCGCCTTCTCGAACCGGTCGGCCCTGCGCTCGTATTCGCCCTCCGATTTCAGGGCGAGCTTGTGATAATCCGTTCCGATCTTCCCCTGGCCCTCCCACGCCAGCAGGTCGTTGCCGTTCCGGGCGCGGTATTCGAGCCGATCGAGCGCGACGAGGGTGAACAGATGATCGTCCATCATCTCGGCGCGCGCGCCGCCGGCAAGGACGGTCAGCGCCAGCGCCCCGAACAGGGGCAGGACGAAGGGGGTCGGGTCGAAGCTGCGCATGGCTTCAGCCTCCCTGTCCGAGCCGGGCGGCCTGCGGCGCGCCCTCGACGATCACCTTGCGGAACATGCCCGTGGCCATGTGGTACATCAGGTGGCAGTGGAAGGCCCACTCGCCCGGCGCATCGACCTCGGTTTCGGTGTAGACCGTGGCGCCCGGCGCGATGCTGACGGTGTGCTTCGCCGGGTTCCACCTGCCCGACCCGTTGTCGAGGATCGTCCACATCCCGTGCAGATGCATCGGATGCGCCATCATCGTCTCGTTGACGAACTTGAAGCGCACCCGTTCGCCGTATTTCAGGCGGATCGGCTCGGCCTCGGAATATTTCCTGTCGTTGATGGACCAGAAATACCGTTCCATGTTGCCGGTCAGCCGCAGCTCGATCTCGCGCGTCGGCTCGCGTTGCGGGTAGAGCGGCGTCTGCGCCTTCAGGTCGGCGTAGGACAGGAATTTGCCGCCGTCCGCCGCCCTGGGCAGCAGACCGCTCCCCGGTGCGTAGAACGGGTCGGGTTTGGCCCCGCCCGCGGCGCCGTGATCCATGCCCGGCATCGCCCCGTGGCCGCCGCCATGCGCGGCGCCGTGATCCGTCCCCTGCATCGCGCCGTGGTCCATCCCCTCATGCGCCATGCCCATGTCCGACATGCTGAGCAACGGCCGTTCGCGCGGCGCGGGAACCGCCGCGCTCATGCCGGTGCGCGGCGCCAGCGTGGCGCGGGCCATGCCGGTGCGGGCCATCGGTTCGGCGACCAGGGTATAGGCCCGGTCCTCCATCGGCCGGACGATGACGTCGTAGGTCTCCGCGACGGCCATGCGGAACTCGTCCACCGTGACAGGCTGGACGTTGTTGCCGTCCGCCTGCACCACGGTCATCCGCAGGCCGGGAATGCGGACGTCGAAATAGGTCATGGCGGAGGCATTGACGAAGCGCAGCCGGACCCGCTCGCCCGGCGCGAACAGTCCGGTCCAGTTCTGGTCCGGGTTGCTGCCGTTGACGAGGAACGTGTAGCCGGAGACGTCGGCGATGTCGGTCGGCGTCATCCGCATCTCGCCCCACATCTTCCGGTCTTCCAGCGTCGCCGCCAGCCCCTTTGCGGCGATGTCGGAGAAGAAATCGCCGACCGTGCGCTGGCTGTAGTTGTAGTAGTCCGACTGTTTCTTGAGGTTGGCGAGGATTCGCTGCGGCGATGTGTCCTGCCAGTCGGACAGGATCACCACGTGTTCGCGGTCGAACCGGAACGGCTCGCGCGCCTTCGGCTCGATCACGATGGCGCCGTAGACGCCCGCCTGCTCCTGCAGCCCCGAATGGCTGTGGTACCAGTAGGTGCCGCTCTGCTGCGCCGGGAAGCGGTAGGTATGCGTCGCCCCCGGCTTGATCCCGTCGAAGCTGATTCCCGGCACGCCGTCCTGCCGGAACGGCAGGATCATCCCGTGCCAGTGAATCGACGTGTCCTCGTCGAGCGTGTTGGTGACGTTGATGACAAGCTCCTCGCCCTCCTGGAAGCGCAGGACCGGGCCGGGAACCGTGCCGTTGACGCCGATGGCGGTGGCGGGCGCACCCGATAAATTGACCGGAATCCGGCCTATGGCGAGGTCATGGGTCGCCGCGCCGGCGGCGGCGGAAAGGGACAGGGCGGCGGCCGCCGCGACCCGTCCGAGCCAGTTCAGGGTTCGTTCCATCTGGAATCTCCTATGTGCGCTGCGGGACGCGCGCTCCCCGCGGGGGAAGCGCGCATCGCCGCGTCACTTGCCGATCATGATGTCGCCGGTCATCCCGGATTCGTAGTGGCCGGGCATGTTGCAGGCGAATTCGAGCCTGGCGTCGGTGGCGAAGGTCCAGACGAGCTCGGCGGACTTGCCGGGTTCCAGCAGCACGCTGTTGGGATCGTCGTGGTCCATCCTGTGTCCGCCGCCCATGTCCATCTTCATCTTGTCGCGATGGACCTTGTCGGCCTCGAGCACCCCGTGCTCGACCATCATCGCCATGTCCTTCTGGTGCCGGGCGTGCATGGCCGCGGTTCCGATGTTGAACTCGTGCACGAACTTGCCCTCGTTCTTCAGCGCGAAGCGCACGGTTTCGCCCTTCTTCACCGCGATGCGCTCCGGCGCGAAGCGGTTGTCGGTGATCGTCACCGTCACGGTGCTGCTCGCTTCGGCCGCGCTGCCGGGCTTGCCGATGTCGGGGGCGTGCCCGTGGCCGTGGCTGTCCGCCGCCTGCGCGCCGGCCGCGAGGGCGAGCGTCAGGGACGCCGAAAGGACGGCGCGGTGAAAATGACGGAGTCCTGGTGCGGTTTTCATGGTCGGTCTCTCCTTCCCCTCGGGGAAATCGGAATTCCGGACAAGGAAGTTTCGATGAAGCCCGCTTCGCGCCGGCGCAATTGCGGCGCGTCTAGGCTTCGGTGAGACCCGGTCGCGGGACCGGCGGATCGGACCCGAGATAGAGCGGGCGCAGCAGGGAATCGTCCTGCGGAAATGTCCCGGTTGCCCCCGTCAGAACCGCGGCGGCGGCAACCATCTGCGGCGCATCGACGAAGGCGGGCGCGCAGAGATGGCCGCTGCAATGGGACAGGGTATGATCGGACTCGCCCCCATGCGTGCCGCCGCCGTGGTCGCCATGGGCCCCGGATGCCGCATGGGCGTGGGTCTGCGCCATGTGGCTGTTCAAATCGAAGGTGAAAGGGGCACAGGCAAGCGCCAGAACCGCCAGGGCGGACAGCAGAATCCGCCGTCTTCCGGCGGCTGGTCGTGACTTTGTGGCTGCGGCGCTCACGCGTTATCCCTTCAGGCAGGGCCGGTTCGCGTACCGGCTCCACAAATAGGCGGGCATGGCGGCGGCGTCAATGACGCAGTCGCAGGGCGTCAGCCGTTCAGCCCAGCCACAGCAGGATCAGCGGCAGGGTGACGGCGGCCAGCGCGGTCTGGGCGGTCAGGATGGCGGCCATCAGGGGCGCGTCGCCGCCGAGCTGGCGGGCGAGGATGTAGGAGGCGGGCGAGGCGGGCATGGCGGCGAACATCACCGCCACCGTGAAAGTCAGCCCGCCCAGCCCGACCCAGCCGGCGATGAAATAGCCGATGGCCGGCATGGCAACGAGCTTGAGCACGCAGGCGTGTCCCAGGCTGGCGACGCGCACCGTGCCGGCGGCGTGAACCAGCCCGGCGCCGACGCACATCAGCGCGATCGGTAGCGCCGCCTTGCCGACGATGCCGAGCATCGCCACCGACCAGCCCGGCAGCGGCAGGCCCGTCGCGTTGAGCAGCCCGCCGAGTGCGCAGGCGAGGATGATCGGGTTGCGCGCGA
Organism: Alphaproteobacteria bacterium; assembly: GCA_009377375.1. Lineage (GTDB taxonomy): Bacteria > Pseudomonadota > Alphaproteobacteria > MPNO01 > UBA2964 > WHUE01. The sequence goes on along the minus strand of WHUE01000045.1, from coordinate 8,187 downwards.
CCTCCAGCGGCACGCGGCGCCAGCTCACCGGCCCGGTCCGGGCGTAGGCGGCCAGCACCACGATGCTGACCACGTTCACCGTCGGCATCATCACGGCGACGAACAGCGCGGACAGCACCACCCCGGGCTGGCCGTAGAACGCCTCCGCCACGCCGAACCCGACATAGGAGTTCAGCCGGATCGCGCCCTGCAGCACCGAGGTGTAGGCCGGCCCGTTCTGGCGGAACAGCGGTCGCAGCAGCAGGACCAGCGCCGTCATCGCCGCCGCGGTGCAGACGATCATCAGCGCCATGCGTCCGACCTGGATGCCCGCGAGGTCCGCCGTCGCCAGGTTGCGCACGATCAGCGCCGGCAGCAGCACGTAATAGGCCAGCCGCTCCGCCGGCAGCCAGAACCCGTCCCCCGGAAAGCCGAAGCGCCGGAAGGCGAAGCCGATCACGATCATCAGGAAGATCGGCGCGATGGTCTCGGCGATGGCGAACATGGACGGGGTCAGGCCGTGCGGCCGATGAGGTCGAGGGCGGATTGCAGGATATAGGCGGCGGCCAGCTTGTCCACGACTTCCGCGCGGCGCGCCCGGCTGACGTCGGCCTCGATCAGCGTGCGGGTGACGGCGGCGGTCGACAGCCGCTCGTCCTGGAAGGCGATGGGGATGTCGACCTTCTGCAGCAGGTTGGCGGCGAACTGGCGGGTGGACTGGCAGCGCGGGCCCTCGGTGCCGTCCATGTTGACCGGCAGGCCGAGCACCAGCCCGCCGATCTCGTGCTCCGCGATGCGCGCGATCAGGATTTCCGCATCGGCGGTGAACTTGCGCCGGCGGATCGTCTCCAGCGGGCTCGCGATGGACAGGCGCACGTCGGACAGCGCCAGGCCGATGGTCTTCTCGCCGAGGTCGAGCCCCATCAGCCGCCGGCCGCGCGGCACCGCCGCCGCCATCTCTGCAAGCTTGCAGACCGCCATGCCCTTTGTTACCTTCCGCCCGCGCCGCAGCGGCGGATTTCCGCGCTCGGCGAAGGTTTTGCCGGGGTGTAGGCCCCGGCGTTTCGTTTCAGCCCGGAGACGATTACGCCATGTCCGTCGACAAATCCACGGTGGCGCGCATCGCGCAGCTTGCGCGCATCCGCGTGCCCGAGGAAGAGCTCGACGGCCTCGCCGGCGAGCTGGACAAGATTCTCGGCTGGATCGAGCAGCTCGACGAGGTCGATACCGACGGCGTCGCGCCCATGACCTCCAACGCCGAGGGCATGACTCTCCGCTGGCGCAGGGACGAGGTGACGGACGGCGACCGCCGCGACGACATTCTCGCCAACGCGCCCGAGGCGCAGGACGGTCATTTTGTCGTGCCCAGGGTAGTCGAGTGATGGCGGAGCTCACTGCGCTCACCATCGCCGAAGCCCGCGACGCGCTGGCCCGGGGCGACTGCTCCGCCCGCGAGCTGGCCGAGGCGCATATCGCGGCCATCGAGGCCGCGCGCGACCTCAACGCCTTCGTGGTCGAGACACCGGAGCGCGCGCTGGCCGATGCCGATGCGTCGGACCGGCGCCGCGCCGCGGGCGCCGCCGGGGCGATGGACGGCGTGCCCGTCGCGATCAAGGACCTGTTCTGCACCGAAGGGGTGCGCACCACCGCCTGCTCGCACATCCTGGACGGATTCGTGCCGCCTTATGAGAGCACGGTGACGGCAAGGCTGCGCGCGTCCGGCGCGGTGATGCTGGGCAAGACCAACATGGACGAGTTCGCGATGGGCTCGTCGAACGAGACCAGCCATTACGGGCCGGTTCGCAACCCGTGGCATCGCCGCGGCGACAACCGGCCGATGGCGCCGGGTGGCTCCTCCGGCGGTTCCGCCGCCGCGGTCGCCGCGAAGCTGTGCCTGGGCGCGACCGGCACCGATACCGGCGGCTCGATCCGCCAGCCGGCCTCGTTCTGCGGCATCGTCGGGATGAAGCCGACCTACGGGCGCTGCTCGCGCTGGGGCATCGTTGCCTTCGCCTCGTCGCTCGACCAGGCCGGGCCGATGACCCGGACCGTGCGCGACGCCGCCATCATGCTGGGCGCGATGGCCGGGTTCGACCCGAAGGATTCGACCTCCGCCGACCTGCCCGTGCCCGATTTCGAGGCCGCGCTGGGGCGGGGGGTGAAGGGGATGCGGATCGGCATCCCGAAGGAATACCGCGTCGATGGCATGGACCCCGACATCGCCGCCCTGTGGGACCGGGGCGCGGCATGGCTGAAGGAGGCGGGGGCGGAACTCGTCGAGGTGTCGCTGCCGCGCACGAAATACGCGCTGCCCGCCTATTATATCATCGCCCCCGCGGAGGCGTCGTCGAACCTGTCCCGCTACGACGGCATGCGCTACGGGCTGCGGGTCGAGGGAAGGACCCCGGCGGAGATGTACGAGAACACCCGCGCCGCCGGGTTCGGGGCCGAGGTGCGCCGCCGCATCCTGATCGGCTCCTATGTGCTGTCGGCCGGCTATTACGACGCGTATTACCTGAAGGCGCAGAAGGTGCGCACGCTGATCGCCGGCGAGTTCGCGGCGGCGTTCGAACGCTGCGACGCGATCCTCACCCCGACCGCGCCCAACGCCGCCTTCGCGCTGGGCGAGATGATCGACGACCCCATCGCGATGTATCTCAACGACGTGCTCACCGTGCCGGCGTCGCTGGCGGGACTGCCGGGCATATCGGTGCCGGCGGGGCTGAACGCGGACGGGCTGCCGCTGGGGCTGCAGGTCCTGGCCCCGGCCTTCGAGGACGAAACCGTGTTCCGCGTCGCCGAGGTGCTGGAACAGGCGGCGGGGTTCGAGCTCGCCCCCCGCGGCGCAGGCTGAGAGAGGACCGATGGTCTATCATTTCTGGTACATCCTGATCCATGTCGGGCTCGGTCTGGTCGGCTACAATATCTTCCTGTTCACCAACACGGGCGGCATCTACGCGGCGCTGGCCAGCGCGGTCGTGCAGGCCTACGCGATGTGGGAGATCCACAAGCTCGCCTGGCCGCGCTTCCAGGAGGCGCAGGCCAAGGCCGCCAGCTTCAACGAAGCCGAGCAGATGAAGAAGGACTACCGCTCGCGGCTCGTGCGCCAGTGGATCTTCCGCACCTGCATCTACGCCCTGCTGACGCTGATCGCCGCGATGGCGGCGCGCGGCGGCTACGGCGCTTGAAGGTGGCGAGGTTGTAATGAGACGGGGAGCGCATTTTGCGATAACGCCCGCACAAAGGGAAACGCTGCTGTCGTTTGCCGATGACGAGGGCCGCTGGGATTACGTCAGGAGCGTCATCGAGGTCGAGTGGGACCGAAAGCATCTGCAGGAGACGGACAAGGCGTGGGATCCGATCCATCGCTGCCTTACAGAGCACCCACCCGGCGTGGAGGAACTCGATCCGGACGCCGGCACGCCGCCACTCAACCTCTGCATCATGGGTGGACGCCAGTTAATGGAGGATGAGTATGATTACATCATCCGTCTCATTGAGCCCGAGCAGGTGTCTCCGCTGGCCGAGGCCATGTGGCCACTGGACGAAGAATGGTTCGCGCGTAAGTACCGTGTGCATTGCAAGGACGCGTGGCCGGAGTACGGCGAAGAGCATTGCGGTTACGCATGGGCATATTTCGAGGACCTGAAGTATTTCTTCCGGCGGATGGCGCCCAGGGGACGTCCGATCATTTTTACCGTGGCGTTGTGACGGCGGTTCGGGACAGGAAAATGCAATGGCGGCATTGATCGAAGGGCGCACCGGCGAATGGGAACTGGTCATCGGGCTGGAGGTCCATGCCCAGGCGATCACGGAGGCCAAGCTGTTCTCCGGCGCCTCCGCCGGGTTCGGCGCGGAGGCCAACACCCATGTCTCGCTGATCGACGCGGCCATGCCGGGCATGCTGCCCGTCATCAACGAGCGCGCGGTCGAGCAGGCGGTGCGCACCGGGCTGGGGCTGAAGGCGGAAATCAACCGGGTCTCCGTGTTCGACCGCAAGAACTACTTCTACCCGGACCTGCCGCAGGGCTACCAGATCTCGCAGTTCTCCCAGCCGGTGGTCGGCAAGGGCGAGATCGTGCTCGACATGGAGGGCGGAGAGTCCCGCGCCGTCGGCATCACCCGCATCCATCTGGAGCAGGACGCCGGCAAGTCGGTGCACGACCGGGACCCCGGTCACACGCTGGTGGACCTCAACCGCGCCGGCGTGCCGCTGATGGAGATCGTGTCCGAGCCCGACCTGCGGAGCCCGGAGGAAGCGGCCGCCTATCTCGCCAAGCTGCGCTCCATCCTGCGCTATCTCGGCACCTGCGACGGCAACATGGAGCAGGGCTCGATGCGCTGCGACGCCAACGTATCGGTGCGCCGCCCGGGCGAGCCGCTGGGCACGCGCTGCGAGATCAAGAACGTCAACTCCATCCGCTTCCTGCGCCAGGCCATCGCCTATGAGGCGCAGCGCCAGGTGGAGCTGATCGAGAGCGGCGAGCGGGTGGTGCAGGAAACCCGGCTCTACGACGCGGAAAGGGGCGTCACGCGCTCCATGCGGTCGAAGGAGGAGGCGCATGACTACCGCTACTTCCCCGATCCCGACCTGCTGCCGCTGACCCTGACGGAGGACTATATCGAGGGCATCCGCGCCACACTGCCGGAGCTGCCGGACGAGAAGAAGGCGCGTTTCGTCGCCGAATACGGCCTCACCGAATACGACGCCGGCGTGCTGGCCGCCGAGCGGGAGATCGCCGAGTTCTTCGAGGCGGTGGCGCGGGGCCGCGACGCCAAGGCCGCCTCCAACTGGGTGACCGGCGAGCTGTTCGGCGCGCTCAACCGGCGGGGGGTGGAGATCGCGGACTCTCCCGTCTCCGCCGCGTCGCTCGGCGCGCTCATCGACCTGATCGCGGACGGCACCCTGTCGAACCGCATCGCCAAGGACGTGTTCGAGGCGATGCTCGAGACCGGCCGGGACGCCGCTTCCATCGTGGAGGAGAAGGGGCTGAAGCAGGTCTCCGACACCGGCGCCATCGAGGCCGCCGTGGATGCCGCCATCGCCGGCGGGGCGAAGCAGGTCGCGCAGTACCGCGGCGGCAACGAGAAGATCCTCGGCTGGTTCGTCGGCCAGGTCATGAAAGCCACCCAGGGCAAGGCCAACCCCCAGATGGTCAACGAGATCCTGAAGAAGAAGCTGGGCGGATAGCGTGTCTGCGGCCTCGCGCCGCCGGAGCGAAAGGCGCCGCCTACGTCTTCCGCTTCCCGGTGATCTCGTCCCAGACGCGGCGGGTGGCGCGGCCGGCGAGGCGGGCGGGGTCGTCCTTCGCGCCGGGCTCTGCGGCCATGCGGCGGAGTTCCGCGCCGGTCGCGGCCACGCGCGGCCTGATCTCCGTCTCCCAGGCCTGCTTCGCCTTCTCGCGCACGCGCGGGTCCGACGCAAGGCGGCGGCCGGCCTGGAACAGGATGGATCGGATCAGGCTCATGGCTGAAATATGCGGCGCACGAGGCGCGCGGGCAAGGCTTGCGGGACGCCGCGGTCGGCGCATAATCGGGCAACCCTAAAGGGAGGTCCCGATGATCGATCTCTACTCATGGCCGACGCCGAACGGCCACAAGGTGCATATCATGCTGGAGGAATGCGGGCTGGAATACGCCGTCCACCCCGTCTGCATCGAGAACGGCGAGCAGTTCGCACCCGATTTCCTGAAGATCAGCCCGAACAACAAGATCCCGGCCATCGTCGACACCGGCGCGGCGGGCGGTGCGCCGATCTCCGTGTTCGAGACCGGGGCGATCCTCTACTACCTCGCCCGCAAGACCGGGAAGTTCCTTCCCGACGAGACGAAGGACCCGGCGGGCCACCATGCCGCGATGCAGTGGTTGATGTTCCAGATGGGCGGGGTGGGGCCGATGTTCGGCCAGGCCCGGCATTTCCGCGCCTACGCGCTGGAACGCTTCCCGCGGGAGAAGGTGGAGTACGGCATCGACCGCTACACCAACGAGGCCAAGCGGCTCTATGGGGTGATGGACCGGCATCTGGCGGGAAACGAGTATTTCGCCGGGGCCTATTCCATCGCCGACATCGCCATCTTCCCCTGGTGCCGCAGCCCCGACCGGCGCGGGGTGGACCATGACGATTACCCGAACGTGAAGCGCTGGTTCGAGGCGGTGGAAGCCCGCCCTGCGGTGCAGCGCGGCGTCGAGGTTCTGGCCGAACGCACGCGGCTGGGCGAGCACACGCCCGAGGCCTGGAACATCATGTTCGGCGAGAAGCAGTACGAGAAGCGGTAGGCGGGGCCGCACAGCGCGCGCTTGCCGGGAGCGGGCCGGGGCCGCTATCTTAGTCCATACAGCGGCTACGGTCTTTGGGCGTCGCCCGAACGGGCCGCGCCGCTGCCGCGCACGTTGCCGAGGAGTCCTGCCATGCCTTTCCGTCCCGCCGACCGCGTGCGCGAGCCCGCGATACCGATGCAGCCGCTGGCGGACCCCGCCGGCTGGCGCGCCGAGGACCTCGCCGCGAATGACGAGTGGATCTACGAGCTCTCGGCGGAGGAGGCGGAGGAGCTGCGCCGGGCGGTGGCCGCGGTGCAGGCGAAGGGACTCGATATCCTCGACGTCACCCGTGAGAACTTCCCCCTGCCGCGCTTCGACGCCGGGCTGCGCGCGCTCTACGACGAGCTGCTGGAAGGGCGCGGCTTCGTCCTGATCCGCGGCATGCCGATCGCGGCGTTCGACAAGACTCAGGCGGGCATCGCCTTCTGGGGCATCGGCACGCGGTTCGGCCGGGCGCTGTCGCAGAATCCGAAGGGCCACATGCTCGGCCATGTGAAGGATTTCGGCGGCGACTACAACGACCCGCATGTGCGCGGCTACCAGACGGCGGCGGAGATGTCGTTCCATTCGGACCAGTGCGACTATGTCGCGCTGCTCTGCGTCCAGCCGTCGAAGTCGGGCGGGGCCAGCCGCATCGCCAGCACGGTGACGCTCTACAACGAGATGCTGAAGACGCACCCCGAGCTGGTGCGCGAGCTGATCGCGGAGTTCTACTTCACCAAGCATGGCGAGGTGCTGCCGGGCGAGAAGCCCTGGTACAGGATGCCGCTGTTCTCGTTCCATGACGGCTATTTCAGCGCGCGGGGGGCGGGCGCCCATGTGCGCAAGGCGCAGGACCTGCCGGGCGTGCCGAAATACACGGAGGCGCAGCTCGCCGCGCTGAAGACCTATCAGGAGACGGCGCGGAAGGTCTATTTCGACATGGAGTTCCGCCCCGGCGACATCCAGATCCTGCACAACCACGTCACGCTGCACACCCGCACCGAGTTCGAGGACTGGCCGGAGCCGGAGCGCAAGCGCCACCTGATGCGGCTCTGGCTCGCCGAGGACAAGGGCGGCCGCCCGGTCGTCCCCGGCTTCCGCGAGAACATCCAGGGCATCCCGCCCCAGGGCGCCGAACCCTGCACCCCCGTGGACGTGTTCGAGCCGGCGTAGCGGCTACGCCGGCCGACGCGAACCGTGTCCCCCGGGGACAGGAAATTGTTCCACGTGGAACATTCCTGACGCGCCGTCTCAGGAGCGCGCGCTAAGGCCTTTTCGTCGTGCCGTCGGGCTGGATGGTCCAGCGAGGGTCCTTGCCGGCGGGCTTCTTGGCGTCGAGCAGGACGAAGGCGATGCGGCAGTCCTCGTCATAGCGGTTTTCCCAGCTGTGGTTGGTGCCCATCTGCACCATCATCTCGCCCGCATGCAGCGTCACGGTGGAATCGTCCATGTCCATGTCGATCCTGCCCTTGAGGCAGATGACGTAGTCGATGGTGTCGGTCCGGTGCATGCGGCCCCGGGTCTTCGGCGGATAGTCGATCACCCGGCACCAGGTGCCGCCGGGCGGCGGCTCGATCTCGTTGGGAATGTCGCCCCAGTCCTTGCGGTCCCAGGTCTCGCACGGCGTCTCGTCGGTGCCCCAGATCAGCGTGGTGTAGTTGCCGCGCTCGCGCTGCGCCCAGCGCGGCGGCAGCCCGTCCCACATCGCCACCGCCTTGCCGTCGGCATCGTGGCTGGTGACGATGCGGCGCATCCGGGCGATCGCCGGCGGGGTCTCGGCGGGCTTCGGCGTCGGCGGCATGGGCGCGGCGATCGCCAGGCTGCCGCCCGGCGGCGGCTTGCCGTCGATCAGCGCGAAGGCGACGCGGCACGGCTTGTCCGACCGGTTCTCCCAGCTATGGTTGGTGC
>WHUE01000044.1:23617-33078 GCA_009377375.1 Alphaproteobacteria bacterium | reverse complement strand
CCGTTCCTCGCCGGCCATGTCCCGCACCAGCCCGACGAAGCACGCCATGCCGCCGATCGCGATGTTGCCGTGGGTCAGACGGCCGATCTCCTCGCCGACATCGAAATCCTCCTTCTGGACCTTGATCGTCACACTCAGCCTCCGGTCATCGGCGGGAACAGGGCGATCTCGTCGCCGCGCGCGATCCCGGCGTCCAGCTCCGCCATTTCCTGATTGACCGCCACCCGTATGGCGGTCAGGTCGCCCAGCGCCTCGGCATAGCCGCCGCCGCGCGACTGAAGCCAGTCGATCAGCGCACGCACGTCGGTGACCGAGTCCGGCGGCTCGATCTCCTCGCCGCCCTTGCCGATCCGCGTGCGCACCCAGCCGAAATAAAGCAATTGCATCAGCTCACCTCGCTGAACGGCAGAAAATCCACCATGGTGCCGGGATCGAGCCTCGTCAACTCCTCGCCGAGCTCGATCAGCCCGTCGGCGGCGACCATCGACGACAGGATGCCCGCCCCGTCGCGCGGGAACTTGCGCGCCGCCAGAACCCCGTCCTCGTCCACGAACAGCGAGGCGCGCAGCCATTCGCGCCGGGTCGGCTTCTTGCTGTAGGAGAACGCGGCGCGCACCCGGAAGACGCGGGGCTCCACCTCGGTGCAGCCTGCCAGCAGCAGCAGCGCCGGACGGGCGAAACGCATGAAGGTGACCATGACCGCCACCGGATTGCCGGGCAGCCCGATGAAGGGCGTGCGGCCGACCTGGCCGAGCGCGATGGGGCGGCCGGGGCGGATGGCGAGCCGCCAGAAATGCAGCGCGCCCAGCGCATCGACCGCGCGGCGCACATGGTCTTCCTCTCCCGTCGACACCCCGGCGGAGGTGAGGATCGCGTCATGGCTCGCGGCCGCGCTGGACAGCGCGTCGCGGATCGTCTCGAACCGGTCCTCCAGGATGCCCAGATCGTCCACTTCGCAGCCCAGCCGCTGCAGCCCTGCGGCCAGGGCGTAGCGATTGGAATCGTAGATGCAGCCTTCGGGCAGCGGGGCGCCTGTGTCGCGGACCTCGTCGCCGGTGGAGAACAGGGCCACGCGCGGCTTGCGGTAGACGGACAGCGTCGTCCGCCCGACCGAAGCCGCGATCCCCACGTCCTGCGGCCGCATGCGGCGCCCGGCATGCAGGATCACCGCGCCGGCCTCGATGTCCTCGCCCGCCCTGCGGCGGTTGGCGCCGCGCCGGATGCCGGCGGGGATGGTCACGGTGTCGCCGGCGACGGCGCAATCCTCCTGCATCAGCACCGTGTCGGGCCCGTCCGGCATCGGCGCGCCGGTGAAGATGCGCACGGCCTCGCCGCGACGCAGGGCGCGGCCCAGCGGATGACCGGCGGCGACCCGCCCTGTGACCGGCATGGCCGTGTCCGCGCCGGCGGTCAGGTCGTCGAAATGGACCGCGTAGCCATCGACCGCGGCGTTGTCGTATGGCGGCACGGCGCAGGGCGCCGCGACGTTCTCCGCCAGGATTCGTCCGGCGGCGTGGCCCAGGGACACGGTTTCGGTCTCGACCACCGGCACCAGCCGCTCGCGCAGCGCGGACAGCGCATCCGCGGCGCGCATCAGCTCGCCGCCGAAGGCGAAGCAGTCATCGCTGAGCTGCGCCATCAGCCTGCCTCCTCCGCGGCTTCGCCGGCGGCGAGGCCGCAGCGGTCGATCACCAGCGCGGCGATGGAGTCCACATCGTCCAGCGCCAGCACCGGCACGGAAAGCCCGGGCAGCGGCGCGTCGCTGGCGACGGCAACGACATGGGGGTCGGCGGCACAGAGCAACGGCTTGCCGAGAGACGGGCGGTGGACCTCGAGCTTCGGAATCGGCAGCCGCTTGAAACCCTCGACCAGCACCAGGTCGACCGGCGTCATGCGGGCGAGCAGGGCCTCGAGCGGCGGCTCGCCGGCGCCGCGCAGCTCGTGCATCAGCGCCCAGCGCCGCTCCGAGGTCACCATCACCTCCGCCGCGCCGGCCCGGCGGTGTTCGTATGAGTCCTTGCCCGGCATATCCACGTCGAATTCGTGATGCGCGTGCTTCACCGTGGAAACGCGGAGTCCCCGCCCGACGAGCACGGGCAGCAGGCGACGGACCAGCGTGGTCTTGCCGCTGCCGCTCCAGCCGGCGAGCCCGAACAGCATCTGGGCGGGGGCCGTCATGTCGACGACGCCCGCTCCCGCCCGGCGGGCTTCTTCGCGGCCGCTGCCTGCTCGGCGCGGTCGATATGGCCGAGTCCGGCGCGCAGGTAGTCGTAGCCTGTGATCAGGGTCAGCCCCGCGGCGATCCAGAGCCCCGTCTCGCCGATCAGCCGGACGGGGAGGAAGCCGGGCCCGGAATCGCCGACGATCAGGAATCCGATGGCGAACATCTGCAGCGTGGTCTTCCACTTGGCGAGCTGGCTGACCGGCACGCTGACCTGGATGCCGGCGAGGTATTCGCGCAGGCCGGACACCGTGATCTCGCGGCACAGGATCACCACCGCCGGCAGGATCACCAGGCCGGATATCTGGTTGAACGCGGTCGCCATCAGCAGCGTCGCGGACACCAGCAGCTTGTCGGCCACGGGGTCGAGGAATCGGCCAAACGCCGAATACTGGCGCGTCGCCCGCGCGATATAGCCGTCGAGGAAATCGGTGAAGGCGGCGACCGCGAACAGACCCGCAGCCAGCCAGTTGCCCAGGTCGCTCGCCATGTAGAACAGCGCGACCAGCCCCGGAACCGCGGCGATCCGGAAAAGGGTCAGAAGGTTGGGAAGGCTGGTGAGCATGATCGTTGTGCTCGTTCCATACCGGTTAACTGGGGGAGCGGGGGCGCCGTGGCCATACTATCCGTCCGCGTGGAAATGATCATAGATTTTTTTGGCCACGGCGCGGCTGATTCCGGCCACCGCTTCCAGGTCCGCGGTGCCGGCTTCCGACACCGCCCGGGCGGAGCCGAAATGGTGCAGCAGCGCCCGCTTGCGGGCCGCGCCGATGCCCGCGATCTCGTCCAGCGGCGAACGGGTAATGGCCTGCGACCGCCGCGTCCGGTGACTGCCGATGGCGAAGCGGTGCGCCTCGTCGCGCAGCCGCTGCAGGAAGTAGAGGACCGGGTCGTTGGGCTTGAGCATGAAAGAGTGGCGTCCGTCCATGTGGAAATGCTCGCGCCCGGCATCCCGGTCCGGGCCCTTGGAGATGGCCGCCAGCGCCAGGTCGCCGAGCCCCAGATCGGCCAGCGTCTCGCGCGCCGCCGTAAGCTGCCCGGCCCCGCCGTCTATCAGCACCAGATCGGGCCAGTTCGCGGATTCGCGGTCCGGGTCCTCCTTCAGCGCCCGGCTGAAACGGCGGGTCAGCACCTCCCGCATCATGGCGAAGTCGTCGCCGGGGGCGATGGCGGCATCCCGGATGTTGAACTTGCGGTAGGCGTTCTTCATCAGCCCCTCGGGACCGGCGACGATCATCCCGCCGACCGGGGCGCTGCCCTGGATATGGCTGTTGTCGTAGACCTCGATGCGCCGCGGCGTGCCGTCGAGCCCGAAGACGCGGGCGACGCCGTCGAGCAGCCGGATCTGGGTCGCGCTTTCCGACAGCCGCCGGGCGAGCGATTCCCGCGCATTGGCCAGCGCATGCTCGACCAGCTTGCGCTTCGGGCCGCGCGTCGGCCGCTGCAGCCGCACCTTCCGGCCGGCCCGCACACTCAGCGCGTCCTCTACCAAGGCGTGGTTTTCCAGCGCCTCGCCGATCAGCACCTGGCCCGGGGGCTCCTTGTCGGCATAGAACTGGCCGAGAAACGGCTCCAGCACCTCTGCCGGCTCAAGCCCCGCCGCGTGGGCCGGGAAATAGGTGCGCGTACCGAAATTCTGCCCGGCGCGGAAGAAGAACACCTGGATGCAGGCGAGCCCGCCGCCTTGGTGCACGGCGATCACGTCGGCATCGCCCAGCGCGGCGACGTTGATGTCCTGGTGCGCCTGGATCTGGGTCAGCGCATGGATGCGGTCGCGGAACACCGCGGCGCCCTCGAACTCCAGCGCCTCCGACGCCGCCGCCATCCGCGCCGACAGGGTCTGCTGCAGGTCGCGGCTGCGCCCGGTCAGGAAACCGCGCGCCTCGTCGACGATGGCGTTGTACTCCTCGGCGCCGATGCGCCCGACGCAGGGCGCGGTGCAGCGCTTGATCTGGTATTGCAGGCAGGGCCGGGTGCGGCTGGCGAAGATGCTGTCCGAGCAGCTGCGCAGCGGGAAGGCCCGCTGCAGCGCCGCCAGGGTGCGGTTGACCGCGCCGGCGGACGCGAAGGGGCCGAAGAACTCGCCCTTGCGGCTGCGCGCCCCGCGGTGCTTGATCAGCTGCGGCCAGTCATGGTCGGTGGTCAGCAGAATATAGGGAAACGACTTGTCGTCGCGCAGAAGAACGTTGTAGCGCGGCTTCAGCTTCTTGATCAGGTTGCTTTCGAGAAGCAGCGCCTCGACTTCGGTGTGGGTGGTGACGATCTCCACGGCGCGGACCCGCGCGATCATGCGCTGGATGCGGACCGGCATGCGCTCCGGCCGCGTATAGGCCGCAACACGGCGTTTCAGGTTCTTGGCCTTGCCGACATAGAGCGGCCCGCCATCGCCGTCGAGGAAGCGGTAGACGCCCGGCGTGCCGCCGAGCGTGCGCAGGCAGTCGCCGATCGCCGCGACGCCGGCCGTCAGCGACGGCGGCGCGTCGTTCTCCGCGCCGGAGTCCGGGCCGGCGAGGGAATGCGGGGCCTGTGCGTCGGAGTCGATCTGCTGCATGTCTCGGCGGTCTGCGGCGGCGGGACGATCCCGGCTGTTTCGACCGGGGCTTGTCCACCTTTCCTGTGGATAGCACTGTTGAAAACCGGCCGGACCAGGCTTTATGTCCTAGCCATCCTTGAACTTGTATCGCTTTGCCCAATAACTGTGCAAAAATTCTAACACATTGATTTACATGGAATTTCTGATAAACAACTGTAAAGCTGTCTTAACAGTCCGGTAATCAGGAATTAACAAAAAACATTCTGCGCCCCGGCAAGAGCCGAAATACCCCGGCCGACGCGCCTGTGCACAATTCCGGCTGCTGCGCGGCTTCTCCTCTGGTATCCGCCGCGATTACTGCGCCCGGTTGGCGCGTTCGATTTCTACGCCCACGCTGCCGGCGTCGGCGAACACATCGAGCTTCTCGATCCTCACCCGCGCCATCCTCACCCGGGGGTCGCCCAGACAGTAATCGGCGACGCGTTCGGCAAGGGTTTCGACCAGGTTGATGTGTCCCGCATCGGTGATGCGGCGGATCGCGGAAATGATCTCCTCGTAGCACACCACATTGACCAGCCGGTCGCCGTGCGCCGCCTCGTCCTCCGCGACATCCAGGTCCAGATTGATGCGAACCCGCTGCCTTCCGTCCTTTTCATGCCGGTGGACGCCGATCAGGCAGGGCACCACCAGGTCGCGCACGAAAATGCGCCGCGTGCGCCAGGCGGGCTCCTGAACCGTCAGCGGCTGGACGGGGGCGGGCTGGTTCATGTCTGCGGGTCCTTCCGGTTCATAGGCGGAAAGGCCGGATCCCCGGCGTTTTCCGGGCGGTTTGCGGCTCGTTACTCAACGGATTCGTCGCCGGAGCGGGCAGGCGACCAGTTCAGGTGCTGTCCGCCATCCAAGGCTATCATTTGGCCCGTCATCGCCGGCGCTGCAAGGATAAATCGCACCGCGTCCAGGATTTCCGCCGGTGTCGTGCCGCGTCCCAGCGGGGTGGAGGCGGCTTGGCGGGCGAACTGCGCCTCGGTCTGGCGGCGGCTCGGCAGGGCGGGACCCGGCCCCACCGCGTTGACCCGGATGCGGGGCGCCAGCGCCAGCGCCAGCGTCTGCGTCAGCGTCCACAGCCCCGCCTTGCTGACCGTGTATGACACGAAATGCGGCGTCAGGTTCCACACCCGCTGGTCGAGCAGGTTGACGATATTGCCTTCCGCGCCATCCGGCAGCGCGGCGGCCAGCGCCCGGGACAGCACGAACGGCGCGCGCAGGTTGACCTCCATATGGCGGTCCCAGCTTTCGCGGGTCACGGTATCCGCCTCGTCCCGGTCGAAGGCGGCGGCGCTGTTGACCAGGCAGGAGACGGGGCCCAGCGCCTCCGCCGCCCGGCTCGTCAGCGTCCGGGTCTCCTCCTCGCGGGACAGGTCGGCCTTCAGCGTCGCGGCGCGGCCGCCGGCCGCCTCGATGCGCTGCGCCAGCGATTCGGCCCCGTCGGCGGAGGTGTGGCAGTGCAGCGCCACCGCCCAGCCGTCCGCGGCCAGCCCCTCGGCGATGGCCCGGCCGATGCGCTGTCCCGCGCCGGTGATCAGCGCCGTTCGTGGTGTCCTGTCAGTCATGGCGTGCATGATAGAGCCGGGCTCCGCGCGTTCAAGCCGCGCCGGCCGGCGCCGGCACGGCGAAGTGCCAGAGCATGTAGAGGATGTAAAGCGCCAGCAGCGCCCCGCCTTCCCGGCGGCTGATGATGCGCCCTGTCGCCATGAAGAAAAACAGCAGCAGCGAGACGGCGAGCAGGGCCCAGAGGTCGAAGCCGACCATCATGGGGCTGAACGGCAGCGGCGCGGCGAGCGACGCCGCGCCGGCGATGCCGAGCAGGTTGAATATGTTGCTGCCGATCACGTTGCCGACGCAGACATCGGCGTGCCGCGCCCGCGCGGCGGAGATCGCAGCCGCCAGCTCCGGCAGCGAAGTGCCGACCGCGACGACACTCAGCCCGATCACCTCGTCCGGCACGCCGAACCGGCCTGCGATGGCGCTGGCGCCGACGACGGCAAGATGCGCGCCGGCGGCCAGCGCCGCTATGCCGCCGGCGATCGCCAGCGCGACGGACCAGCCCTTGCCGGGCAGGAGCCCGTCATAGCTTTCGGCTTCGTCGCGGTGCAGCGTGGCGACCTCGCTGCCCGATTTGCGCCGGTCGGTCCAGACCGTCCCGAAGATGTATAGCCCCAGCGCCGCGATCATCAGCACGCCGTGCCCGGCTTCCATCCGTCCCGTGGCGCCGACGATCAGGACGGCGACGGTGGCGCAGGCCATCATCAGCCCGTCGCGACGCAGCGCGTCGCGATGCACGGCGAGGGGGAAGATCAGCGCCGCGATGCCGAGGATCAGCATCATGTTGGCCATGTTGCTGCCGACCACGTTGCCGAGCGCGAGCCCCGGAGAGCCGGTCGCGGCGGCCAGCACGCTCACCACCAGCTCCGGCGCCGAGGTGCCGAACCCGACGATGGTCAGGCCGACGATCAGCGGAGAGATGCCGAGCCGGCGGGCCAGCGTGACGGCGCCCCGGACCAGCGCCTCGCCGCCGCCCACCAGCAGCGCCAGCCCGCCCAGCAGGCTGGCGGCTTCGATCAGGATACCGCCCATGGCCGATGGCTTAGCAATCGCCGCAACGCCGTGCAAGGCGGGGGCGGGAGATCGCTCGTTTCACCGCCGGTGCCGGCGCGATAAAGTGGGCGGGGGCCGGGGTGCTGCGCCGCGGCCGGAGAGGTCACATGACGGACGCGGGGTTCCTGAGCGAGGCGCTGGCGTTCCTTCTGGCGGCGGTCGTGTTCGCGCCGCTGTTCCAGCGCCTGAAGGCCAGTCCGATCCTCGGCTTTCTGGTGGGCGGGGTGGTGATCGGCCCCCATGCGCTGGGGCTCGTGAGCGAAACCGAGACGACGCGCCACCTGGCGGAGCTGGGCGTGGTGTTCCTGCTGTTCGCCATCGGGCTGGAGCTGTCGTGGGAGCGGCTCTACGTCATGCGGCGCTCCGTCTTCGGGCTCGGCCTGGCGCAGGTGGGCCTGACCTCGCTTCTCATCGGGACGGTCGCCTATATGGCCGGACTGGGGGCGGAGGCGTCGGTGGTGGTCGGCGGAGCGCTGGCGCTGTCGTCGACCGCAGTGGTGCTGCAGTTGCTGTCGGAGCGGGGCGAGCTCGGCACGCGGTTCGGCCGCACCTGCTTCGCCGTTCTGCTGTTCCAGGACCTGGCCGTGGTGCCGATGCTGACCCTGGTGCCGGCGCTCGCCGGCGACGCGCAGACGCTGGGCCCGATGCTCGGCACGGCGGCGCTGAAGGCGCTGGCGGCGTTCGCGGTGATCCTGGTGGCCGGGCGGCTGGTGCTGCGGCCGATCTACCGCGTCATCGCCGCCGGGCGCAGCGCCGAGGTCCTGTCGGCGGTGACGCTGCTGGTGCTGCTGGGCTCGAGTTGGCTGACCCAGATGGCGGGGCTGTCGGCTGCGCTGGGCGGGTTTCTCGCCGGGCTGATGCTGGCGGAGACCGAGTACCGCCACCAGATCGCGGCCGACATCCAGCCCTTTCGCGGCGTCCTGATGGGCCTGTTCTTCATGACCGTCGGCATGTCGATCGACCTCGGCATCGTCGCAGAAAGCCTGTGGCTGGTGCTGGGGCTGACCGCGGCGCTGATCGCGCTGAAGGCCGTGGTGCTCGGCGCGCTCTGCCGCATCGCCGGGCTGGGAACCGGCGACGCGGTGCGGTGCGGGCTGACCCTGTCGCAGGGGGGAGAGTTCGCCTTCCTCGTCTTCATCCTCGCCGTCTCCAGCCGGGTCGTCGCCCCGGCGGTCGCCGACGTGCTGATGGTGGTGGTCGCGCTGACCATGGCGGTCACGCCGCTGCTCGCCGCCGCGGGCGGATGGGCGGGACGGCGCCTGTCCGGCGCCGGGGCGGAGCGGGCGCAGGATATCGACGGCGAGACGAAGGCGCTGGACGGCCACGTGATCGTCGCGGGGTACGGCCGTGTCGGGCGCGCCGTGTGCCAGATGCTGGAGGGGCAGGGCGTGCCCTACGCCGCGCTCGACATGGAGCCGGACCGCGTCGCCCGCGCTCGCGCCGCCGGGCTGCCGGTGTTCTACGGCGACGCCGGCCGGCCCGACGTGCTGATGGGAGCGGGTGTGGCCCGCGCCCGCGCCGCGGTGCTGACGATGGACACCCCTTCGGCTTCGATCCGCGCGGCGGAGGGGCTGCGCGCCCGCTTTCCCGGCATTCCCATCTTCGCCCGGGTGCATGACGACCAGCACCGCGCCCGGCTGGAGGCGATGGGCGTTTCCGCCCTCGTGCACGAAACCGCGGGCCTCAGCCAGGAACTCGGCGGCTCCGTGCTGGCGGCGCTGGTGAAGGGGGCGTCCGAGGCGGAGTAAGCCGCCGTGGGATTGCCAGAGGCGCCGCCGGTCAATACCCTGCCGGAAAAAGCGTTCGGTTTCAGACGCGGCGGATCAACAAGTGTCGGTCGGGGCGATATGTCAGAACCCGGCCGGTTTTCAGGGAGGTTCGACATGTTATCTCGCAGGACAACTCATCTCGCCGGCGCGCTGGCCTTGGCCACGGCGGCGTTCGCGGTTCAGCCGATGGCGGCGAATGCCGCCGAATCCTTCTACAAGGGCAAGACCCTTCGCTTCATCGTCGGCGCCGGCGTGGGTGGCGGCTACGACGCCTACGGGCGCA